>JBGSRO010000094.1:0-20772 GCA_041737535.1 Pirellulales bacterium | reverse complement strand
AATCGGTGACATGCCGGGACGGTCGCTGCCACGAGATTGCTGACCAGGTGCTGACGGCACACCGCTTTGAGCCCTAAGTCCTTGTGCCATCCTTGGTTGCGAGATCGAACGCACAGGTTCGATTCCCGCCGCCTCCACTTTTTGCCGACTTGCGAGAATCGCAAGTCGGCTTCGTTTTTCGACACTCTCAGTTAAGGGTTTTCCGGCACCATCGCACTCAACGCCGCCAGTGCCACGGGCCATTTCGTTTGAGTATTCACATAAGTGTCCCACCACTGCTGAAGTTCGCTCGCTTTATTCGCATACTTGGGCAAGTGCCAAGCTGTAAGGGCGGCCGCGATGGCATTTGGTCCGCTGGCCGTGAGTTCGACCTCTTCTGCTGCTGCGAGTGTGGCCGGGATCATTGCCAGTTTCATCAGTTCTTCGGCCCGACCGGCCGGGCAATATTCGACCAAAGGAGGCAAGTCGGCTTGCAACTGGGCGAGCAACCACGCGAGCCGCAACACCTCGGGCAATTGCGGATGGGGATTCGCCAGCACGGCTTCGAAGCGCACAGTGTTGGTCGGCGGATGGGAGACGCCATGTCCGCCGGCGGCAGGCATCACCAGCGAGATGCGTGCCGAGTCAACCAGCAGTTCGGGTTCAACCAGTCGCGCGAGCATTCGCATGAAGCCCGGGCCGCGTGCTTCCCATTGCTCGATGATAGGGCGGCAACGCAGCGAGATTTCGTCGTCAAAAGATCGCGAGGCCCATTGCCGTCCGCCTGCCGCGATTACGTTGGCGATGGCGGCAGCAAGTGTCGACTGCGTAAGTGGAGTTGCTCGCGAGCCGAAATGATTGGCGATCAGTCGCTCGGCGATGGTGGCGGCCCCGTCGATGCCGGAAGCCGCGACCGAAGCGGCTCGGTTGAGCCAGGTTGCAGCACCCTGTTTGAGTCCGACATCGAGCAAGGTTGCCTTGGCGGCATCGACCGATTCGCGGAGGGAAGTCTCGGCCGCGCGAGTGACCGACAAGTGACCGGCGGCAATCCACGCAGCCGAGTGCAGAGTGCTAGCGGCGACGGAGGTGGTCCATTGGATTTGCATAGTGAAGGAGAGGGAAGAGGGCAAAACACTTCTTACTGAGTGCGTGCTATCACAACTGATAACGGAAGACTGAATGCTGAAAACGATAGAGCCTCTATCTGACCGCCAAATGCTGAAAGCTCTTAATCGCTGTGGCACGGATTGGCGATGCTTGCTAAATTTCCGGACCGACACGCCCGCCGCCGACTCTCGCCTGGGGATACTCGTATGCAACTTTTGTTCGTTTGCCTGATTGCCGTGATCGCTGTGCCCGCTTGGGCTCAACAACCTGCCGCTGGGCCTGGGCAACCGCAACCGGGGCAACCGCAACCGGGACAAGCCCAACCGGGAGTGGCTCCTCAGCCGCCGGCGAATTTTCAGAATTCGGCGTCAGACGAGGCTTATCTTAATGATCTGCTGATCGCATGGGAGAATAAAAGCAAGGCGGTGGTGAATTTTCGCTGTAAGTTCGTTTGTCACAAATACAACATTTACGGTCCCGCGCCCGACTACAAGTTCAGCGAGGACTCGGGCGAACTGAGTTATCGTTCACCCGATCGGGGAAGTTTCAAGATCGAGTCGAGCAACGTCTGGACTCCAGAGGCCCGAACCGCTGACGACACTGGGCCAATCAAGGGGACTTACACGGAACAGGAAAATGCAAAGACGCATTGGGTCTGTGATGGCAAGAGTGTGTTCGAGTTCGACTACTCGCAGAAACAATTAAAGGAACGGCCGATCCCGCCAGAAATGCAAGGCCAGCGAATCGTCGACGGTCCGCTCCCATTCTTGTTCGGCGCCGAAGCCAACAAGCTAAAGGCGCGCTATTGGTTTCGCATTTGCAAAGAACCGACGCTCACGACCGACACTCAGCTTTGCATTCAGGCATTGCCCAAGTTTCAGAGCGACGCCGCGAATTACAAGACGGTGCTGGTGGTTTTCGACATGAAGCACGAGTACCTGATGCCGAAGGGGATTATCGTTTACCACGCCGACAATAGCCGCGATTCGTACTCGTTTGATTTGGCAAGTGCGCAGATCAACCGCCAGTTTGGTCAGTTGTTCGAGGCACTCTTCAGCGCGCCGCGGACTCCGTTTGGTTGGACGAAGATCATGGCTGAGCAATCGAGCGATCCGACTCGGCAGGCTTCGGAGCAAGGCGAAGGGCCTCGATAGTCTAAGAAGTAGGCCGGAACAAGCTTGGGCAGTTCCGGAGGTGGGAGACGTAGCGATAGGTGCTGCCGGAACATCGCGAGTACGCTCGTTCCGGCCTACACGAGTTATTCGTCGTCGGATGAACCGATTCGCGATTTACCAACCCACTTGCGCAGGACTTCGGGGACCAAAATGGAACCATCCGCCTGTTGATAGTTTTCGAGAATCGCGATCATCGCACGACTGCAAGCGATGGCGGTGCCGTTGAGGGTGTGGACAAAGTGTGTTCCCTTCTCGCCCTTAGTCTTGTAGCGAATGTTGAGTCGCCGGGCTTGGTAGTCGGTGCAATTGCTGGTGCTAGTGACTTCGCCAAATTCGCCACTCTTGCCCCGGCCGGGCATCCAGGCTTCGAGGTCGAACTTGCGATAGGCGGGACCACCGAGGTCGCCGGTCGCTGTGTCGATGACGCGATAAGGAAGGCCTAGCCCGTCGAATAGGTCACACTCAAGCTGTCGCAATTGATCGTGGACTTCGTCGCTTTGATCGGGCGTCGTGAAAGCAAACATTTCGATTTTGGTGAACTGATGAACGCGATAAAGTCCCCGCGACGCGCGACCTGCCGCGCCCGCCTCGGTGCGAAAGCAGTGGCTGATGCCGACGAGTTTGATGGGAAGTTGTTCTTCGTCGATCACTTGATCGGCATAGAGTCCGCCAAGCGTGATTTCGGCGGTGGCGACGAGGTTCAAGTCTTCGCCGTCGATGCTGTAGATTTGTGTCTCTGGCCCCCGAGGAATGAATCCCACGCCACGCACAACATCGCCTCGCGCCATGTCGGGAGTGATGGTCGGCACGAAGCCTTCTGCCATCAGCCGCTCGATAGCGTAATGTTGCAGCGCGAGTTCGAGCAGTACCGCTTCGTTCTGCAGAAAGTAAAAGCCATTGCCTGCGACGCGTGCTCCCCCTTCGAAGTCAATGAGCTTATGCTGAGCGGCGAGTTCGACGTGGTCTTGGACCGGGAATGTCATCGTGCGCGGCTTAGTCGCGCCGCGGCTCAACTCCCGCGCGTCGTCTTCGCCACCGATGGGGGCCGAGGGGTGGGTAAGGTTGGGCATAGCGCTATGCAACGAGTCGGCTTCGGCGCTGATGCGATCGATGTCGGCCTGCTTGGCGTCTTTGGCTTCGCGAAGCGCGCGACCTTCTTCTTTGCGCGCCTCGCGCTCGGCGTCGTCTTTGGCTTTGCCGATCGACTTGCTGACTTCATTCGCTTGGCGGCTCAGTTCTTCGACTTCTTGCTGCAGCGTCCGCCGCTCGGTTTCGAGCTGTACGAAACGCGCGACGTCGACCTTGACGCCTCGGTTGGCGCAATTGGTTTGGACGAGCTCGGCATTTTCGAGCACAAACTTTTTGTCGAGCATTTTGGTCGTTCCGTTGAAGTCAATCCGTCAGTTCCGCAATTTTAGCCGAAGCCAGTGCGTTGACCTAGGCTGGTGTTCTTGTAGCCGGATTCGCAAGAATTCGGGAACGCCGGGCCAACGCTGCGAAGTGTTGCCACCTCGGCTACAGAGGATGATCTGCCGTGCGACACCTTGCAAAATGGGCCGTAGCAGAGCAAGATTTTGGGGGTACGAAATCAAATGAGAGAGCCTGCCGTGACTGCATTATTTTCGCCGCTCGATGTACCCACACGCCTGTTGCATGGTCCCGGCCCGTCGCCCGTTGCGCCGTCGGTGCTGGCAGCGATGGCGAGGCCTTGTATTGGTCACATGGACCCCGAGTTCATGCGGGTGATGAACGAAGTTCGCGAGATGATGCAGGCTGTGTTCGAGACCGAGAACGAGATGACGCTCGCTTGTTCGGGGACCGGGTCGGCGGGGGCCGAGATGCTCGTCGACAATCTGGTCGAGCCAGGCGATAAGTGTCTAGTTGGCGTCAACGGTGTGTTTGGCGGTCGAATTGCCGAGAAGTGCCGCCGCGCCGGGGGAGTGGTCGAGACAATTAACGCCGCCTGGGGAGAGCCGATCGACGAAGACGAGTTCATCGCCAAGATCGACGACTGGAAACCGAGGTTGGTGATGATCGTCCACGCCGAGACTTCGACGGGCGTGCATCAACCGATCGACCGTATTGCCGACGCGGTTCATAAGCATGGGGGGCTGTTCGTGCTCGACTGTGTAACTTCGCTCGCGGGATTGCCGGTGGGAATCGACCGGCGCGGAGTCGACGCAGCTTACAGTGGTACGCAAAAGTGTCTGTCGTGTCCCCCCGGACTTGCACCCGTGACCCTCTCCGAGCGAGCGATGCACAAAGTCAAGAACCGAGCGACCAAGGTCAACAGTTGGTATCTCGACCTCAATCTCGTGGGCAACTACTGGAGCGGGAACCGGGCCTATCACCACACCGCGCCAGTGAACATGAATTTCGGTTTGCACGAAGCGCTGCGGCTCGTACTCGAAGAAGGACTCGAGAATCGCTTCGCCCGTCACCAGCGAGTACACGAGAAACTAAAGTCAAAACTTGTTGAGAGGGGCTTTGAGTATGCGTCGGACCCCGAGAACTCGCTGCCGATGCTGAACTTGATTACGATTCCGGCGCGGGTCGAGGGTGAAGCGGCCCTTCGCGGGCGATTGCTAAGAGAGCACAACATCGAAATCGGCGGCGGGCTTGGTGACTTGGCCGGCAAGTGTTGGCGGATCGGGATTATGGGACATGGGGCGAATGAGGCGAATGTCGACGCGATTGTGAAGGCGCTTGATGCGGTGATGTGATGGGGACCCTCTGGCAACTCGAGCCGCGCACGTCAGTAAGCGGAGTTCGGTCGCGGCTCCGCTTACTTACGTGCGCGGCTCGAACAGAATCGGGATTTCCTATATACGAACGGACAACAACTGAGCCGCGATGCTCACCGCGATTTCGCCCGGGTGGTGCGAGCCAATCGGTAGGCCGACCGGGCAGTGAAAAATGAGCTTCGCCGGGTCGATGCCGGTGGCGGTGAGTTCTTTGCGCAGCGCGGCGGCTTTGGCGGCGCTACCGATGACGCCCACGAACGAAACGTCGCGGCCAATCGAATAGAGCTGGTGTAAGACGGGAAGGTCGGTCTTGTGGCCTTGCGTCATGCAGACGACTTGGCAACCCGCCGGGAGTGAATCAACGTAGTCGGCGGGCGATGCGAGTTGGATTCGCTTGACTTGCGACGGAAGCTGCACGAGCCACTCGTCGCGAGGGTCGACGCAGGTGACTCCGCAAGGGAGCGAATCGAGCAGTCGCGTGAGCGCCTGGGCGACGTGCCCGGCACCGAAAATGACGACTTGCCATGCCGGAGCAGCAATGCAATCGAAGACGAGCCGCACGCGGCCCCCACAGGTCATGCCGGCATCGGCCTTGAGATTCCAGTCGACCCAGGTGCAGCCAGCTCGAGAGTCGGTGAGCATTGATCGAGCGTGGTCGATCGCTTTGGCTTCGACGCGACCGCCGCCAACAGTTCCGCTCGCGAGCCCGTCGGCCGTAACGATCATTTTTGCCCCGGCATCCTGGGGAGTTGAACCAATCGCTTCGGCGAGCGTCACCAGCACGAACGCTGACTTCGACTCGGCCAGCTCGGCACACTTTCGCAATAGTGCGGCATCGGTCATGGCTGCTTCACTAAGCTGGAAACGAGCGAAGAGCGGCTTGCGGCTGAGCCGTTGCGGTTTGCCTTTGCGTCGTCGTTATCACGTTGAAGTTTCGAGAGTGTCATCAAAAGTTCCTCGCCTGTCGCCGGGATGGCGAGTTCAAGCGGACACTCGCCCGCGACGAACGAGAGCGCGTGTCGCGCGGCCAGCCAAACGGCGACGCCAAGCATCAGCGGCGGTTCACCGACCGCTTTGCTGTGGCGAACATTTTTTGTGTGTTTGGGGTTGTCGATGAAATCGACGTTGAGGGTCAGAGGCAGGTCGGTGATGTTGGGGATTTTGTACGTCGTCGGGCCAGTTGAGAGGAGCGTGCCAGCGTCGTCGTAGCGTAGGTCTTCGTTAGTTACCCAGCCGACTCCCTGAATGAAGCCGCCGATGACTTGCCCGCGATCGATGCCGGGGTTAATCATCTGGCCAACGTCCATGAGAATGTCCCCCCGGTCAAAGGTCATTTCGCCGGTGAAGCGGTCGATGGTCACTTCGGCGACAGCGGCACCGGTCGTGAAATAGAAGAACGGATTCCCCCGCCCCGTCTCGCGGTTGTAATCGACCCCCGGTGTGGCATAGAAGCCTCGCGCGCCGAGGTCAACACGCTCGCGGCGCGCCATCGCGCAAAACTGACCGAACTCGATTTTGCGAGAGGGATCGCGATCGTCGTAAACGTGGCCATCTTCGATGCAAACGTGTTCGGTCGAAGCGACGAGTCCCTCGCTGGGATTGGAGAGCAACGTGGCGGCGAATGCGAGCATGTTCGCTTTGATCTTCGCGCAAGCATCGAGCGCGGCCGCGCCGTTGAGGTCGGTGCCGGCGCTCGCCGCTGTGGGGGACGTGTTGTTGTTTTTCTCAGTCGAAGTGGTCATCATCCGCACGCGGTCGGCAGCGAGGCCAAACTCGTCGGCGATCATTTGCTTAAGTTTGGTGTTGAGTCCCTGGCCCATTTCGGTGCCACCGGTCGAGACTTGAATCGTACCGTCGGTGTAAACGTTGACCAGCGCATTGGCTTGGTTGAGAAACTTGGTGGTGAACGAGATGCCGAACTTGATGTTCGAGAGGGCGATGCCCTTGATGTGTGTCTTACTGTGAGTGTTGAACCGTTCGACTGCGCGACGACGCGAGCGATAGTCGCTCGTCTCGATGAGTCGGTCGAGCGTTTCGACAAGCACATGGTCGCGAACGATTTGGCCGTACTGGGTGACGCTCTGCGACTCGTCGCCATCGCGGTAGAGATTGGTGCGGCGAACGTCGGCTGCGTCGAGGCCGAGTTGGCGGGCGATTTCTTCGAGGCAACTCTCGATGACCGCGATGCCTTGAGGTCCACCGAACCCACGAAAAGCCGTGTTCGGCGGCAAGTTGGTGCGACAGACTTGCCCCGTTACCCGCATCATGGGCACATGGTAGGCGTTGTCGGCGTGGAGCATGGTCCGCTCCAAGACGGCCGTCGAGAGGTCGGCAAACGCACCGCCGTTGCTGAAGAAATGGAACTCGGCCGCGAGCAATCGCCCGTTGTCGTAGAAGGCGACGCGGTAGTCGGTTTGGTATTGGTGGCGTTTGCCGGTGATGCTCATATCGTCGAGTCGTGAGAGCACCATCCGCGCCGGGCGGCGGGTCCGCTTGGCGACCATCGCCACCATGACGGCCGTCAATGCCGACTGAGTTTCCTTGCCGCCAAAGCCTCCCCCCATGCGATGGCATTCACAAACGACTTCGTGCATCCCCAGGCCGAGCGCTTCGGCAACCACCGCCTGAGTTTCGGTGGGGTTTTGCGTCGAAGAAATCACGCGAACTTCGCCCGATTCACAAGGCTCAGCGAGCGCCGCTTGGGTCTCGAAATAAAATTGTTCTTGACCCTGCGAGTGAAATCGCCCGGCAAGCACGTGCGAAGCCTCGTCAAATGCCGCTGAAAAGCGGACCTCGTCTTCGGCGAGTCGACTGGTCATCGTTCGCGGGGGACCGATGAACGATTCGCGGGCGATGGCGTCGTCGATCGTGAGGATAGGGGAGCGTTTTTGGCAGTCGATGATGACTCGCCCACGAGCCAGTTTCGCAGCCGCGGCCGTCTCGGCGGCAATGACAACGACCGGCTGGCCGCGATAACTGATCTCGTCTTCGACCAGAAACGGTTCGTCAGAAATAATCGGCCCAAAGCAGCGATGCCCCTTGAGATCGGCGTGCGTCAGCACGCAAACAACGCCTGGAGTAGCGACAGCTTTCGACGTGTCGATGCGAGTGACGCGGCCGGCGGCGACGGGCGCGCCGACGAATGTGACAACTAGCTCGCGCTCGCGTCGCGGCAAGTCATCGATGTAGAGCGCCCGGCCAGTCACATGACCGGCAGCCGATTCGTGAGGCAGTGGGGTGCCGACTTGCCGTGGCATTAAGTGACCTCCAGCAACGCGGTTTCGTCTGTCATTTCGTGAAAGCATTTCGCGAACAAATTCTCGACCAACTGTGATCGGTAGTCGGTACTGCCGCGAACGTCGCTGATCGGAGCGATTTCGTCGCGGGCGATGCGACCGGCAGCTTGCATGGTGCCGAGCGAAAAAGGTTGGCCGACCATTATCGCTTCGGCGGCCGTGGCACGAACGACCATGGGCCCGACGCCGCCGAGTGCCACTCGCGCATCGACAATCGTGCCTCGGTCGCGTTCGATCCAAAACGCGGCCGTCACACTGCTGATGTCCATGTCGCGCCGCTTGGTGATTTTGTAGAGCTTGAGCGACACGTGAGGGGGCGGTAGGGGCGTGCGAATCGAAACAATCACTTCGTCGGCCGCGAGATCGATTTGTTTGTAGCCCAGATAAAACTTACCGGTCGGAATCGAGCGCTCTCCGCTGCGATTGGCGACCACGATGACGGACTCGGTCACGTAATGCAGCGGGATCGCATCGGCGATGGGCGATCCGTTGGCGAGGTTGCCCGCGAGTGTTCCCATGTTGCGAATCTGGGGACTACCGAAGCGAGTGAGGATCTTGTGGTACTCGGGAAGTTGGGTTTCGACAACATTCGTGATAATGTCCCAATTGGCTGCCGCGCCGACAATTAGTTCGTCATTGGTAAGTTCGACGCTTCGCAGTTCGCCAACTTGCCGCGTTGAAATGACCTGGGTCGGCGCATACTTTCCGTGGTTGTATTGCACGCCGACGTCGGTGGCTCCGGCGACGAGTCTTGCTGCGGGCCATTCATGGCGGACTTCCAGAAGTTCTTCGAGCGTGATCGGAATTGCGACGGCGACCGGGGTTCCGTCATGACTTTGGCCAGTGAGTCGGACGCTGCCAAGCGAGTCGAATTCGGCCAGCATCGCACCGGTGTTAAATCGTTTGTCGACCACTGTCATCTTGGCGACATCGATCGAGGCACCAGCGGCCAAAATCTGGTGGTAACCGGTACAGCGGCAGAGGTTACCCGAGAGGCCCAACCGCAATTGGTCGTCTGAGAGACTTTCGCGGCAGCCGGCCGTCAGGTTGCGCTCGGTCAATCCATGCATAGCCATCACGAAGCCGGGCGTGCAAAAACCACACTGGCTGCCGTGGCCGTCGATCATCGCCTGTTGTACGGGTGTGAAGTGGCTCTCGTCAGCAATTCCTTCGACCGTGATTACATGCCGTCGGTCGAGTTGAAACATAAACGCGATGCACGCATCGACGGTCTGATAGACGAAGCGGTCGCCGTTTGACTCGCCGACTAGCACGGTACACGCTCCGCAGTCCCCCTCGGAGCAGGCGATTTTGGTACCGATGAGCCGCTCGCTGACGTCAGGATTCAGCCCTCCGCGAAGGTAGTCGGAGAGGGTCGCGAGCGCGTGCGGAGCCGCCAGTGTGTGGCGGCGGCCGTTCACATAGAAGACGAGGTGATCACGCATGGCGGAGAGTTGATTCGCAGGGAGACAAAAGCAGATAGACTCGGCGGCAATCGACATCCGCCGTTGCAGATTGCGCTGAAAATTAGTCGGAAGATTGCGACGAAGCCCGCCACGGGTTACTTTGGGTGGCTATTCGTTAGTCTTGACCTACCAACAACTTATGCCGATCGCCATCGGTCGTCAACGGATTCACTCGCCCCCATGTCATTGCCAATCGCATCGTTAGCCGCCGAGGTGATGAGGCGATCCGACGATTTGGCGTGTTGTACTGAGGAGTCGGGCCGCGTGACACGGCGTTTCTTGACCGGGCCGATGCACGCTGTTCATGCCCGTGTGGCAGAGTGGATGCGTGAAGCCGAGCTGACGCCGCGTGTCGATAATGCGGGCAACATCGTCGGTCGCCGCGAATCCGCAAGCGGTCGCCGTGTGTTGCTAATGGGGTCACATCTCGACACGGTGCCGGGCGCAGGTCGATACGATGGTGTGTTGGGTGTACTTATTGGGGTTGCCGTTGCCAAGTTATTGCGAGAGCAGTCGCTGCCGTTTCACCTCGACATCGTTGGTTTCAGCGAAGAAGAAGGAGTGCGATTCAAGCTGCCCTACATCGGCAGTTGGGCCATGTCGGGACGTTTCGATCATGAGTGGCTCGCGCGGAAAGACCAAGCGGGCGTGACGCTTCGCGAAGCGATCGCCCACTTCGAACTTGACCCCGATGCGATGGCCGATTGTGCTTACGATTCGGGCGACGTCGTTGGCTACATCGAACCTCACATCGAGCAGGGACCGATACTCGAAAAACTCTCGACGCCGGTGGGCATTGTCAGCGGCATCTCGGGACAAAGCCGGTTGAGGCTTGAGTTCGTTGGCCGCGCGGGGCATGCCGGTACGACGCCGATGGGGGATCGCCGCGACGCGCTCGCGGCCGCGTCGCGTTTTGTGGGGGAAGTGCGACGTGCCGGACTAACGACGCCCGGGCTGCGGGCGACTGTGGGGTCGCTGCAAGTTTCGCCGAATGCGTCGAACGTGATTGCTGGTCGCGTCGAACTGTCGCTCGACGTGAGGCATCTGAATAACGAAGTTCGCAAGCTGGCGATTGCCGAGTTGCTCGCTGCGGCTGAGCAATCGGCAAGCCATGAGGGTTGCTTCTCTAGGTTGCTCGAAGAAGCTTCGCAAAACACGGTGAACGTCGACCCACGGCTCGAAGCGACGCTCCGCCGTACAATTCTCGCCAAGGGGTTGCGCGAGGTGCAACTCGAAAGTGGCGCGGGACACGATGCAGTAGTGATGGGCCAGGTCTTCCCGATGGCGATGCTGTTTGTGCGACATCCGGAGGGTGTGAGTCATCATCCGGATGAGCGGGTCGACGTGGCCGATGTCGCTGTTGCTATCGAAGTGTTGGGGGATTTTGTGTTACAGTTGGCGAAGGACTTTGTGTAGCACGCGCGATCCGTCGTTCCGCGAAATCCGTCATTCCCGCGCAGGCGGGAATCCAGACGCAACGTTTTCAATCTAGATTCCCGCCTGCGCGGGAATGACGTAGCTGATAATCCTGCATATGCCACCAACACTCTTCGGCGAAACCCGCACCCGCGTTGCCGCCAATCACGCGATGATCGCTCCCGATAGCCACGTCACATCGTCGCTGGTCTGCTGGCGTTGTTGTGATGGGATCGTTCTCATCAGCCCGGCCATGGGTGGCGGTGAGGGTGGACCAAGGTTTGTCCAGTATTTGGTCAACGGTGCCGAAGGAGGCGTTACCAACGGTGCGTCGAGCGGCGTCGAACGACTCGTTTACGTGCTCGATGGAGCCGCAAAGCTCGATGGCAAACCGCTGGCAGCCGATGGCTTTGCCTATTTTCCCCCTGACGACAGTTATGAATTGAAAGTGTCGAGCGAGTCGCGACTGTTGGTCTTCGAGAAACACTACCAGCCGCTGGCCAACTTCGCCCCACCACACCGCGTCGTGGGAACTCTGGCCGGCGCACCGTGCGCACCATTCATGGGGGACGATTCAGCGATGCTGGCGACGTTGCTTCCCATCGAGCCAGCATTCGATATGGCGGTCAATGTGTTCCGCTTCGAATCGGGTGCGGCATTGCCTTTCGTCGAGACTCACGTCATGGAGCATGGGCTTTACATGAAAGCGGGGCAGGGGGTCTATCGGCTTGGCGAGCATTGGTATCCCGTCGAGGCGGGGGACTCGATTTGGATGGCGTCGTACTGCCCGCAGTGGTTTGTGGCGATGGGCAAACAGCCGGCCGCTTACATCTATTACAAAGACATCCACCGCGATCCGTTGCTTGTTTGACTCGATACCAAAAATTGACTGGATAACAGGATCGGCAGGATTTACGGGAATGAAACAGAATCGAAAATTATCCGGTCAATCCTGCCGATCCTGAAATCCTGTCCACAAAGAAGAAAAGTAGCGTGCTGAAGATCAACATCGACATCGACCGACTCGTCGCCGAGCTAGAAAAGCTCGCGACATTCAGCGATTGCCCGGAGCCATTGCCGGCCGTCACGCGAGTCGTGTTCACCGAGACCGATCGCCGCGCCCGCGAGTACTTGCGGTCACTGTACGAAGAAGCTGGACTCGCAGTCCGCGTCGATGCGATTGGCAACACGTTCGCTCGCTGGGTCGGCAGCGACACCAGTGCGCCGGTCGTCGGCACCGGTTCGCATTGCGACGCGATTCCCCACGCCGGCATGTACGATGGCACGCTTGGCGTATTGGGAGGCTTGGAAGCAATCAGGTCGTTGCAGCGTGCCGGCATCGAGCCACGCCGGTCGATCGAACTGGTCATGTTCACCAGCGAAGAACCGACTCGCTTCGGCATGGGTTGCACTGGCAGCCGCCTGCTGAGCGGGGCGATCGATCCGTCAACATTGGCGGCGCTCACCGACCAAGCCGATACGACCTTTGACGACGCACGACAGTCGGCGGGCTTCACGGGGCCGCTAGAATCGGTGCGTTTGGCCGACGACTATTTCAGTGCGTTCGTCGAACTGCACATCGAACAGGCTCCCCGACTCGAAGAATCGACGACGCCGATTGGCATTGTGACGGCGATCGCCGCGCCAGCCGCGGCCGAGTTTGTCGTCGTCGGGCAGGGGGGGCACGCCGGCGGAGTGCTGATGGGCGATCGCCACGACGCGCTCGCGGCCGCTGCCGAGATGATGATCGCCATCGAATCGCTCGCCAAGTCGAGCAGCCCCGATCTGGTGGCCACGGTCGGTTGTGTCGACGTGTATCCAGGCGCGGTCAACTCGATCCCGAGCCGCGTGCGGTTCTCGCTCGACTTACGTGACATTGATGGCCCCAATCGGGACAAAGTGCTCGCCGACATCACGAACGCTACCGAACAAATCGCGAGCCAGCGGGGCGTGACGCTCACACGCACGATCACCAACGCCGACCCACCGGCTATTGCCGACAAGCGGGTGGTTGCGGCCGTTAGAAAGGCGGCCGAGTTGCTCAAACTCGAAGCAACCGAAATGGTGAGCCGCGCCTATCACGATTCGTTATTCATGGCCCGCATCGCGCCGACGGGAATGATTTTCATTCCTTGCCGAGGTGGCGTGTCGCATCGTCCCGACGAATATTCTTCGCCCGAGCAAATTGAGGCCGGGGTCTCGACGCTGGCGATGGCGCTGGCCGAGCTTGCAAGTTGAGCCACCGGCGCTAGCCGCAGGTATTTCGCAAGTGATGCCGCGGGTAACACAAGCCCCGACGCTAGCGCTTTCGTGTCAAGCCCGCGTAACAGTTGCCGTGATGAACCCGAATGGCTCGTCGGTGACGACGAACACCTCGTTGTCGTTCTCGCGACCGAATGGCGTGAGGTTGGCAAGCAGGTGGTGTTTGTTCGGCATCGTCAACGTGATATCGCTGACGGCGTGGCACGAATCGAGGGCGGCCTGCGCCATCAAAAAAAGTGTTTCTTGCACGCTACGGCTGTAGTGGTCGATGAACCTCGCGAGCAGCGCGCCCGCGATCTGATTGCGGCAGTTGGCGAAGTCATGGTTGGCGGGCAGATAAGTCCACTCGGCCGTGAGGCAGGTGGCCATGATGCGGTCGTCGGTATCGGCGAGCGTCCGGAGTTTGCTGTCGTGAAAATTGGCGAAGCCACTCTCAGTCGTTTTGGCGATCAACAACCCATCAATCCCCGCGACGACACGCGGACGATCGCCCCGCGACAGCTCGACGAGAGCCGTCGGAGTGCTTTGGCCTTGGCCGACGAAGGCGTGGGGCGATTCCAACAATCGCTCCCAGACTCGTTCGCGGAGGGCGACGCGACACAGCCCGACATGGCCGTAGTTGTCGATAAAGTGCTCGGCAAGGGCGACGCCAAACGATTCGATGTTCGTCAAGTCGTCGTCTTGGGCAACAACGTACACGGTGTTCTTGCAGGTGTCGGTAGCGATGATCGAGCGATTGTCGCCGCCGAGGTAAGCGGCATCGAAGTCGCCGGCGAGCTCGACATCGACGGTTACTTCGACGAATTCGTGTCGCTCGCGATTGGCGGCTTCGTTTCTGGGGCGGCGGATTTTGCTAACGCGAACGCGGTGTTTGCCGTAACGCTGTGAAGTGAGTCGTGCTGCCATGTCGTCGGCTCGTACGAGAGTGGTATATTGTGTTCTTACGAACCCGCATGATAGCCCTTTGAGCGACGGATGCCAGCCGAATCGTCGAAGAATGAACTCGTGCTCTGTAGCCAGCGTGTCGTGACGCCGACCGGCGTGGTCGCGGCTAATGTGCGATTGCGCGGCGAGCAAATTATTGCTATTGAAGATTACGACCCCGAGGCGGGCGAAGACTTAAGGCAACTCGCGCTGCTCCCCGGGCTCGTCGATCCGCACGTGCACTTCAACGAGCCGGGCCGCACTCAGTGGGAAGGTTTCGCCACCGGCTCTGCCGCGGCAGCGGCCGGCGGGACAACCCTCGTAGTTGATATGCCGCTGAATAGTTCGCCAGTGACGACGACGGTCGCAGCACTGGTTGCAAAACGCGAAGCCGCCAAAGGCAAGCTGTCGATCGATGCTGGCTTTCATGGAGGACTGGTGCCGGGCAACGAGGACGAGATTGCCGGACTTGTTGATGCCGGCGTGCTGGGAATCAAGGCATTCTTATGCGATAGTGGGCTCGATGAATTTCCGGCGGCGACCGAGCGCGAGCTGCGGTTGGCGATGCCGCTGCTGGCCGAGCGCAATGTGCCACTGCTCGTTCATGCCGAGCTCGCCCGGCCGATGGCTGCAATGCCAAACCCGCGGTGCTATGCCGATTACCTGGCGACGAGACCCCCAGAGTTCGAGCGCGACGCGACCCTGATGATGATCGACCTGTGCCGCGCGACGGGGTGCCCGACCCACATCGTTCACTTGGCCGATGCGGGGAGTTTGCCGATGCTCGAGGCGGCTCGCGCCGAGGGGCTGCCGCTGACGGTCGAGACATGCCCCCACTATCTTTTCTTCACCAGCGAGCAAATCGCCGACGGTGCGTGCGAGTACAAGTGCGCGCCACCGATTCGCGATGCCGCGAATCGTGAGGCGTTGTGGCAAGGTCTCCGCGACGGCGTGATCGACTTGATTGCATCAGACCATTCGCCTTGCCCACCCGCCGACAAACACCTCGATACCGGGCGTTTCGACTTGGCGTGGGGTGGCATCAGTTCGGTACAGTTGACGCTTCCGGTTGTTTGGACCGAGTCGCAGCGGCGTGGCTTCGATTTAGTGAACGTGGCGAATTTCCTCGCGAATGGTCCGGCTAAACTCATCGGCCAGCGGTCGGCAATTGAGGTGGGTGCCAAGGCGAATCTCGTTGTGTTCGATCCCGAAGCAAAATTCACCGTCACCGAGCACGGTATGTTGCACCGACACAAGTTAACGCCGTATCTCGGCTGCGAACTCAAAGGTGTTGTGCGACGGACTTATCTACGCGGTCAGCTAGTCCAGCCGGGGCGAGGAATGGTTTTATGAAAGAAACGCTGACAAAGCATCTGAATCAATGCGATGAAAGCGAAGCGCTCGACTCCCTACGGCAATGCTGCGGATCACAATGGTGGTGCGAGCGAGTCGCGGCGGCGCGACCGTTTGCCGATCGCGCGGCGTTCGATGAAGTGGTCGCGAAAGTATTTGCCGACATGCCGCGCGAGGCCTGGCTCGAAGCATTCGCGTCGCATCCACGAATCGGCGATCTCGAATCGCTGTCGATGAAGCTGGCCGGCAATCGGCAGTGGTCGCGCGGTGAACAAGCGGGCGTATTGCCGGCCGACGAGAAAGTGATCGAGCAGATTCGTGACGGCAACGAAGCCTACTTCCGCCGGTTTGGCTTTACGTTTATCGTTTGCGCAACCGGCAAATCGGCGAACGAGATGTTCGCCATCCTCACCCGCCGACTAAAAAACGATGCCGAGACCGAACTGAGCGAAGCCGCCGCCGCACAGCGAGAGATCACGCAGTTACGCATCGCAAAACTGGCGGCAAGATTGATGGAAACAAACGAATGACAAGAATCACCACCCACGTTCTCGACACCTCCCAAGGCCGCCCCGCAACGGGTGTGGGAGTCAAGCTCTCTCGCCTCGACCAAGCGGGCGAAGCGACGCAGTGCGCGCAGGCGACGACCAACGCCGACGGGCGAGTGACTGAGTGGTCGGACAGTGTCGCAATCGAAATGGGCACCTATCGCCTCGACTTCGACACGGCAGGCTACTTTGGCGAAACGCCAGCATTCTATCCGTCAGTGACCATCACATTTCGCGTCACGAGTGCCACCGAGCACTACCACGTCCCGCTGTTGATCTCGGCGTTTGGGTACTCGACTTATCGTGGAAGCTAACCGAAATAGCGGAGTGCGCCGAGAATTTCGGCAATAGCCGACGAGCTACGACTCGTCGGCGACAACTCACTCGCTCTCGGCGACCGCCTCAACCAACTCAGTCGTCCCCGACAGATAAAGCTCGCCATCGGCCAATTCGACCTTATTGAGCCGACGGACTTCCGACGCATTGTCCGACCAATTATCGATGTCGATTAGCATTACCGGGCGGCCGTCGGTTTGTGTCCAGAGGACCGGCAGGTCGGTCTTCATCGTTCCCTTTTGCAAGTCCTTCACGATTGGTGCGACCGGCAGCGGAAAGCGTCCCGCCCGCGCCGACTTGATTTCGATCGCCAGCAATTGCGTTTCAGTGACATACACGTCGAGTGCCAGCGTTACCACCGATTCGACGCTGCCGAGCTTAGTTTTCACGGCGAGCGTGAACGCCTCGGGCTTGACGAGTACGCGGGGGTCTTGGATTTCGGGAGGCAAAAGTTCAGGATACGATTCAGGCAGCTTGTGCCCCAACCAGCCATTCAGTTCGTCGGCTGAGACGGTCGTTTGCCACACGCCCGGTTTCTGGGCGTCGCTCACGAGAACACTCATTCGACTTTCGAGTTTTTGACTCTCTTCGGCGAGCACCAATGGGTCGGCTGTCATCATTTGCTGGTAGAACTCAGGCGCGGCCATCACGGCGCGATATCCCCACCATGCACCCCCGATCGCAATCGCGATCAGCAGTAGCGCGGTCCCCAACAGCCATTTCAGAAGTTTTCGCATGTTGAGTCTTACCTGCGAAATTGCCGGGAGGTTTCGTTGCTACTACTGAATAGTAGGGCTGACTCGCCGCGACGGTCAATTCGACTGCGAAGCCGATGACAGCATTGCCTGCGGGGGATAGAGTCTAAACGGGGGGGCGGTTAGAGTTTTTGACATCGCCAGTGTGGTACGGTTCGGAGACTCGTGCCACAAAAAGCTGCAAGAATCTCCGGGGGCTAACGCCACCCGGCTCGCCTTTTGAATAGGTACATTATGAGTCAGGATGCAGACGGACCAGACACCGACCCCCTCGTGGCCCGCCGCAAGAAGCTGAAAGCAATCGCCGCACTGGGTCTCGATCCGTGGGGCCAGCGGTTCGACGACCACGCGCCAATTGGGAAGATTCGCGCCATGTCGGGCGAGATCGTCTTTCGCACCGAAGATGGCACCGATGTGCCACTGCCCGATTTCGATAACGCGGGCGAAGGGTTCGACTTCCGCCAATGGAAGGCCGACAAGAACAAAGAGCATGGCGGCAAGGGAGACCTTGTCGGTCCGCAGGTCCGCGCGGCCGGTCGTATTGTGCTCCATCGCGACAAGGGCAAACTGCACTTTATCGACATCCGCGACATGACGGGCGACATTCAATTGATGGTCGGCCAAAAGCAGGTTGGCGACGACTGGGCCGTGGTCGAGCAACTCGACCTAGCCGACATCATTGGTGTCGATGGTAAGCTGGTCCGTACTAACACGGGCGAGCTATCGATCGCCGCCGAGCGGGTACACTTCCTCACCAAGAGCTTGGAGCCGCCGCCAGAAAAGCACCACGGGCTCACTGACCCCGAACTTCGCCAGCGGATGCGATACGTCGACCTCGTGCATACCGACGGCGTGATGCAAACATTCCTCAATCGCACCAAAATCGTGCGGAGCATCCGCGACACGCTGGCCGCACGGGGATTTGTCGAAGTCGAAGGCCCCACGCTGCACAGCATCGCCGGCGGTGCTGCCGCACGGCCTTTCCAGACGCATCACAACGCGCTCGACATTCCGCTGAATTTGCGGATCGCGCTCGAGTTGCATCTCAAGCGGCTCATGGTCGGCGGCATCGAGCGGGTCTACGAACTGGGCCGCGTCTATCGCAACGAGGGGATCAGCCAGAAGCACAATCCCGAGTTCACGATGCTCGAGGTCTATCAGGCTTATGGCGACTATCGCTCGATGATGGACTTGACCGAGGCATGCATCTGCGATGCGATCGGGGCGATCGCAGAGGGCAGAGGGCAGACGGCAGAGGGCAGGAAGGTCGATTACAAGCTGCCTTGGGGGGATGCGGTCGTTGATTTCACTCCGCCGTTTGCGCGTAAGACTTACGACGAGCTGTTTGCCGAACAAGCCGGCGTTGATCCAAACGACGAGGCCGCCGTGATGAAGCTCGCCGAGCAGATTGGCTTTAACACTGCCGGTCGGCATCCCGATGTCATCAAGAACCAGATCTTCGAAGAGAAGGTCGAAGATGCTTTGGTGGGGCCGATCTTCGTGACCGACTACCCGGCCAGCATCTGCCCCCTCACCAAGCGCAAGAAGGACAACCCCAAGGTCGCCGAGCGGTTCGAATTGTTCATTCACGGCATGGAAGTCGCCAACGCCTATACCGAGCTCAACGACCCCGACCTGCAAGAGACGCTGTTCAAGACACAGCTCGCCGGCCTGAGCGAAGAAGACTCGATGGCGAAAATGGACCACGACTTCATCCGCGCCCTCCGCCACGGCATGCCCCCGGCGGGAGGTTTAGGCATCGGCATCGACCGCCTGGTGATGCTGCTCACCAATAGTCAGAGTATACGGGAGGTGATTTTGTTTCCGTTGTTAAGGCCGGAGGCGTAAGGAGCTCGTCATTGAATTGCAAAACGCTGTCGATACCGAATTCGCGTTGCTAGCGCAATGTCGAAAGGCATGGCCCAGCCTGAGAGTTTAGCACCTTTATGCTTGCGTCAGTACCAACTCCCGAAGATCTGCACGGCGACGGCGGCTCGCTCCTAGGTTGGGTAATCCTCGTTGTCGTCGGCTTGGCCCTTTATGTGTTGGGTGTCCCACTACTGTTTGTCGCAGTGCTTTTTCGGTTCCTGCGTTCGCGCTGCCGCTCCAAAGATGCTATTGCGCGGAGTTGGAAGCTCGCACACGAAAATGCGATTTATTTTGTGGTACTCGCTCCCGCATGCTCGTTCGGACTTCTTGTCGTATTTGGAGTCATGAATCTTGCTGCACTGGCAGCGGGAATAAACTATCCGTGGTGGTTAGCTTGCGTACCTTGTGGAATCTTCATTGCGACGTACTTGATAGCATCGCAGTGCGACTTATCGCCCGATGAAACAGAAGGTAGGCCGGATTAAGGCGACAGGCGCCAATCCGGCGAATGGCGATAGTCGTGGATTGCTCCGCAATCCAACGTTTAATCGCGGAGCGATCAACGACTTTCAATGGCTCCGCCGGAATCGTGCGAGGACGCTTGTTCCGGCCTACCGCCCGCCCGCTTCGGTTGACGACCGGCCCCCGCCGAACGAAAATCATCGCTTTCGGGCACGGTTGAATCAGCACAGGAGCTTCACGTGGCGTATCGGTTGGCGGTGATTGGGGGCGATGGCATTGGGCCTGAAGTGACAAAGCAGGCACTCAAGGGGGTGCAGGCTACCGGCGTGGCGGTCGAGACCACCGAATTTCATCTGGGGGCCGATCGCTACAAGCAAGATGGCGTAGTGCTCGACGACGCCACGCTCGACGAGCTGCGGGGCTTCGATGCCATTCTGCTGGGGGCCGTTGGTGCCGCGCCGAATGATCCGGCTGTCCCCTCGGGCATCATCGAGCGCGGGCTGTTGCTCAAGCTGCGGTTCGCGCTCGATCACTACGTGAATCTGCGGCCATTCAAGTCGAGCAAGGGCAAGCTCGGTGGCCCAGTCGACTTTGTGTTTGTTCGCGAAGGGACCGAAGGGCCTTACGTGGGCGAAGGGGGCTCGCTCCGCACCGGCACGCCCTACGAAGTCGCCACGCAGGGGAGCGTGAATACTCGCTTTGGTGTCGAACGCGTCGTTCGCTATGCGTTCGAGCTCGCCAAGAGTCGCCCCAAGAAGCATCTGACACTGGTGCACAAAACCAACGTACTCACCTTTGCCGGCAGCCTGTGGCAACGCACATTCGAAATTGTCGCGGCCGAGTACAGCGATATCACCACCGCCTACAACCACGTCGATGCGGCCTGTATTCACCTGGTCAACGCCCCCGAGCGCTACGATGTGGTCGTGACCGACAACCTGTTCGGCGACATTCTCACCGACCTCGCCGGCGCGGTGGCCGGCGGAATTGGCCTCGCCGCCAGCGCGAACATGAATCCCGACCGCACCAGCCCGTCGATGTTCGAACCGGTGCACGGCTCGGCGCCCGACATCGCCGGCA
>JBGSRO010000053.1:0-7778 GCA_041737535.1 Pirellulales bacterium | reverse complement strand
CCTGACCGAGTTGTCGCCCGCGCCGGTTGCGAGCCGGCGACCATCGTCGAAGAAGACGCTCGACGTGGCGAGAAACTCGTGCCCTTCGTTGAACCGGCGGACGACTTCGCCAGTCGCGGCGTCGTAGAGTTGGGCCGTGCGGTCGCGGCTGGCGGTCACGACACCCTTTCCATCGGGGGTGAACTTGGCGGCGAGAACTGCGTCGAAGTGTCCGTCGAGTACCCGGCCCCTCAGCACTCGCGACTCTTCGTAGTCGGCCACATTCCATTCGCGAAGCTTATTGTCTTGTCCCCCCGAAATGGCCCGCATGTCGTCGGGCGCGAAGGCGACCGCTTCGACGCGGTTGGCATGTCCACGGAGCGCCTTAATCGTCTTTCCGCTGGCGACATCCCACAGCCAAACCACATTGTCGTGACCCCCACTGAGGAGCCGTCGGCCAGTGCTGTCAAACGCCACACTTCGCACGGCTGCTTGATGGGCCGCGAGTGTGCGGTGGTTCGACTCCTCGCGTTGTGGCGACTGGATGCGCGCTGCGAGGTCGATGGTCGACAGTTCGCCGGAACCCCAGAGACAGACGTTGCCATCGTAGCCACCGCTGGCGACGATGCTGCCATCGGGCGCGAACGCGACGGTGTAGACCGGTCCGTCGTGGCCCGTGAATTGACCGACGTTGGTGAACTTGTCGTCGTCGCCTTGCTGCCAAACGATCACGCTGCCATCTTGGCTGGCGGTGACGAGCTGTTTGCCATTGGGCGAGAACGCGGCCGACCAGACCCACCAGTTGTGGCCGACGAGCGTTTGCAAAGCGTTTCCGGTACCAGCATCCCACAGCTTTGCCGTGTCGTCGTAGCTGGTACTAATAAGCTGGTCGCCAGTGGGCGAGAAGGCGACCGAGAGTACCCCGTCGGCGTGGGCTTTGATGGTGCGCAGCACTTCGCCGTCGTCGGCGCGGACGATGCGCACCCGACCATCACTGCCGCCGGTGGCAATGAGCTGGCCATCGGGAGAATAGGCGACGGCGTGCAGGTACTGGCCCCCCTTCACTGTGAACTGCACTTCGTGTGTCTGGGCGTCGCGGGCGACGAGTTGGCCCGACCAATCGGCACTGGCGATTTGCCGTGCGTCGGGCGACCAGGCGACGGCGGCAACCGGCCCATCGCAGGACATGACGGTGTCGGAAAGTTCGACCAAATACTTAAGCCGCCCCCACTCCCAGTTGCGCCGCTCCGGGGGACACTCGTCGAGCAACTCCTCGGCGAATCCATAGGCATTCTCGTCGACTTTCGCGGCGGCAAGGCCGATCTTGGCGACATACGATTCATACTCCTCGGCCTCTTTGGCCGTCACTGCGTCATCGCGAGCTTCGCTGGCCGCGATGGCACTTTGCTTGGCGAAACCTTCTTGTCGCTTCGCTTCTGCTTCGGCGATTCTTGCGGCTTTTGCCGCACTTGTCGCAATTTCTTCTTGCTCGATCGCGATGTTCTTTTGCTCTTCTTCTTTAATTTTGGCTTGCTCGGCCTTTGCTTTCTCGTCGAGCGCGACCTGTTCGTTGGCTTTTGCGATCTCGGCGTTCTTGTCGGCCCGATCGCGTTGGACCAACGCATCATTTTTTGCCAGAACCGCTTCGTTCTTTTCCTTGTTGATCGCCACGTAGGCATACAATCCGACTGTCAACAGCGCCACACCAAGCCCCGCCACGGCGTAGCGAAGCTGTTTCATCAATCGGCGACGGCTGCGCCGTGCGGCTTGTGCCGTGTGGACCTTCTCGACGAGTTCGGCGTGTTCGGCACGGTCGGGTTCGAGCAACGAATCGGCCAAATCCAAATCGTCGGCCGCCAGGGCCGCGCGGGCGTAGGCCAGTTCGGTCGTGAGCAGTTTTTCGCGTGCTTTGGTGTTGCCCTCCCACAGCGCGAGCGATTCTTGAAATCCATAGAGCGCGCGGGCGTACCGTTTGTAGTCGCCCGACTCTTGGGCCGCCGCCAGATGTTTTTCGGCGTGGCCGGTGAGCAGCAAACTCTCGCTGTGTGACTGATAGGTGCGAATTGCTTGCTGCATCGTCTTGACCGACTGGTAGCGTTCGTCCCGGTCGGTCGCCATCGCCTTCATCGCGATGTCGCGGAGTTCTCCCGTGTAGTCGATTGGCTCGATGCGATTCTGCGCGGCCGCCATCAGACACTGCATCACGTCGCGGCCCGAGTGGGGTGCTTTGCCGCCAATGATTTCGTAGAGAATTGCGCCAAGCAGATAAATGTCGCTCCGTGCGTCGATGTCATCGACCGGCCCGCGGGCCATTTCGGGCGACATGTAGGCCGGGGTGCCGCCGAGCGAGTTGGTTTGATAGATGCTGCCGGCACTGGGAAACGCTTCGGTGACCCGGGCGAGTCCCCAGTCCATCACCAGCACTTCGCCGAAGTCGCCCAACATGACGTTTTCGGGCTTGAGGTCGCGATGGACCACTCCACTGGCGTGAGCGAACGCAACCGCGTCGCCGACGCGCAGCAGGATGTTGAGGTTCTCGTCGAGGCTCTTTTCCTTCAGCACATCTTCCCAAGGTGTCCCCTTCACCTTCTTCATGCTGTAAAAGAGTGCTCCCTCGTCGTTCGCCCCGAGGTCGTAAATGGGCACGATGTTGGGGTGATCGAGCTCGCCTGTGACGACCGCCTCGCTGATGAACTTGTCGCGATGCTCGTCGCTGACCGACGTGTTCGCCTTGAGCATTTTGACCGCGACGGTTCGGGCGATCGACGACTGATGGGCGGCGTAAACGACACCCATTCCCCCCTCGCCGATCATGTCGAGCAGCTCGTAGTCGGGGGCATCGGCGGGCCTGCCCACCATCTTGACGCCGTCGCGCGGGCGGAGCGATCGCGACTTCACCGGCAGCGTCGATCGATAGCCGACGCGGCTCCCCTCGTCCTGCTGAATCGTCGCTCCGGGCGAAGTGTCGCGGCCGTGAGTGCCGCTCCAACTCACGTGGAGCGCGTTGGCGAGCGCCGAATGGTCGCTGTTACCGGGGTCGGTGCTACCGAGGTCAATCGTGCGATCTGATTCAATAGTGTGAGTTCGTTTCTTTGCACCACCTCCCGATGAGCCAAGCCCGACCGAGCCCAAATCGACGGTCCGGTCACCGACGTTCTCGATAGTTCGCGGTTTGCGCGGGCCGACATTGCCAGTTGAGGGAAGTTCGATTGTGCTGAGCGAATCGTCGAGCACACTTTCGGGATCGCGACCGATGGGCGTATCGTCAGCGATCAATTCCAGCTCGAGCGAGCTGCCCGAGTGTTCGATGGTGGCATTCAAATCGCCCGGCAGCGTACTCATCGTTCGCTGCGCAGGTTTTTGCACCTGCGACCCACACTGGGGACAGTTGCCAGTGGGCTGCTTGGTGAAATCGAACTCGGCGTTGCAGGCGGGGCAGCGAATCATTTCGATTGCGGTGTGTGGAGTGAGGAGAAATGATTGATTTATGGCCGACGAGCTACGCCTCGTCGCTGACTTCGGAACTCGCGCGCTCAGCGTGGTCGCAGGCGATGCTTACGGAACTTGTCGGGGCGTGGTTTTCTGAAGGCTCGGTTCAACTGCTCGCGCCAGCCGATGGTCGTTGCGGTACCGGCCAGCATGAGGGCACCAGCAGGAGCGTTTGGTTCGCTGGTTGTCACATCGTCGATCGTCACCTCGTCGATCGCTTCGCGAACCGACGGGGGAATTGGTAATGTGCCTGCCGCTTCGACATCGGCCGCCTGGTCGTTCAGTGCCTGCGGCGGGTTGTCGAGCGCCTCGTCGATTGTTGGCGGGCGGTCGCGGGTGCCGTCGGAGTCGTCGCCCGGGTCGACGAGTCGACCGTCGCGGACGGCAATGTCGATCACAAGTCGCCGCGAGTTGTTTTCGGTCCGCACCAAGTAAATGCGATAATGATTGTCGGGGAGGCGCTCGAAGAGGGCCGGCAAATTGTCGAGCACCTCGTCTTTGAGTCGCACCCCTTCTTTGCTTTCTTCGCCATCGGCAAAGACGACACGAATTTCAAAGAAACGCTCGCTGGTTGCCGACACGTCTCCGCCACCACCGCGAACATCGGGAACGATAAGTTGGTTCTGTGCGCTGTCGGTCAATTCGATCTGAGCCGCCTGTTGCTGAATGACAGGAAACTCGAGTCCACCAACTTCGGGAGTAAGTACAAAAACCGCCGCGCGGTCTTGGATGCCGGGCTGTGTGATTGTGACTTGTTCGAGGTTGCTCTCGCCGGGCGTAACGACGGCAAACGTACCAAAATCGTCGTCGCGTATTTTGACGCTGATCACAATGTCGGCCGACGGATTATTCAGGTCGGGTGGCCCTGCGTAGGTGTGCGTAAGCACGAAACTCGCAGGCGTCGTTCCGCCGTGAACCGTCTCGACCACGAACCGAGCGTCGGGGGGCAAGTCGAGTTTATCTCCCCAGTCGACGAGCACCTCGAATGTGTCGGCACCGGGATCGCTAAACGAAAGCTCGAGCGTCGTCACGCCAAGGCTGCTGACGTCGGTCGCCGTGATTGGCTCGAGCGTCGGGTCGACGTTGAGCACTTCGACGTCGATCGATTTGGTCGTCGTGCCACCGTCGTCGTCGGCCAAGGTGACCGTGATCGTGTAAAGATTGTCGGCATCATTGTCGAGATAGCGATGACTGTCGGCGAGCGTGCCGGTGGTCAGAACGCCTTGGCGGCCCGAGGTGCGGCCCGAGGGAAGTTGCCCCGTCTCGACCGTGCCATCGCCCCAGTCGATGGTGTAGGTGAACGTCTCTTGCGTTTGGCCACTCAGGGCGAGCGCGTTGTCATAGCCCGGGTCGGTGAACGTGCCAAGGTTGGCGACGGTGAGCGTGTCGCCTTCGTTGATGCGAAAGCGATCGCCGGTCAGTGTGAGCGTTGGTGCGACATTGTCGACGACGATGGTGAATGTGCGGGCGACGCTCCCCCCATCGTCATCGGCAAATGTTACGGTCACCGTGTAAGTTCCGTTGTCGGCATAAGCGTGGGGCGCGTGGTCGAACCCGGCAGTCGTGAGTACGCCAGGCGTGCCACTCACGCGGCCGACGATGGCGAGCGGCGTCGTCACAGTGCCATCGCCCCAGTTGATCGATGTGCCGGTGAAGGTCTCGGTAACTTCACCCCCGTTGGCAACATTGCCGGCATTAAGCGGATTGTCGAAGCCGGGATCCGAAAGGCCAACGCCGACCGAAGCGAGCGAGAAAATTTCGCCTTCGTCGAGGCTGAGCGGCGTGCTAACGCCAGTAAGTATTGGGTCGACGTTACCAACCAGCACATCAAACGTCTTCGTGTCACTACCGCCATCGTCGTCCATGACAGTGACCGTCACGGTGTACGTTCCATTATCGGCGTAGATGTGCGCACCATCGAACGACGCCGCAGTCAAGATTCCTCGGTCGCCAACAGTGTCAATTGTTGCTGACCCAGCGTCTTCTGCCGTGCCATCGCCCCAGTTGATCGTGTAGGTGAATGACTCCACGGTCATCAGCACATCATTGTTGAAACCGGGATCGGTGATCGATCCGATGTTGGTGATCGAGAGAGTTGCGCCTTCGTTGACCGTTTGATTCGGCGCGACTGTGAGCGTCGGGTCGACGTTACCAACCGAAATCATCCGTGTGGCTTCGCTCGTGCCCCCATCGTCATCGGCGGCGAAAACGCGAACTGTGTAGTCGCCATTGTCGGCATAGATGTGGCTCCCCACGAACGACGCGCTCCCCGCCCCCTGCGTCACGACGAGCGATTCGAGTGGTGTGCCATCGCCCCAGTCGACGTCAACTGTGTGGGTGTCGATGATGCCGGGGTCGATAAGTGTGCCGGTGAGCGTTGCCGTACTCCCCTCGGGGGCGGCGGTCAATTCGAGTGTTTCGATTGTTGGGTCGACGTTGCCGACTGTGAACGACATCGAGCCGAAATCCGATGTCTGATCGAAACGGTCAGTCACTAGCACCCGCGCTTCGTAGTTGCCATCTTCGATTGCGGTGAAGTTGAACGACTGGCTCGTACTGGTTTCGATCACCACCGAGTCGCGGAAAATGACCCAGTCGAATTCAATTGGGCCGGTGCCGGTCGCTTCGACGGCGACGGTGACTGTGTCTCCTTCGACCGGGTTCGGCACGACCGGGGCGATCAGGCTCGTGATGGCCGCGTCGAGCACGCGGCGGCGTTCGAGCAGCCGAACGCGAACGAATTCTGAGGCCGACCGCTTGCGGCGACCTTTGGGCTCGAGCGAGCGGCGAAGTTGTTCACGCCAGCGGTGCATGCGCAGTATCCTACGATTTCGGACAGGTTCGCACGCTCAGCGAACGAGATTGGGGCAGCAGTCAATAAGCGTGCATTATCGCGAGCCGAGGCAATGGGTGTCAAACTTTTCGCAGCTTTCCTGACCGTTCGTCTGAGTACGCGGCGCGCGAAACTTTGCGGGCGGTAGCGAAGATGCTGAATTTACCGGTCCGCCGTCGCCGAACTCCCCTATGAGCCGCGATTGTTCCGGGTGGCTCAATACGCCGCCTCAGCCAGCGAGTTCCGCCATGCGTGCTATCACTTTTCGCGTTGCGACGATTGCCATTCTTGGCTTCGCGCCTGCCGCATTCTGCTTTGCCGAAGACTCCGCAAACAAGACCGGTTGGCACGCGGTACGGCCATTGCCCACGCTAACGGAATCGCTCGAGAACGCGATTGCAGAAACTCAGCACCAGCCCGTCGACAATCCACCGGTCGTTCCGCCATCGGCTCGTCAGGTCGCCGATTGGTCGTTTGCCAATGCGGCCAAGAGCCCCTCGGACGAAGTCATCAAGTTCGCGGCCGAGCCAATTCAAAAGCCCGTGCAAGAAGCTTTGCCGACGTCGATGCCATCGTTCGGACAATTGCCCCCCCAAGCCGAGCGGCCGATTGCCTTGGTGACAGTCAACATCACGCCCCCAGCGGGCAAGCTCCCCGGCGACCCGGCCGCTGCACTCATTGGCAGCGGCATCTATGGTTCGCTCCCACCGGTCCGCTTGTGGCCAATTGAAACCTACTACTGGGCCGCCGCCGCTACGCGACACAACCCGCTCTACTTCGAGGAAGTCAACGCCGAACGGTATGGCTACACGCGTTGCCAACTGACACAGCCGTTCGTCTCGGCCGCTCACTTCTTTGGCACGCTACCGGCGCTACCTTATTTGATGGGAGCCGATTGCCCGCGCGAGTGCGATTATACATTGGGCCACTATCGCCCAGGTAGCTGTGTGCCTTGGCAACGTCACTACTGGCCCGTCAGTCTCCGCGGCGCAGCCGTGCAAGCGGGTATCGTCACTGGCACCGTGTTTGTGATTCCGTAGTGTCAACGGCCGTAGAACGGGTCCCCGGGCCCGTTTGTTTGGGTCGCGACTAAATCCGGAACGAGTCGCGGATTGGTTCGACAAACTCACTCAGTCGATCACAAACAACCCGCGAACCCACCGCGTGAAACTCGCGCCTACGGTTGTCTGGCCGACATCGATTTTTGCCCAGCCACGACTGCCGATCGCTATCGAATCAAGCGGCTGCTCGAGTTCCACAACGGCTTCATAGCGAACCCGGTCCGCCAGCGTATCGAGTATTTTCGTTCGCCACCGCGCTTCGTTCTGTGATTCATCGGTGCGCGCAATTTGCGCGATCGAAACAATGGTGCCTGTGACGATGCGATCGGGGAGCGCCTCGAGCTGCAGCCGCACGGGCTGGCCTTCGGCAACGCGCGGCACCTCACGCTCGGCGACGCCAAGCCGCACTTCGCGCC
>JBGSRO010000045.1:0-8514 GCA_041737535.1 Pirellulales bacterium | reverse complement strand
CATGATGCACAAAGATGGCATTAGTTATGAAGGCGACGTGCTCGACCTGGGTGCCGAAAAGAAAATCATCGGACGCACTGGTTCGTGGTTCCGTTACGGCGATACCCAGCTTGGTCAGGGCAAAGAAAAGGCCCGCCAGTTTATGATCGAAAACCCCGATGTGACTGAAGAAATCAAACAAAAGCTGCTCGAGGCGGGTGGCTTCGATGACTTGTTGTCGAGCCACCGCACGAAGCCCGACATTGCTGATGATGAGTCGACTGATGATTCGGTCGATGAATAGTCGGCTTTGAGCCGAGACCGGCAGCATGTGGAGCGAATGGGTATGTCCAAAAAAATCGGTTCGTTTCTGCTGGCACTATGCTGCTTGGTTGCCTCTCCCAGTGCGGTTCGGGCTGAGGTCTCGCAATCTGTCTTAGCTTTGCAGGAGCAGGTAACAAAAGGCATTGCCTCGGCCGAACCGTCGGTCGTGGCGATTAATCGGGCCGTCGCTTTCGACGAAGATCGGCTCGGGCTGCAGGGCCGACCGCTGCTCCAATCACGGACATCGATTGAGTCGCAACTTCCCTACACGACCGGCGCTGGAGTCGTTATCGATGCTAAGGGGCTCGTGCTGACGCAGTACTTGAATGTCCGTGTCGGAGATCGGCACACGATCACCACGACCGGCGGCAAGACCTACGAGGCCACCATCAAGGGAGCCGACCCGCGAAGTGGACTGGCGGTGCTTTCGGTCGAGGGGGCGTCGCTGACTCCAATCGAATTTGGCGATGCCACGAAGCTGCGTAAAGGTCAGTTCGTTGTAGCTATCGCTAACCCGATCGGCATTACCGAAATGGGACAAGCCTCGGCGAGTATGGGGATCGTTTCCAACATTGGCGCAAAAGCGCCGCGCGAAGCAAATTTTGGAAATGCGGCTGATGAAGGAGGTGGCATCGCGGCCACTTCGCTTCACCAACTTGGCACGCTCATCGAAACCGATGTGACGCTCGGCTGGTCGAATGGTGGTGGCGCTCTGGTCGATCTCGATGGCAAGCTCGTTGGTGTGATGACCGACGCGGTAAAGCTCCCCGGTCACGAAGCGGCCGCCCATTATGCGATTCCCATTAACGCTGCGTTCCGGGGAATTATCGAGCGGCTCAAGCGCGGCGAAGAAGTCGAATATGCGCTGTTGGGCGTCACGTTAGGCGACAATCCAGCGCTGCTGGGGAACGACGTCGATACCCATGCAACGGTGCTGGGTGTGTTCCAAGGGGGGCCGGCCGATGGGGCGGGGTTGCTGCCCGGTGATGTCATTCTGTCAGTCGACAGCAAACCAATCGATACGGCGCAAGATCTGCAACTGGAAGTGGGACTGATGACCCCAGGCCGAACGGTTGCCGTCGAGTTTGTGCGTGCTGGGCAAAACCGGACGACCGACATGAAGCTGGCAAAATACTTTGTTGCGGGGGAGCAAGTTATCACGGCAAACCAGCGCTCGTGGCGTGGGTTAAAGGTTGATTTCGCCACGGCGTTGCCGCTTGAGAAACTGACCGAAAGCAGCGAGGCAGGATTGATTGATCCCGAGGGCTGCGTGCTGGTGACGGCCGTCGAAGAAAACGGAGCGGCTTGGCAATCGGGCGTCCGCCCCGGCATGTTTGTCAGCCACGTCGGCAACCAGCGAGTCACAACTCCCGACGAGTTCTACACCGCCGCGCAGAATAGCAACGAGACGATCGACCTGCGGTTCACCGAGAGTCGTAGGCCTGCGGAGTTCGAGCGCGATGCACAGGACTTGCGTCGTTTGCAGGATTGAACCTATCTGCCAGGAGTCGCGTAAGGTCAATGCGCGTTTTCAACTCGAGGTTCGATAAATCTTGCTAGCCAAAGTTACTACCACCGTCGTTGCGTCGATTTGTAGTCTTGCGGCAACCGCTAGTTTTGCCGATCCGCCGCCGGTCGATTTGGCAAAAGTCACGGCCATCGACTCGACGAGTTGGTTTCGCCGCTGTGTGGTTCGAGATGCCGACCAAGATCGCTACGGACTTCACTTCCCGAAGCCTACAGCCGAGCAGTCGAATCAGCCCGTTGTCATTACCGTTCACGGTTTTAATTCGCGATCGGATTCGGCGGCGATGCTGGTCGGCGGGATCGACTCTCAGCGCTTTTGCATGGGACAGTTCTGTTATCCAAACGACCAATCGATCGAGGCTTCGGCATTGCATCTGGCGAGCCAACTACGCGATGCAAAACTCGCGAATGCGAACCAAAAGTTTTCGCTTGTCACTCACTCGATGGGCGGCATTGTCGCCCGGCGAGTCCTCGAAGACCCAGCGCTCGACAGTGGCAACGTAACGCGGCTCATCATGGTGGCACCTCCTAGCCATGGTTCGCGGCTAGCGAAGTACGCTGTCGCGGTCGACACTTGGGAACATTGGCTAGGTCGCAGCGACGGAAGCCCTTGGACTCGATGGCGCGACTCGGTGGTCGATGGCTTGGGTGAGGCGTGCGATGAATTGGTTCCCGGCTCGGCGTATCTAACGTCGCTCAACGAACGTCCGCGCAACCCAGCGGTCAACTACACGATTTTGCTCGGCAGCGACGCCACGCTCACGCGGGGCGAGATGGCGTGGCTCCGCCGGAGCGCGAAAGTCTTAGAACGAGTCCCCGGCACCGGGGAGACGGGGAGCCGCTTTTCGGCCTGCCTCAGCGATTTTGATGAATGCATTGACGGTCGAGGAGATGGGGTCGTTGCGATCAAAAGCGGGCGGCTCGACGGAGTCGACGATACGGTCGTGCTGCCATTCGGTCATTTGTGCTTAGTCAATCTCGATGAGTGCGAACAACTCAAACTCTTGCAACGCGAAATCGCACAACGACTAACCGGACAGCGCCATGTTTCGATGAGGCTCATCCAAGGGAACGCGGATGGACGCTGATCAACGCGGATGATTCTTGATGGAAAAGTCTCTGTCTCGCCACAACGGCGCCCGCATTGGGTGTGAGTCGCAAGGGGGTCGGCCGTTACGAAAATACCAGCACGCGGCGCCAGCAAGTGAGTTCAGGGCTTACTCACGCGCCATGTTGGTATTTTGGTACGCGTTGATCGGCGTAGCTTCGATCAACGACTAAACGCTGCGCAACTAACCTTGACGTGATGACAACCGCGCCAAGCGCCAAAAGAACGGTGGATGTTGGTTCGGGGACAGCGTAAGGAACGAGTAGTGAAAGCGAAGCGGCGCCGCTAGATGGCCCAGACAAATTGTCGCGCCAGACGGTGTAGTCGGCGGCGTCGACAAACCCGTCGGCGTTTCCGTCGCCGACCGTGAACAAGCCCGCCGAGACGCTCCCGAAATTAGCACGCCAAATGGCGTAGTCATCGAGATCGACATCTTCGTCGGCGTCGTAGTCGCCCGGCGTGATGAAAGCGACATCGACTGAATGGGCCGCGACATTTCCATCGATCGCGGTCAGCGTCAGTGAACGCGGCGCGGTAAGTGGCCAAATGTTGCCGAGCGAAATCGGCAAGTTCGGCTGCAGCAAGCCACCATTGCCGTTGAATTCCCCTTCGCTGAGGTCGGCCGAAGTCTGCGAGATAATCGACCAGTTGTCGTCGCTGTCGACCAGACCACCCGAGTTGGCGTCGTAGAAATTGGTGATCGACAGCCAGTTCCCGGTAATGAGGTTTTGGCTTGGCGACGTCAGCGTGTAGCCCGACAGGTTGAACGATCCCGGGCCTTCGCTCCAGATAAGAAATTCACCGTCGTCGACGAAAACCGCTGCGCGCAGGCCCGAACCTATCGCCGACGCTTGGTTAACGGGCCCCAGCCAACAGCCGATGAATCCAAAGATGATCAGTAGTTTGCGCAAACAGCAGCAGATTCTGAGTAAGTCGATGAAAAGAGGGAAGCGCGGGCGACGAACACGTAAAGCTCGCGGCTATTTCAGTATAGTCTCCGCTCCCGAAAACCTTCAACCTTTTGGTCGGCGGCATGGGGGCTTCTGGCGATTGTACCACGCGATTTAACTCGAATAGCCTCAGGGACCGCGTATTTCACCCGCGGCGCTGGCCTGCCAAAGCTCGTCGGTTTTTGGGCAAAACGCCGTCAGCCAGCCCCCGCCGTGACAGTAGGTGTCGATGCAGACGAGCTGCTTGAGTTTGAGGACTTCGCCGTTTTTTTGTGAGCTGTGCCCCAGCACGGCCCGTTTGCCACTGATGTGGCGTCCCGGTAAGTGCCACCGCAGCGGCCGCCAACGGAGCTCATCCCATGGCTGGTCGTCGAGTGCGAGCGAAGAATCGTAGTTGCCGTGTGCGAAAAAATGGCTGTCGGTTTCGTAGTAATCGTGCCATTCGGACAAGTAACGCAAATGGAGCGGCGGCAACTCCGACGGTTTGTCGACGCCATACGACTCGAGCGTTTCGCGGCCGCCGCAGCCGATCCAATCGATACCGGCGGTGGTCTGCTGCGCTGCGGCGAGCATCATCTCTTCGTGATTGCCGAGGATCGGCACCACGTTGAATTCGGTGCTGAGCTGTAAGAGTCGCTCGATCACTTGGCAGCTCGATGGTCCACGGTCGACGCAGTCGCCGAGCACAACCAGTGTGTCATCGGGCGTAAGCCGCACGGCCGTAATTACGGCATCGAGCGCTGCCAAACAGCCATGCACGTCGCCGATAGCAATGGTGCGTCCCGCCACCCCTAAGCCTCACTCTCCTGATGCCACAAGCCAAGTGCTACCTACCAAGTTCCCCGATTGTGTACCGCCTCGCCCGGCGTGGCAAGTGAGAACGTGCTGCCCCGACCCCGAGGGGTGCTTCGTTGACACTGTGGGGGGGGTCGCTACCATTTACAAGACTGCCGGTTTGGTAATCTCGGGTTGTATCGGCGAAGTCGATGCGCCCGCTTTGAAGCGACCCGTATTGAAAAGACCCAATAGTAAGAAAAAAGAGAGACTCGCCGGAATGCCCAGTCCGATCACGCAACTCGAACACGCCCTCGTCGGCCACATTACCCCCGAAATGGAGTTTGTCGCCAAACGGGAGTCGCTCGAATCCCAGCTCATCTGCGACGAAGTCGCCGCCGGCCGGATGGTGATTCCGGCCAACACGGTTCACCTCGCCGGTCGGCTCGAACCAATGTGCATCGGCGTCGCCGCACTCTGCAAGGTGAATGCCAACATCGGCAACTCGGCCGTGACGAGCGACGAAGCAGGCGAACTCGATAAGTTGCACACGGCCGTCCATTTCGGTGCCGATACCGTGATGGATCTCTCGACCGGTAAGAACATCGACGAGATTCGCAAGTCGATTATCGCGGCATCGCCAGTTCCGATTGGCACGGTCCCCATTTATCAAATGCTCGAAGAACTCGGTGGCGAAATCGAAGAAATGCAGCCGCAGAACTTTCTCGACATGGTCGAGCATCAAGCGAAGCAAGGGGTCGATTACATGACGATCCACTGCGGCGTGCTTTACGAACACCTGGGGTTGACCACAAAACGGGTGACCGGCATCGTCAGCCGTGGCGGTTCGCTAATCGCCAAATGGATGATGACCCATCGCAAACAGAATCCGTTGTACGAGGCGTTCGACGATCTTTGCGACATCATGCGGCAATATGACGTGACGTGGAGCCTGGGGGATGGGCTTCGCCCCGGGAGCCTTGCCGATGCTAGCGATGCCGCTCAGTTCGCCGAACTCGACGTGCTCGGCGAACTCACGCGACGGGGGAAAGCGCGTGGTACTCAAGTAATGGTCGAAGGTCCGGGCCACATTCCCATGCACGAAATTCAAATGAACATGGAGCGACAAGCCGAGGTCTGCGACGGCGCTCCGTTTTATGTGCTCGGTCCACTCGTGACCGATATCGCCCCGGGTTACGACCACATCACTAGCGGCATCGGCGCGGCACTGGCCGGTTGGCATGGCGCGGCAATGCTTTGCTACGTCACGCCGAAAGAACACCTTGGCCTTCCCGAGCGCGAAGACGTCAAGCAGGGCATGGTCGCCTACAAAATCGCCGCCCACGCTGCCGACGTCGCGCGACAGCGGCCCGGTGCCCGCGATCGCGACGACGCGCTGTCAAAGGCCCGTTTCGAGTTCGACTGGAACGAGCAATTCCGGCTCGCGCTCGATCCCGAAACCGCCCGTGCTTATCATGACGAGACATTGCCGCAAGAGACGTTTAAGAGCGCTCACTTCTGTAGTATGTGTGGACCGAAATACTGTTCGATGAAGATTACCCAGGACATCCGCGACATGGCGGCTGCTGGCGACCTAATCGAGCTCGCCGCGAATCCGACATAGGAGACAAGCTCACGAGACAAGCGACGAGCCGTAAGTTGACTACCGTCATTCCCGCGCAGGCGGGAATCCAGAGGCAAGGCTTTCAATCTCGATTCCCTCCTGCGCGGGAACGACCAACGTTCTTCTTAGTTTCAAGTCGAAGGAACTTACCGATGCGAACCCTCATTACTGCTTTGTTTACCCTAACGCTAGTTGGCTGTGGCACCGAGTCGAAGACGACCGTGAACATCCCTGCGGAGACGACGACACCCGTTGTGTTCAATGCTGCTGGAGCTCCCACGGTTGAGATTGAAATCCCAAGTATGGATTGCAAGATGTGCGCCGGCGCCTACTTCGCCGATATCGAGGGAGTGGAAGATTGCCAATTTGATGAAGCGACCAAGGTCGCCACGCTCGCCATCGACGAAGAGTCGTTCGATACGGACGAAGTCATGACGAAGCTGCAGGCAGAATACGCCGACGCGAAGCTTGCTGCCGCCGCTGAATAGACGATCCCGGGCTATGTCTCGGATGTCACTTATATTCTCGGCCAATATTACGTTTCGAGTCCGGTTGCTCAAATGAGCTTCGCCAGCTACTAAACCGTTCGCTGTCGAGAAATGAAACGACGAGCGTGCGTAAGTGGTCGGGGACTTGTCCGACCATCCAGTCGCGTTCAGCGGCGGCCGATTTGCCGGCAGCGATCGTCGCCTTTGTGCCATAGATGACGGCTCCGAGGTAGTGATCGGCCATGTGGGCCGTGGCGACGGCATGGCCTGCCGCGCGGGCGGCAAAAGTGGCTTCACTGTTGTCTGCCTCGCGTGCGGCGGCGTGCGCTGCCACGGCGGCTTTTTGCGCGACGCCAACCCGAATCTCACCGCGCGACCAAGCCTGAGCGGTTTCAATCGCGAGCCGAGGTCGATCGTCGCCCGAGTGTGATTCAAATATTGGTAGCACGCGCTCGGCACATGTGGCTGCCCAGGCAGCCAGCAAGTAGTGGTCGGCCTTTTCTGGTGTGCCCCCGCGATGTTGGGCCACGAACCGATGGTCACGCATGATGTGACTCCGATACCAAAGAAATAAACTCATCGACGTTGAAATCACTTCACGATCACTCGCTCCCATCGAGGCGCATTCGCCGGGGCCGATACCAAATCGCCACGGGTAGCATCACCAGTCCTGCGACACCGAAGATGAGTGACTGGGGGCCGTTCCAAGGGCGGAGGATCTGTTCGCAGATTTCGTAGAGAATGGCGCCGAGGATGATGCCGATCCAGTTGCATTGGTTCATGAGCGCGATCATGCGGCCTTTGTCGCTGGCTGGTGGTCGGACTTGGATGAGTACCTGGATCGGTACGATAAAAATGCCGGTGCTGATGCCGAGCAGTGCTAGCATGGGCAGGCTGCCCCAGAAGCCGAGCAGGTGAACACCGCCGGGTGAGATGCTGAGCAAAATGAGCGTCGCCACGATGCCCGTTGCGCCAGTGAGAACGACAACGGGACGTATTTCGCCTTTCGACAGAATTCCACCGACGACACAGCCAATGGCGATGCCAAGGCCGATCATGGCGGCCATGATGCTGGTGGGTCCGTCGCTGAGCCCGAGTTGGGTTTTGCCGAGCGCGTTGACCGTTTGCTGAACCATGCCGCCGATCATCCAAAACAGGCTCACCACAACTAGCGCGATGGCGACTTCGCGATCGCGCGACACGTATCTCCAAACGTCGGCCGGCACGAACCAGTCTCTCCAGCGGAAGGCCAACTCGGGGCTCGCTGCTGGAACGCTGCGTATCGATAGCGATGTGAGTGTCCCCACCACGGCAATTCCAACGCAGGTGAGCGAGGCGAGCCACAGGTTTTCCAGACCGGCAGCTTCCTTTAGTCCCCCCGCGAGCGCCGTGCCGAGAATAATTGCCAGAAAGGTAAGCATCAGAAAAATGCCATTGGCGCGAGGCAAGTCTTGGCCGCGGAGCATCTCCGGCAGGATGCCATATTTACCGGGACCGAAAAAGGTGCTCTGCAAGCCCATGAAAAACAGCACGGCAAAGAGACCGTAGAGTCCCCACTGGGGATACATCACAAAGGCCAACGTGCCGGCCAGCATGACGACGATTTCAGCGACTTTCGACGCAATAATCACTTGCCGTTTGGGATAACGATCTGAAACCCATCCGGCGAAGCCACTGAAGAGCAGAAAGGCGCACGAGAACACGATCATCGCTTCGCTTTGCCGGTCGGCGGCGCCGGCG
>JBGSRO010000244.1:0-2727 GCA_041737535.1 Pirellulales bacterium | reverse complement strand
AGCCCGCTGCCAGTCGCTCCGGCGAGGTTCAACTGGCCTGCTTCGATGGTGGTCGTTCCCAAATAACTGGCGTTCGCGAGCAGCTCGACCGTTCCGCTCCCCTGTTTGCTGAAGCTCCCTGCGCCGATGGCGACCGGCTGTGCGATGGTGGCGAGTCCGCCTCCGTCGACGCGAATGGTGAGGTCGCTGCCGGCTGACGAAGTGACGCCCCCATCGAGCCGCAGTGTCGAACCGCCATCGACCTTAAGCGTGGCGTCGGCACCGGGGAGCGCAAGCGCGCTCGTCAGCGTAACGGTTGCGTTGCTGCCGACGCGGAGCGCCCCTTGTCCGTTGCCGTCGCCGATCAAGCGAAATGATTGTGGCAAGCTGGTGGTGAGGTCGATCACTACGCGCCCCCCTGGCGTGGTGTTGACCGACGCGGTTGCGGTGCCGAACCCACTGGTGCCGTCGAGATCGATGGTCCCTCCATCGCTGGCAGTCCAGCGCCCGGCGAAGTCGGGGTTGTGTTTGGCGAAGGTGGTCTCTTGTTCGACACTCACGGAGCCAATTCCCGAGAGATTGCGAATCCCTTCTTCGTCGAAGATGCGCACGCTACCGTTGTTGATGAACGCGGTCGGGTTGTCGGGAAAGACGTTCGCGTTGCTGGTCGGGGTGCCAATTTCGAGCGAGGCACGAGAGCCGATGGAAATCGCACTGGCCATGAGGCCAGCGGACGTCGGGTTCAGGATAAGCTTACCACCGATGGCGACGGTGATGGGAGAAACCATCGCATTCGCATCGCCCGAAATGAGGAGGGTGCCACCCTGGACATTCGTCGGCCCGGCGTATGTGTTGCCACTATTGGCGAGTTCGAGCGTACCGCTTTCGAGCGTCAGCGAGCCCCCCACGATTCCGCCTGTGCCGGAAAAAATGTAGGTGCCAGCCGTATTGGCGGTGATCGACCCGGGGCTCACATTCTGGACGATGTTGACACTCTTGTTGCTCGTTGTGTCGTCGAATCTCACAAAGTCGCCATTGAGAAACGGTGACGGACTAGCGCCGCTAGCGAAATTGGCGGTCGAGTTGACGTTCCAGTTGTTATTAACGTTCCCGGTCCACACCAAGTTGATACTCCCGGCAAGGCTCCCCGAGAGATCGAGTCCGTAAAGCTGAACACTGTCGGCGGTCCCAGTGACGCGGGCGTAGTAGGTGCCGGGGTTGAGCGTGCGATCGATCGATTCGCCCAGCCCGACGCCGTTGGCGTTGGCCAAATCTAATTGCGAGGTGCCGTTGCTGTCGTAGAGTGCGAGCGTGAGGTTGCTGACTCTTTTGGCATTGAATGAACTTTGCGTGCCATCTTGCGGCCCGACGTTGTAAGTGGCACCGCGAGGAACGAGATCGATCGAAAGGTTAAAGCGACTCGCGAGCGTGAAGCTAAAAAAGTCGATGTCGGAGTTGTCGTCGATGCTCACAAAGTCGGTCTCAGTCGACGACACGCTCGTGCTGTCGCCAAAGCGGCCGATCCGCGTGACCGACGCGGCCGTGATCGCGCCGAGCGATGTAGCCGTTTGGTAAGTGTTGTTGCCACCGTTTTTTTCGCGGGCATCGCCGTAGTTCCGCTGGAGGGCCAGAATGTCGTCGAGTTGTGGCCCATCGAAGCCGGTGTTGATGAACGGTTCCATCAAAATGCCGGCGTTGCTCGACTCGACATGACTGATCCCCAGACCATGCCCCACCTCGTGCATCAGCGTGTTCCGCAAGCGACGGTAGTTGCTGCCGGAATTGGAATAAAAAGAAACGTCGTCGGTGTCGAATACGATGTCGCCGTGGTCGGGAAAATAGGCAAAGGCGAGCGTGTTGCCGGTCGATGAAACGATCGAGCGGCCCCCCATACGGATATCGGGACGCACCCCCAATTGGCCCGTGGGCGTCGAACTGCCATCGATGGCTTGTCCGGTGTCGTTGGGTTCGTAAACGAAATCGAGCCCTGAGACTTGGCCCAGACGTGCGAACCCTTGGTTGAAGAGGGTCCACCAAGGGCGGTTGGTCAGGTCGCTCCCCGTCGCGCTCGACGCGCCGCCGATATTGTTGTCGTCGAGAAAGGCGATGAGGTCGCTCGGCATCGAGTTGCCGCCGCTCGAAACATTGACACCGTCGGCGACGAAGCCCCAGGTGAGCGTAATAGGGGTGCCTTGCGACCCGGTGCTGCCGTTGGTGGCGGTGGTGTTCCAACGGTCGTTGGCAATAAAGCCCCACGCCGGCGCGGCAGCCCCAATCAAGAGATACACGCTAAGTAGCAGCGCACGATATCCGCTCAGTTGACTCTGCATTCGCCGCTCCATGAATTGGTCCGCCGGGGCACCATCAGTTCGGGAACGCAGCCGTGTGCGCGGTTGAGAAGACCCGACCACCATAATCGTATGTAGCGGCGAACCGGTCAAGCCATTTGCGGGCTGTTGCAATTGGCCCGCCCTGGCTCGCCCACCTACGACCGTTATGCGATTTGGCCGAAGTCCTTTTTTTACCGTCGCCTGGCCTTCTGCCAGATTTAATTGTGTATAAACAACAGATTCCCGCCTGCGAGGTTGTGAAAAAATGGGACTGGCTCCGCACCTAACTGAGTACGCGCGACGGAGCGGTTCAAAGTGCGGTGCCTTGTATCTTTCATTATTGGGAGCTGTTAGCACTAGAATAGAGGCGGCTCCGCCGAGTGAGCGTAGCGAACGCGGCGGAGCCGCCGCGCCGGCC
>JBGSRO010000230.1:0-15144 GCA_041737535.1 Pirellulales bacterium | reverse complement strand
CCCGACATCGCCGGCACCGGCAAGGCGAACCCCCTGGCCGCCATCCGCAGCGCGGCGATGATGCTCGACTTTTTGGGCGAGTCGGCCGCCGCCGAGCGAATTGAGATTGCGGTAACCACCGTCGCCGATGACGCGAAGCTGAACCAGGGAACGACCGACCAAATCGGCGACGCCGTCGCCGAGCGCGTGTGAGCTTCCGGTCCCTCTCCCCCGAGTGGAGAGGCTAGGTGTGGGGCTGCTCTCGTGATTTCGAGTCACAGGCGAAGTTGACCTCACGAAGGGGCCAAGAAACCCCCACCCACGGCCCCTCCCTTCGAGGGAGGGGAGATGGTGTGCCGACGTGGGTGTCGTCGTGTATGATCGACTGGTAGACCGCAAACAGTCAGCGAGCAATTGCAGCAAGATGGACGAGAATCGACTTTGGGCACCTTGGCGATTGGCTTACGTCAAAGGCGACCTGCCCGAGCTTGAACAAAAGTCGCCCGCGCCGTCCGAGTGGCTCGATGGGGCTGATCGCGATTGTTTTGTTTGCCGCTCTGCGGCTAAGCCGGCAAGTGGCACCGACGATCGAACAAACATGGTCATCGCGCGAGGCGAGTTGGTCGTCACCCTTCTGAATCGGTTCCCCTACAGCAACGGTCACCTGCTCGTCTCGCCCACGCGACATGTGGGCGGACTTGGCGAGCTTACGGGGGCCGAGCAGCTTGAACTGATGCAGACGCTCGCGAAAATGACAGATATGCTGACAAAGACCGTGCGAGCACAGGGGTTCAACGTCGGTCTTAACCTGGGCCAAACAGCCGGGGCGGGCCTGCCGGGGCATCTGCACTGGCACATCGTGCCGCGCTGGCCGGGCGACCACAACTACATGTCGACCACCGCCAGCACGCGAGTCATCCCGCAAGCGCTCGATGCCGCTTGGGAGTTGTTCACTTCGCATCTGATAACTGACGGCTGAAAACTGACACCGTGAAAAAGGATGCACTCATAACGATCGCCGATCGCGAAGCGGTGTTGCTGGCTCCTTATGCCATGCACAGCATCGACTCGCGTGGTCGACATCACGACGAGCCTTCGCACCCTTATCGGAGTCCCTATCAACGGGACCGCGACCGCATCACGCACTGCGCCGCCTTTCGGCGGCTCAGCCGGAAGACGCAGGTCTTCACCGGCGAACGGGGCGACTACCATCGCACGCGACTCACCCACACGCTCGAAGTCGCGTCGATCGCGCGGACGATGGCCCGTGCGCTCAGGCTTAACGAGGATTTGGTCGAAGCGCTCGCGCTGGCGCACGACATCGGTCATCCACCGTTTGGCCACGCGGGCGAAGAGGTGCTCGACCGCCTGTTAGCAGGGCAGGGGGGGTTCAATCACAACCAGCAAGCGCTGCGGATTTTCGAACAGCTCGAATCGCGCTACCCGAATTTTCCGGGACTGAATCTCACCTGTGAAGTTCTCGATGGCCAGCGCTATCGTGGCGACAAGCGCAACGGTGCGCCGCTACTCGAAGTGCAGGTGGTCGATTTGGCCGATAGCATCGCCTACGACGCCCACGATGCCGACGACGCGCTGGAGATGGGTCTGCTCACGCACGACGACTTGAATCGCAATCGCCTTTGGAGTGCAGCAACGCAGCGTGTTAGCGACCGGTTTGGCCGTCTCGACGAAGCGACTCTACGACGGGCGGTTGTCCACGAACTAATCGACCACGCCGTCAGCGAAACGCTCGCGAGAGTCAGTGTGGTACTCGACGAGCGCGCCCCGACCGATGCCGACGAAGCGAGGCAAATGGGGCGGCTGATTATGCCGCCCGACGAACTTCGAAAGCAGCAAGCCGAGCTAGAGCAGTTCTTGTTCGAGCGCGTTTATCGCCACCCACTGATTGTGACACATCGCGAGCAGATGTCCGCAGCGCTGCGGACTTGTTTCATGCTGTTCGTCGCCGATCCCCAGCGGCTGCCGGCCCGCTATGCTGTGATTGCCGAATCTGACGGCATTCCTCGCGCCGTCGGCGACTATCTGGCGAGCTTGACTGACGGCGGACTGGTCGATCTGCACGCGGGCCAGTTAGGATAGAGATTAGTCAGCCGCAATCCCGCCACGTACCCGGCCGTTATGATTCGCCTCGCCATCACGCAGCCCGACATTCGGCCTTATCGGTTGCCCGTCTACAACTTGCTGGCCCAGCAAGCAGGCATCGAGCTGACGCTATTCGCCGACACGCCCGACGACGCGCCCGCGCCCGATCCGGCCGAAATGAGGTTTCGCTTCGAGCATTCGCCGATTACGCGTGGGAAATTCGGACCGATCGGCTACAACGACCAACCGTCACAGCTCGAGGTGATGGACCCCGACCGCTTTGATATGGTGATCATGCCTTGGAATGTGCGGTATCGAACGCTCGCGCCGGCGCTCAAGCTGGCACAAAAGCGACGAATGCCAACGATCGTTTGGGGGCATGGCTATTCGAAGACCGACAACTGGCTGCGGACGACGCTGCGAAATCGGGTCGCTAGGCGAGCGACGGGCATCATGCTCTACACGCACCCGATCGCCAATCGTTTGGTCGAGCGATACGGATTCGACCGCGACCGGACATTCGTGGCTCAAAACGCGATCGACCAAACGCCAATACAATCCGCCCGAGCCGATTGGCTCTCGCGCCCGGAGAAGCTGACAAAGTTTCGCACCGAGCAGCGGCTCGATCCTACGAAGACCATCGTCTTCGTCTCGCGGCTCCGCGACGAAAATCGCCCCGACCAACTCATTCTCGCAACGGCCACGCTTGCCGAGCGGCATCCGGCGCTGCGTCTGATTATCGTCGGCGATGGCCCCGAGCGTGCGGCGCTTGAGTCGCTGGCAAATGAAACCGGCATAGCCGAGCGGACGACCTTCACCGGCACCATCTATCGCGAGAGCGAACTGGCACCCTGGCTATTGTCGTCGACTCTGTTTTGCTACCCGGAGAATATCGGGCTGAGCCTGCTCACGGCGTTTGGCTTTGGGCTGCCGACCGTGACGGCCGATAATATCGCCGCCCAAAATCCCGAAATCGATGCGCTCCGACATGGCAGAAATGGGCTGCTTTACAAGCACGGTGATCGCCAGGCGATGATCAACGCCATCGACCGGCTGCTGACCGACGATAAGCTGCGCGAGCGACTTTCGTGCGAGGCGCTGCGGACAGTGACAGAAGAGTTCACGCTACCCAATATGGTGCAAGGGTTTTTGGATGCGACACGGATTGTTGATGGCGAGCGGCGACGGATGCTGCCGTCGACTGTTTGACCGATTGGCCGTGTAACGGCCATCCCTAATTGCGAAGTGAACCATTTTGAAATGCGATTTCCTGATTTTCTGATCATTGGCGCGATGAAGTCGGGCACGACCGGGCTGTTCTTCGATCTTTGCAGCCACCCCGACGTCTATCTTCCCGACAACAAGGAACCGCACGCGCTCTGCGACGATGCCGTGCTGACCGAGCCAGGCAGGCAAGCCTATGCGGGTCTCTACACGGGAGCGCGCGCCGACCAATTGGTGGGGGATGCGTCGACCGGTTACAGCAAATTGCCCGATCGCCCCGGTGTCGTTGAGCGGGCGCTCGCGGTACTGCCGCGCGAGTTTCGAGCCATCTACATCGTTCGTGACCCAATCGAGCGGATCATCAGCCAGCATTACCACGAATTCACGCGGGGTCTTGTTGGACCCGACATTAACGCCGTCGTCCGCGAGTACGATCGCTATGTAAACTTCAGTCGCTATGCGTGGCAACTCGAACCTTGGGTCAGCGCGATTGGGCGGGGGCGGATTCACGTAGTTCGCTTCGAGGATTACAAGACCAAGCGGGCGACAGCGGTCGCCGCAGCTTGCCGGTTTTTGGGGCTCGACGCGACTGCCTTACCGCCGATCAACGAACAGGAAGTCTTCAACGCTGGTGACGGCAAACCGGTGCCGGGGGCGATCTGGAAACGAATTCGCGAGAACGCGGTTTACAAGTCGCTTGTTCGACCACTCGTCTCCACCCACACACGTCTGCACTTGCGGAAGTATTTTATGAAGAGCGCGCCCGAGCGACCTGCGAGGCCGAGTGAAGAGACGGCGGCTTGGCTGACCGAGCAATTGGCGGACGATCAGCGCAATTTTGTCGACGAATGGCTTACGACAGTATCGTAGCGCAAGTCGCCAAAAGACTCGCGAGACGCGGCCGAAACTCTTGGCGAGTCTTGCTACCCCTCAGTCTTTCACCTCTTGCTTGTGCACCCAGGCAAAATCGGTGGGACTCGGTTGAGCCAACGGCTTTCGACGTAACGCGAACAAGTTGCGATTCACAAATTCGGGTCCGTCGGTTCGCGGGTAAACGACTCCGGTACCGAAGAAGACTCGTCCGAGTATCCCGAGCAGTAGCAACACCAACACGGCACCGATGATCTGAATGGTGAATGTGCCAATATCGCCACGGGTCCAACCGAAGATGTGGCCCGACATGGCGGCGAACGCGGCGAGCAGGTAGGCATTGCGGGGTTCGCGCACGATCAGCTCGTCGAGATAGCGGAGCGACGATGCCACCAGCACCGCGTAGAAAACAAGCATTGGCCAGCCACCTTCGTGGTAGCCGTGTCCGACGATTCCCGGCCCCCAGGTCGCGCGGGTCCCCCGAGCCTGGGCCGTTTTCGGCAGCGTGTAGCCGAGTCCAATCGGTTTGTTCTCCCAGAAGATTCTCGGAATCCAGTTAGTGCTAACGTAGTAGATGGCGTGGAACGGTTCGGTTTCGTGATCGTGGCGGTACAGGTGAATGGCGGCGAGCGAGAACTGAACCGAGTTTTGGCCGAGCATTGAGTTGAGCGCTGTGGCGTCGAACTTCGTCGTTGGTAATTTCAGTAGCGCGCTCGCGGAATTAGCGAGCGAGCGTTCCGTGTTTTCGCCGCGTCGGTCGAAGTGCCGGACTTGTGAGTAGCCCAGCAGCAATAAGAATGACAATGCGCCGAGTGTGCCGAATACGATGGCGTTGTAGGTAAAGCTGCGGTAGCGAAGCATGAACCAATAGAGACAGATTGGAATCGCCGCAACGACGCCCAACATGGTGCGCCGTCCGCCACCGGCTGCGATCGCCAGCAAGAGCGATAGCATTACGACAACGATCAAAGTACCAATCAAGATGGGGTTAGTGCGGTCGCGGAACCAGGCAGCGAACGACACGGCGACCGCCAGCACAATCGCTTTGTTACCGAGCTGCGCGATGATCTGACGAACACCGGGAATTGGGGGCGGCGACAAACTCAACACCGCCATACCAATCGAGACAGCAAGAATGAAGTAGAGTACCGCCGGGGTTCCCGGCGGCCACTTCCGCATCGTTCGACCAGCCATTTTCCGGGGAAACTTGAAGTAGTGGTAGACGAGTACCAAAGAAATAAAAAACGCCATGACGCCCGTGATAAAGTCGACGTAGTCGGCACGCGAGTATTCGAGCACGCGAAACAGTTCAGGAAAGTTGCCGGCATTCAAACCGGCAATGCCGACGTAGTTGATCGAGCCGAGCAGGAATAGGTTCCAAGACGTGATCAGATCGCTCTTGCCACGCGCGAACGGCACGATAATCAGCAGCAGCAAAATGCCGATGAAACCCCAACAGAACGGAATCAGCATTGTTTCGGGCGAAGCCATATGATCAAAGCCAAATTCGGGCGAGATAGCAAAAACGGGCGGCCGCAGATTCTCTCGGCGAGACACCGGCGGAACTGTCAACTTACGCGAATATAGCTTTTTGTACCACCAATCGTGGCAAAAGCCCGGCGAAGCAACTGGGCGCAGCGAGATTGAGGCAAAATCGCTACAACCACGCGGCCTTGCGAAGTTCATCATGCTAGCACCCGCAGAAAAACCAATCTTGGCACTCTTTCCGACCGCCACTACTATCGCACCCGCGCGGGCCGGGCCGAGAGCCGATGCCTCAAACTGGTCGCGTCGACGCCCCGGCGTTGCTCGCTATGGAGGGTCTTGTTTTGGCTGATTACGAAGCCCCACGTATTCTCATCGCCCGGATGAGTGCGATTGGCGATACACTGCTGACGCTGCCGGTTGCCTGCGCGCTCCGCCGGGCGTTTCCCAACTCTTCGATCACCTGGGTCGTCGAGCAAAAGAGCTCGCCGTTTGTTGCCAATCACCCGGCACTCGATGAAACAATTGTGCTTCCGCGAGGGTGGTTCACATCGCCCGCCCGTATTCTTTCGCTCCGCAAAACACTACGCGATCGGCAGTTCGACATCGCAATCGACTGTCAAAGCATCACTAAGAGCGCTCTCGCCTGCTGGCTTTCCAGCGCTCCCAGACGCATTGGTTGCAGCGGGCAGTATGGAGCCGAACTGAGCACTTGGCTCAACAACGAATTAATCGAACCGACCAAATCGCACCTCACCGATCGCTCGCTCGAATTGCTTAAGCCGCTCGGTATTGAACATCCGGTTGTCGAGTGGCACCCGCCCGTCGACGAAGAGGCGATCGCGGCGATGGGGGATTACATCTCGGCCCAACAGCTTGAAGGGGGCTATGCTGTGATTAACCCCGGAGCCACCTGGGATAGCAAACTATGGGAAATGGACCGCTTCGCAGCGGTCGCGCGTCACTTGCGCGACGCGCATGACTTGCCGACACTCGTCGTGTGGGGAGGTAAACGCGAACTCGCTTGGGCTGAACAGATCGCCAACGAATCGGCCGGCGCGGCAACGCTGGCGGTCAAAACCACGCTCCACGAACTCGCGGCTTTGCTCTTGGGTGCGCGGTTGCTGGTGAGTGCCGACACCGGGCCGCTGCACTTGTCGGTGGCTGTGCGAACACCGGTGATCGGTCTTTACGGAAGCACGCGACCCCAAGACTGTGGTCCTTACGGACCGCCTCACATTGCTCTGCAAAATCGCTATGAGGCGGGTTCGCGGAAGCAGCGGCGAAATGCCGACAACAGCGCAATGCGTGAGATTTCGGTCACAGAAGTATGCGCAGCGTGCGACCGGTTGCTAGCGCGAGAGTTGAGAGTCAAACGTCCAGCGGCCTGACGGCTGCCTCTCCTACAAAACTAGTCTTCTCAGGCGGAAAGTGTTTCATGTCACTGCTAAATATCGAAGCGTTTCGCGCGACCGCGCTCCGGAAAGAGCCGTTCGATTACTTGATGGTTCCACAGTTCGTTTCGACCGAGAACTGCACGCGAGTCATCACCGACTACCCGGTCATTCATCGTGGCGGTAGCTTTCCGCTGTCGTCGCTCGCTTGCACCGGTGCGTTCAAGCAACTTTGCGACGAGCTACGTGGCGGCGCGCTTCGCGATGCGTTTGCTGAGAAGTTTGATATGGACCTTTCGCAGCGGCCAACGACGCTCACCGTCCGTGGCCATTGCCGCGCGAAAGATGGCCAGATTCATACCGACAGCAAGTCGAAGCTCATCACGGTGCTGCTGTACCTGAACAGCCAATGGGAAAGTTCTGGGGGCCGGCTGCGAGTGCTCCGTTCGCCGAAGATCGACGACTACGCCGACGAAGTACCGCCGCAAGAGGGAACGCTGCTGGCGTTTCGCAACGGCCCCACCGCTTGGCATGGGCACACGAGTTTCGAGGGGGTCCGCCGGGCCTTGCAACTCAACTGGGTGACCGACGAATCGGCCGTTCGTCAAAGCGAACGCCGCCACGGGCTTTCGGCACTGCTGAAGCAAATGAACCCATTTCGGCGTGCCGCTTAGCAAGACAGCGCCAAGTCGTCGTTCGTTTACGACTCAAACGCAACGTCGGTGCGGCTTTCGCTCGACATGGTATTTTCTATCAAGAATCATCGGCGACTATCGGCGGTTCTCTGAATCGGTCGTATCGCAACCTGGCGCTGTCCAGTTAGGAATGAATCGAAAACAACTTGGTGAGCCGATCGCAAAAGCTCGCGACGAAAGTAAAACGTCATTCCCGCCTGCACGTGAATGACGGAATTCACCATGTTATTTTTGATACTCGCCTTAGCCGGCACCATCGTCGCTGACTGGTGAGCGTTCGGCGACGGCAACGATGTTTAAGCGAAGCTAAACGCACATCGCCGGTTCGGCTTTGCTTTGTTCTTGCAATTGCTTCTCGGCCCGTTCGAGTAGCGAGGCGGCCGTGTCGCCCGCCTTGTTCTGCACGGCACCGACGCGGACCGACAGCCGGTGAGTCGAGTCGCCTAGCGGTAGTTCGCAGCCATCGAGGGCACGTAGCGTGCGGTCAATAGTCATTTTGGCTTCTTCGGTTGTCGAATTGGGGAGCATGATCGCAAAACGATCAGCGGCGGCCATCGCCACCAGGTCCATTTCGCGGAGCGAGTCGAGCAAGTACTCGGCCACAGCATCGAGCAACTGCTGGCCCCCTTCGCTGCCGTGCTGCTTTTCGACTTCGGCGAGGCTGTCGACGCCCATGGCGATCACACAGATGGGGGCTCCACTGCGACTCGTTTCCGCGACGCGGCGGCGGAGTTCTTCGACGAACTTGGTACGGTTGGGAAGCCGATCGAGAAACAGCGTTTCGGCGGGCGGTGCCTCAACGACAGTTGGTGCAACGCGCTTGATGCCGGTGGTGATCGGCAAAATCTCGCTGCCCGTGTGCCAGTGCCCGCAGTTGCGGCCGGCGTTCTTCGCCGCATAGAGGGCTTCGTCGGCACGCTTAAGCATGATTGATCCGTCGTCGCTGGCGTTGACTTCGGCAAGCCCGATGCTGGCGGTCACTTTGAGTGACTTGCCTTCGAAGCTCACACTCATCGACTCCATCATTTCGCGAACACGCTCGACGAGGTTTTTGCCGTCGCGGGCGACGGTGGCGGGCATGATGATCGCGAACTCTTCGCCGCCATAGCGACAAGCTATATCCATATCGCGGCTTGCTTGGGCCAACACCTTACCTGTTTGGCGAAGGACTTCGTCACCAGCTTGGTGGCCATGGGTGTCATTGAACTTCTTAAAATGGTCGATATCGAGAATCAGCAGCGAGAACGGAGTCTTAATGCGATTCCATTCGGCAATCCGTCGCTTCATTTCATCGTCGAACGCGCGACGATTGCAGAGTTCGGTGAGTGAGTCGGTGCGAGCTTCGGTCTCGTGAGCACGAATCTCGTCGGCCTGAGCCGCGATTTGCTTTTCTGCTTTTTCGAGTCGCTCTTGCAAAGTACTATTGGCGACGACGATATCTTCGATCGCTCTAAGCACCCCTTCGCCCGTTGCTGCGACGTCGTTGACGTCGAGCGATTGTAAATTGGCGGTAATTTCTTCGACCTTTGATGAGTGAGCACCGACGTCACAGGCCATTGAGTGCGCCAAGTCACGCAGACGACTCGACGCAAACTCTGCTTTTTCGAGAGCACGTTGGCGTTCGACACTATCATCGCCGCAGCCGACGGGTGCGGTGGTCGAAGTGTCGACGACGACTCGACGACACGAAAGAAACGCCCCCGCAACAAACCCCACGGCCAGCGAAACGACAGCGAAACAGAGATTAACAATCAGCAGTGACATCAGAGACTCACCTAAAACGACGTGGATTTGTTGATCGCCAGACTTACACAATTTGCCCCATTGTCGCACCGACCAAGACGAGTGCGATCGATGAAACTTAGCTTACGCTGGTCGCGCGGCAAGCAGATAGGCCATTGCTGAAGTCGCGATTCGCTCACGACTGTGAAGTCTAAGGTCGTCGTCGGTCGAGTTGTAACGGTCGTGGCGATTGCAATGCGCACGCGATCGCACTCGCATTGTGCCAAAGGTGATAGCCACGAGTACTGCTGGCCTACCACCGCGGCAAGCGCCGATGGCTCAACAGTTATGGGCCCTCTTCAACGCGCGGCTGATCGCCAGTCGCAGCGAACAAGTGAACGTGAGACGCATCGCAGGCAAGCAGCACGCGGTCGCCGATGGCGACGCTCGGATTCGCGGTCCGGACGAGCAACTCATGACCGGCGAGCGATGTGCGAAACAATGTTTCGTGGCCTAGGTATTCGGCCGCGACGACTTCGGCGCCGCCAAGCTCAACGAGGCTAACAACGCCGGGGCGGCTGCCGAACAACAGATGTTCGGGACGAATGCCAACGCGCAGCGGTCCGTCGGCGATTGACTTCGCAACCGGTCGGCGAATGGGGTTGCCACTGAGGGTGAGTTGGCCGCCTCTCACGTCTCCCGAAAGCATGTTCATCGCCGGGCTGCCGATGAACGTGGCGGCAAAAGCATTGGCGGGACGGTCGTAGATTTCACGGGGAGTGCCGACTTGGCGAACGCGGCCGCCTTCCATGAGCACAAGGCGGTCGCCGAGCGTCATCGCTTCGACCTGGTCGTGGGTGACATAGATCATCGTTGCACCGAGCCGCCGATGGAGCGCGGCAATTTCACCGCGTGTCTGAACGCGGAGCTTGGCGTCGAGATTCGAGAGCGGCTCATCGAGCAAAAATACCTGTGGGTCGCGGACCATCGCGCGGCCCAGCGCCACGCGTTGCCGCTGTCCGCCAGAGAGCTCGCGGGGGCGACGTTGTAGTAATTCGGCGATGCCAAGCTGTCCGGCCACATCGGCCACGCGCTGTTGCCTCGCCGCGCGGGCGACTCCACGCATGCGAAGACCGAACTCCATGTTTTGGCCCACCGTCATGTGAGGATAAAGGGCGTAGTTTTGGAACACCATTGCGATGTCGCGCTTCGCGGGCGGGACTCCCACGACCGACCGATTGCCGATCAGAATGTCGCCACTGGTGACTTCTTCAAGTCCGGCAATCATCCGGAGCGTCGTCGACTTGCCACAGCCGCTGGGGCCCACGAGCACAATCATTTCGCCGTCTGTCACGTCGAGCGAAACATCGCTGACCGCTTCGACGCCCCCGGCGTAAACTTTGCTCAATTGTCGCAGAGATACTTCGGCCACGGCGCTGTGCTCTGATAGAAAAAAGCAACGCGCCAGTAGCCGACGAGCTACGCCTCGTCGCAGTCGATTTAGCGACGAGGCCTAGCTCGTCGGCTATTGGCAACGCGTTTTGTTGTAGAACCTGCGGAGAATATAATAAACTAACGAACCATCCGAAATGATTCTTGCAGACCTTTGCGAACGACCGACCCATGACCACACTCGACACTCTGCTCGAACCGCTAAGGCACTCTCCGCAGTTGCCTCAGGCGATTGCGTTGCTCTCGCAGCAAATCGAGGCCGAAAAAGCTGCTCGGCAGCGGTTTTACGACGAAATGACACCCGAGCAAAAAATCGAGTTTATCGAAGGGAAGGTTATCTTGCATTCACCAGCCCGCAACCGGAACTTAGACGTAACCTTGTGGGTCGCACGACTCTTGCAGACCTACGTCGAAATCAACGATTTGGGCAGCGTGAAGACAGAAAAATGCCTTGTCGTGTTTCCCCGCAACGATTATGAGCCCGACATCGTGTTTTTCGGCAAAGAGAAGGCGAGTCGGCTCGAAGATTACACGCTGAAGTTCCCCGTCCCCGATCTCGTGGTCGAGGTTCTCTCGGAGACGACCGAAGATCGAGACCGCGGCGTGAAGCTCGAGGACTACGCCGCCAATGGAGTGGGTGAATACTGGATTATTGACGCATTCGAGAACCAAATCGAGCAGTATCTGCTTGACAAAGCTGGCTACGAACTAAAAGTCAAAGCCACCTCCGGGCGGCTCGTTAGCCGGGCAATCGAAGGATTCGAAGCACAAATCGAAGATTTCTTTGATCGCGACCGGAATCTCGCGGCGCTGCGCAAGCTGATGCAGTAACCCATTAACCCAATGTGCTACGGCTGTTCTTTCGCGGGCATCGCTTTCTTGGGCATCAACTGGGAGATCCCCTCGGCGGCAGCCGTTTTCATGACCGGGTCGTCGCTGTTGAGTCCGGCTTGCAGTTTCGTGATGGCCTGCTGCTTGAGCTGATTGTCGTCGGGATGAAGCTTCGCCAGCGACCACGCAGCGACCATTTGCAGGATTGGTTCGGGCTTGACGAGTGCGTTCCGCAAAGGCTCGTCGGCATCCACGGCACCGATGCTACCGAGCGCGTGAGCCGCAGCGGCCGCAATCATCGGATTGTCGGAATTCTCGAGCAGCGAAATCAGTCTTGGTGCCGTCGCCTTGGCCGCTGGACCAATGCTGCCGAGCGCCAGTTGGGCTTGGATCAGCAGTTGCGGGTGCTGCTCATCGTCGAGCAACTTCGTAAGTTCGGGAATGGTACCGGCCGCTTCGGCACCGATGTGTTCGATGGCAGTGCAGGCCAAGTAATCAGTGTTCGGCTGCTGAAGTGCTTCTTTGAGGAATGGCACTGCTTTGGCCCCTTGGGAGACGATCGCGTCGAGGGCGTGAACGACGACTGCGTGATCGTCGGAGGCGAGTGCCGCACTCAGTGCCTTGGCCACCTGTTTGGGATCGGCCTTCACACGGCGGAGCGAGGCAATCGCGACCCGAGCGACACGTGGGTCATCGCCCGTTGCGAGTCGCACAAGTTCGCTGACGGCCTCGTCAGAGTTGTCGCCAATCTTGCCAAGTGTAACGGCCGCGTGATAGCGAACGGCCGGTTCATCGTCGCCCAGTAAGCGACGCAGTTCGGCGCTCGACGGTTTGGCCAACTGGCCGTAGTCGCCCAACGAGCGAGCGCCCCGCCAGCGAGTACCAGCGTCGTCGTCAGCGAGCAGTTTGCGAAGCTCTGGAACCACTGTTTCGGCCGAGGTGTGCAATTCTCCGAGCCGATCGATGGCGTCGTAGCGAGCGGCGGCATCGTCGCTCGCCATCGATTGGAGCAGGTGGTTGACGTCGGCGTCTTGGGCCGCTGCCGTTGATACGAGAACCGCAAGGGCGGCAACGAACAGCGTGGGACGAAACATTTGTGAACTGGTCATGCGATTAAAAACTCCGACGTTGCCGATAGTCGAATGACTCCGACCAATCTCTCAACGTCATTGCTCGTGAATTGAAATGGATAAGAAACATCGCGAAGAACGATCAGGTTGTGCTGTAATTCAAATCGTGGTTTAGCTCGAGCAAAAACTTCAGCAGGTCAGAAATGATGGGCCGGGGATAGTCGGCTTGTTTGCTCGTCAGTTCGGCGCGCCACGCTTTGAATGTGTTGGTTGCTTGCAAGTAGTCTTCGCCGTCGAGCATGCCCGACTTGGCTCGCTTGGCGAAAATGCCGTCGATGACGGTGCGATACTTGTCGAACTCGGCAACCTTTAGTTGGCCGGGCCAAGTGATCGCACCGGTGGTGCGATTGAATACCGTTGGCGAAAGAGGCTGAAGCCCGTTCTTGGCTAAGTACTGAGCCCTCTGGTAATCGATCGCCTCCATTTTTTGTTGCTCGTGCGCGTTGTAAATGCCTTTCTTTTCCCAGTAGGCATTCACAGAACTGATCTGGTTGTTGATTTGACTCGAACGCGCGCTCGTGAGATTGATCGCGGCTTGCGAGTTCGCGAGGTTTCGCTGTCCCTGGGCGTCGATCACGCTGGCCATCCCACGCTGGTAACCTTCCGCAGCGGTCGAGGCCGAGTCGACGACCACCTGCGAATGGGCATTGCTGACTGCGAACACCACAAAAATCGCTACATAACAATTACGAATCATCATTACTGGTCCCCTTTTTAGCGTCACGCCGTTCGCCACCCATCGCCAATCGTTCGAGTGAGGCGAAATCATCCAATACCAGCCACAACTATACTTGGGCGACCGGCAAAAGTCACCAAGTAAGCGCACATAAATTTTCCTAATTCAAGGAATTTCACGGTCTGCCTTGGTGCCGACCCATGGTTGCCCCGCGCGGCGAGAATTCGATCGTCTTTGGCCATGACGCTGCTTGACGGCGGATCGAGCGCCACCTACTTTGACGGAATAGGCTTCACTCAAGTCCCTTCTCACGTCGGCATAGGCAACCATCGATCATGGAACTACGAACTTGCACGAAGACGAACACGACTCTCTCAAGTCTATCAAGCACCACGACCAGCCGACGAACAACAGCTCGCTGCAAAAAATTCTGTCGACAAACTGCCAGCAATGGCCGCTGGATATTGAGCAACTTGCTTTTAGTTGCGATTAGTTTGACCGTCTTGGTTAGTTACGCTCCCATCGTCGTCGCTCAGCAGTCGGCAGCAATCGGCACTCCGGCGGCGACGGCCCCCATCGATGGCAAGCAGCTTCCCGCCCCCGATCCCAAGTTTGGTGGCGTGATCAAGAACGACGCCCTCAGCTCGACCCCTTGGTGGGCACCACGTACCGTTCCGCCTAAGGGTGCTCCGAACGTGCTGCTCATTATTACCGACGACGCTGGCTTCGGCGTACCAAGCACGTTTGGTGGGGTCATTCCCACACCGACCATGGATCGCATCGCTGCGGCCGGGCTCCGCTATAACAACATCCATTCGACGGCGCTCTGTTCGCCCACTCGCGCGGCACTCATCACGGGCCGCAACCACCACTCGGCCGGGTTCGGGGTCATCAGCGAACAGTCGACTGGGTTTCCCGGTTACAACAGCATCATTGCGAGAGACAAAGCGACCATCGGGCGCATCCTTCTCGACAACGGTTACGCCACGAGTTGGTTCGGCAAGAATCACAACACGCCCGCATTCGCCGCCAGCCAAGTTGGTCCGTTCGATCAATGGCCAATCGGCATGGGCTTCGAATACTTCTTTGGCTTCGTCGGCGGCGACGCCAACCAGTGGCAACCGAACTTGTTTCGCAACACCACCCAAATTTATCCGTTCGACGGCAAACCGGGTTGGAACCTCGTCACCGGCATGGCCGACGATGCGATCGATTATTTGAATCGCATCGACCAAACCATGCCCGACAAACCGTTCTTTGTGAAGTTCGCCCCGGGAGCGACCCATGCTCCTCACCATCCGACCGCAGAATGGGTCAAGAAGGTTCACGACATGCACCTGTTCGATGGAGGCTGGAACAAACTTCGCGAACAGATTTTCGAAAACCAAAAGCGACTCGGCGTCATTCCCCAAAACACTCAGCTCGAACCGTGGCCCACTGATGTCATTAAGAACTGGGAAGACTGCACGCCCGAAGAACAGAAACTGTTCATTAAACAAGTCGAAATCTTTGCCGCGTTCGCTGCTTATACCGACCACGAAATCGGTCGCGTCGTCCAGGCGATCGACGACATGGGAAAACTC
>JBGSRO010000212.1:0-9449 GCA_041737535.1 Pirellulales bacterium | reverse complement strand
AGGCTGGTGTCTCCGGCGAGTCCAGTCAGCATAGAAAGCACCGGCAACTCATCGACGCGTGACACTGCCGAGAAACGACCCTTTTATGGGACGCGATCGCGGCAGCTGTTAGTCGACCGTTGCGCGCTCATGTCGAACCGTCATTTCGCACGGCCGCTGCAGCTGAATGACACGCCCTCACTTTTCGTTTGGGCAGAGCCTGATCAAAGCTCGCATGCCACGGCTTGGGCGCCATCAATTCGATACCGTCGCTGCAGAGGTCTTCCTCACCGCCCTCAGTTTAGGCGAAGCCTTCGGAACAGCGGGTAATCCAACCGCGGGCAGTTAAAAAATACTAATACCTAGCGCGGTGTGCACACAGCTGCAGGACGAGATGCTATCACAAGCCACCTCGAACGATACGGGATGACATTCGTTTCAAATTCGGCGTGACTTCAATGGGGTGCGCATGAGACTCGTGGAGCCTACCGGAATTCACTTCCGATAGGCGGAACAGCTGTCTGTCGCAATAGCGAGCAGACAACTAGACATCATAATAGTGCAGTCGCCATCGCGCCGCTCATTGAGGAGGGCCAGTGAGCCGTTCCACTCGGACAGTCATGCTAACCAGGTCTACCGGGTCGCCAAATTGCGTGTAGACGGCGACGTCAGCCGCGTCTCGCCCGTAGGCAATCGACACCCGCCCCCCATTTAAGGAGGCCTGGGTGGGATCGAGCGTATACCATCGACCACCCAGGTAGACCTCGAACCACGCATGCAGGTCCATCGGTTGGAGTGTTTCGAGGTAGCCGACGACCAATCGGGCGGGAATGCTCAGCGCACGGCAGAGTGCGATGCCAAGGTGGGCCATGTCGCGGCAGACCGCTTGCGTCCGGCCATTTACCTCGGCCGCGCTGATGATTTGCTGGCCGACTCCCGGCACGTACTGCAACGCACTGCGGATGTAGTCGACAATCGCGGAGCACTGGTCGTACCCCGGGACGTACCCGTCGGTGATGGCCCCAGCCATCTGACTGAACCGGTCCGATTCGCAGTACCGACTTGGAAGCACGAATGGCAAGACAGCGTCCGGGAGATGCTGCACCTCGACGAAGGGTGCGCCTCGTAACGAGTCCGCGGCATCGGCCGCCTCAATAACTGCTGCGGTGTGAATCGAGAAGATTCCGGGAGGAGCTACCAATCGCTGGCACAGATTCCCAAACTGGTCAGTGAACTCAACCGCCGGCACACTGGGTGTCAGCACGTACTGCTCACTCGCCACCCATTGTTGTGCGCCGCTACGAGGTCGCAGCATGAGTAGGAATGGTGTGGCCACCGGCGAATTGAGCGCAAGTGAACAGGAGGTCTCTAACCACATATTGGCACCTAAGCTTCATGGTGACACCGCTTTAGTAATCAATGCGATTTATGATCATACGGCATCCCGAACACCATTGGACCCCACCGCTTAAGATGCCCATTTCAAACCGGACACTGGGTGGGGGCTGCGGTTGTTGGGGTTTAAGGAAGCAGGCCGACCGTCGAATCGCAAGGCGCGCGGGCTAACACTTGATGGGACTTGCCTTCAGACCGGTTCCATAGCGGCCAGCAGCTCATCCATGCTGACGGTCGCGAACGTTGAGGCGTAGTCGGACATCGCATACGGGAGGACAAGGTGCCCCTCGTGGACAACGGCTCCACAACTATAGACGACATTTGGTACGTAGCCTTCGCGCTCGTTCTCGTCGGGAGTGACGAGCGGATGGGGGAGGCGGCCGATCACTCGTGTCGGATCGTCGAGGGCGAGCATGAAGGCGCCGATGCAGTACTTCCTCATGGGCCCCACTCCGTGGCTCAGCACCAGCCAGCCGGTCTCTGTTTCAATTGGCGAGCCGCAATTGCCGACCTGCACGAATTCCCAGGGAAACGTTGGCCGTACGACAATCTGTTTGGCGTGCCAGAAGTAGAGATTGTCGGAAGTCATAACGAAGAGGTTCTCACCGTCCTGCCGCGACAGCATCGCATAGTGGTTGTCGATGCGGCGAGGAAACAGCGCAAACCCCTTATTGGCGATCGCAGGACCGTTGAGTGTGTGCATCTTGAACCGCAAGAAATCTTCGGTCTCTAGCAACTGCGGCAGCACAACTTTCCCGTCGTAGGCGCTGTAGGTGGCGTAGTACTGAATCGTGCCGTCTTCCTCTTCGAAACGGACAAACCGCGCGTCTTCGATCCCAGCCGTCTCTGTCGGGCTGTAGGGAAAGACAAGTCGCTCCGACAGGTTTGTCTCGGGTAGGTAGACGATCTCGTAGTTCGACTTGGCTAAAGTGACAATGCCGTTGAACACCGCTTCAAACTCGTGAACCCGCGTACGGTTCTCACGCACCGTGAGTTGTAACGCCGCGTTGAGTTGTTCAAGCGAGAACTCCTCGTCGAGGCGGCCCATCACGTGGTTTGTGAACAGACCTGCCAGTCCCAGTTCACTCAGCTTCCGCATGAATAGTGCTTTCTGATACCACGTGTCCGGCACGATGTCGGGAGGGGTCGCGAAGCGGGTCGGCTTATCGACTGCGATCGCACATTGCGCGTCGATCACCCCGGACCGAAACGTGATGGACGACAGATGTCCCTCGCCAGTAGCCCGGAGGCTGAGCACAAAGCGGCGTGAGCCATCTGGAAGCCCCGACTGATCGGGGTGCCAAACAATCGATGGATTGAAGAGAGCAGCCGATTCGACGGCGTATTCCTGAGTGAAATACGCGCCGATCAACAGCCGGCGATTCTCGCTCAACGGGGCGTCGGTAATCAGATACTCACGCACCTTCTCGAATCTTGCGAGCAAAAACTCTCGTGGACGCTGATGTCGCCCATGAAATTCTTCGAGGACCTGCGCAATCATGCTATCGACTTCGGCTTCCGGCACCGCCGACAGTCGTGCGATGATCCTCAGCTTCCTCTCTTCAGGATACGGAATAAACGGGCGGAGTACGACCCGCTTACTATTTGGCGAGAGAATGATTCCGGTTCTTCTAATCTGCATAGACGAGCCGCAAGGCTTCCTTGTTGTTTTTGCCATCTGGCGTCGTGAAGGCATCTGATGATGCGCTGATAGCCAGCGAATTCTCTAGTTGCTCCATCTCAACGAGCGACATCAAGAAGGCCAGCGTCGATTCGGCCCCTTGGTTTTCGTTGACGCGTCCCTCTTGCAACCCGTCGTGACAGCCTCCGGTCCCCGAATCGTAGAGTGGTTGCCCGAGGTCGTTGCGGCACAAGAACCAGTCGAAGGCAAGGTGGGCTTGGTCGATCCAGAATGAATCTCCTTCGGCGTTGTAGGCTTCGATCGCGGCGGAGATCATCGCGTGGGCTTCGATTGGCTGCTGGTCGTAGGCAGCGATCGGCTCGCCACGTCGGCAAAAGCCGTTGCAGCCGATGGGGCGGAACCGACCCTCCGGCGACACTTGTTTGCTGGCCAGCCATCGCAACGAGTCAAGGCCGATCCGCGTCGCGTGTGCGTTACCGCTCCACCTCCCGCTGAGGATGAGCGCGTGGGACAACTTTGCGTTCGCATAGGATGCAACATCCTCGAACCACGGCCAGTCGTCGCTAGCGCTGCGGTCGTAGAGGTCAATCAGTTTGTCGGTGAGCGTGTCTCGCATTTGATCGACGAGCCGATCGCCGCTGAGTCGCCGGAGATATTCATGAATACCGATTAAGGCCAACGCCCAGGTCCTTGGCGATGTCGTCTTTGCGCAAGCTGGCAGGGCCTTTTGGAAGAGCTGAATCGACCACGACTGGAAACTCCGCCGCCGAGACCGACCGGCGCAAGTTCCGAGCGCCCAGAGGGTGCGTCCCTGCGAGTCGTCAGAGCCATCTGTCTCCAGCCATTTGCGGTCGAAGCTCATGAAGTTTCGAAATCGACCACTCCCTTCGTCGAACGCATGGTTCAAGAACGCCGCGTAGCTCGACGCGGCCTGGTGCAGTGCGACCGACTCGTGCCCCAGGTCCTCCAAGAGCACCGTAAGAATGAGCGCCCTGGCGTTGTCGTCTGTGCAATAACCTTCTTGGAAGTTGGGCAACGAGAAAGTTGCGTGCTGAAAGATGCCGGTCGAGTCGGTCATCCGCAGCACGTGGTCGAGCCGAATCTTGGGGTGAGCAAGTGGTTGTTCGTCGAGCGTCTTGATCGCCAGCGGTTTGGGCGGAATCGATTGGCTTTGGCGCGCAACCTGGAACGAGTTGGAGTAGAGCCTGGCGACGTGACTCCAGATCATGTTGCGGCCTAACGCGTAGGCCTTTATTCTCATTGCGTGCCGGCGTGGTTCGTCTTGAAGCAAGCTGATGGTCTCTCGCGCTATCGCGGCTGAGTCACCGAACGGTGTCAAGATGCCGCGCCCGTCGGCCAATAACTCTTCGGCGTGCCAATAGGGTGTCGAGATCACCGCTTGCCCGCACCCGAACGAATAAGCGAGCGTTCCCGAGACGGCCTGTGCAGCGTTCAAATAAGGCGTAATATAAACGTCGGTCGCCGCAATGAAGTTTGTTAACTCATCGAGTTCCACAAAGCGGTTGTAGAAGACGACATTCTTCTGCACGCCCAATTCCTTCGCCATTCTTTCCAGGCCGATACGGTAGGTCTCCCCTTCACTGCGAAGCAGGCTCGGATGGGTCGCCCCAAGTACTAGGTAGACGAAGTTGGGGACTTCTCGGACGATCGCTGGAAGCGCCTTCAGCACCACCTCGATCCCTTTGTTCGGCGAAAGCAATCCAAACGTGAGCGCAACCAGTTTTCCCGTAAGATTGAACTGATCTTTGTAGAAAGTTGAGTCGGAGAACGGGCGGTCGGGGATGCCGTGGACAATCAAGTCGATTTTCTCTTCGGCGACATTGTACTCCGTAAGAAGCGTATTCCGGCTACGCTCGGTCATTACGACCAACCGCGTCGAAAGCTCGACAAGTTGTTCCATCACCCGGCGCAGTGTCTTGTCTGGTTGAGGGAGCACTGTGTGCAGTGTCGTCACGGCCGGGACGCGCAGGTCGCGCAAGAAGCTCAAAATGTGAGCCCCCCCGGGACCACCATAGATCCCAAACTCATGTTGCAGCGAGACGACGTCAACGCTGCTGAAATTGAGAAAGTCGGCAGCGCGGCGATAAGAGCCGCGATCCTGTTCGGTGATCTGGAACCGAACGCTAAGAGGGTAGTCGTAGCCCTCGTCGATATCGTCGACAGGGACGATAAGGCATTCGGTATTGGCGAGGCCTGCGACGGCGCTGCTAAGGTCGTGCGTGAACGTCGCGATGCCGCATTTACGCGGGGGGTAGTCACCGACAAATGCGATTTTCTTAATATCGTGGTCAGCCATTTTTGGACTCCTCGTGTGATTCGCTGTTCAGCCTTAGTTGAACGACGCGAGCAGGGCGTCGCGGGAGACGTCGGCAACGCCAACCGCAGTGTCTGCCGCGCCGTAGTAAAGTGAGAGCTTTAGCTCGTAATCGACTAAAGCCGTTGGAAAGACAACGTTCGGCACGAAGCCCAAGCGTTCAAAATCTGTGAGTGGTCGCATGAAGGGTTCACTACCCCGACGCAAGACGTGTGTCGGTTTGTCTCGATCGAGCAGGACGGCGCCGCCGCAATAGGTGCCAACATCGCCAGGTCGTCGCGATGCCCCACAACCGTGGTAGATCACCAACCAACCTTCGTCTAACTCAATTGGCGGCGCACCAGCGCCGATGCGATCTTGTTCCCATCCGCCGAGTCCCGTGAGTAGCGGTTCGTGCCCCCCCCAGTGCAGCAAATCGGGCGACCAGGCGATCCAGATCTCGGGGCGACAAAAGTCGGTTTTCGCCGTTGGCCGATGCAGCGCGGCGTAAAGGCCGCCGATCTTTCGCGGAAATAGAACGACATCTTTGTTCTCGGGCGGAAAGATGATGCCGTGACGCTCGAAGTTGATGAAATCGCGGGTCGAAGCGAGCGCGGTTGCTGCCCCATGTCGCGAGACCGCGACGTAGGTGATCCAGTGAATACCGTCGATCGTGGTAATGCGAGGGTCTTCGATGCCGTACTCTTCGGTCGACGAATCCGGCAAGAGAACAGGTCCCGGTGTCAACTTCCCCGTGCCTTTCGCATCGTGGCGGAACACGCGAAGGTGAGAGAGCGAGGTGAGACGAACCAGACCGTCGCACTTGCGGCGGGCGACGCGCGGGTCGCTAAGGTCGAACTCCGACTTGGGCTCCCAGTCGATGGTCACCTTTCCTCCTTGCTCAACCCGGGGCAGCCCAACTAACCCAGCCTTTTGTGGTAGGGGTTTTTCGGCGACCCTTACCAAAAGCACCACCTCGTTTGCGATGCGTGTGGCGCCAGGGTTGAAAACCCCGATGACTTCGAAGCCCTGATCAAGGGGCGTCAAATCGCCGGGGCCTAACAACATCAGTCGAGCGTGAGTGTCGGCCATCTTGTTACGCAATACTTTCGAGTCTGACGCAGGGCATTTAGCGTCCATTAATCTGTGCCGGGGTTTCCGACAGCGTTGTTGCCGGAAGACACCTTGCGAACTCATCGACACGGCTAATCGCCCAAGCGTCGCTACCCCCGTAGTGTCGCTTGTAGAGGTCGGCAAACCGATCACGGTTGCCACCGATGTAGACGAGATCGTCATCGCTGAACTTGCCCCAGGTGAGCATGATCTGCCTACTTACATTTTGCCATTGGCGTTCAATTTGGTGCCAGTTCATGGTCTCTTAGTGGGAAAGGAGGGTTCGTAAGGGTAATTTCCGAATGTGTTCTAAGCTTGTTCAACCTGATAGGCGTGGGCCTCTGGCAAAAACAGCAAATAGTGGGCCACGCTCAATTGTTCGGCGCCGTTGGCTTGGGCGGCGAGAACTCCTTCGGCCGTGCCCGCAACGAGCGACGGCTCGTCGGGCCCACATGCATCAAGCACCACGAGTTGCAGCCCCGGCTGAGTGAGCATCCGCTCAATGTGGCGGCTGACGAGCGGGTAGGGTCGCCAAGAATTCGGACTGTCGCCGCGAAAACGATCATAAGCATCGCGGTTGGTAAATCCGTAGATCGCCGTGCATGGCTCTGTCTCAAATTCGAGGCACGCCGGTCCCAGCAGTCGGTTCGCTTCGGCAATCAAAGCGTAGCGCGGGGTGGTCGCAACGGAGGTAATAAGCTGCATTTTTTTCTTTCTGACTCGCGAGGTGGGCTCATGACTTGAAAATGACCGGGCTTCACTCAGGTTTTTCGGGACAGCACGCGCCAGCTTCTTTCGTCCCGACACCAGTGATCAATTCGGCAGGTACACTCGCAGAGTGAGGTACGGCAGGCGGAGGCCGCACAGCCGCCAGGGCCGGAAGCTCGCTCCGGCGGATGGCGATGTCCTCGGGGGCGTCGATCCCGAGCCGGACAATCGAACCTCTGATGTCCAACACACTCAACACGATATTGTTCCCCATGTGGATGCTTTCATTCAGCTTGCGACTCAGCACTAACATCGTTTCCTCCTTGAGAAAAAATCCGGTGGAAGCACGCTCGGTGCCCATCCGGTTCACATTCCGCTCCATCATGATCTGTTTCCTACGTCACGGCCTTGATTTGGCTCGTCGCGCCTGGTGTGAGCAAACAAATCCGTCCCTCGATCGCTGCTGGCGTTCTGACCGCTTCTTGCTGAGCAAGTCTTGCGTGCAAGACGCTGGCGATACCACCATGCAGTGCGCGTGCGAGCCAACATCCAAACTTCTTTCCGCCAGAGCATGGCACAATCAAAGGGGCAATTAGCCCGCGTCGCCTTTTGCCAAGTCGTCCCCAAGTTCAACACCCGGGATCGCTGACAGTAGCGCCATCAGTTTTCCGTGCGATAAGCCCGATCCGTAGGGGATCCGAAAGTCCCATCGATTCGGCGTCAAGCCGCGCTGCATTGGTTCGCTTGTCTTAAAGACAAACATGCCACTCAAGCGAGTTAGAAGTTGACGAGCCGCTTCGTGGCCTTGAACCGAAACACGGCAAGCGTAGCCCTCGTCTCGGCGTCGCACATCGGATTCTAAGATTTCTTTCGTGGGCGTTTACTCTTTTCGTTGTTAACGCTAGCTGCTCGCTGCCGAGCGGGAGCCGTGAATGCCTGGCATCGTTCCGCTACTGACCGATAGGGCATCCCGTCGGACAGTTCGTACCGCTCAGCTCGGACAAACCATAAAGCGAGCCCGCCTGTGTTGTGCGACGGCTGACCAGTGGCAATAGCTGCACGCACACCCAAAGACCCCTTGCGGCCAGTCTTCTTCCATCCGCGGTTTTCCATCACGATGCGAACGATTACTCCAATTACTTGGCGAAGTCTCTTCGTCTCGAACGAATGAACCGCAGCAAAATAAGCGTCGATCGCAGGGTCTGCCTCCAGTTCTCGAACTACCCCAGCTAGGGGTGCCCGGTCGTGATGAATCTCCGCCTCCTCCATCCGTCGTTGACGGTCGCCATCGCTGAAGAAAGCCAGCACTTCGTCGAGCGGTTGCGCCGGGTCATTGAGCACGTCAGAGAAGGTTCTGCCCCGTCGGTCTTGGGCGAAATCGGTCCGAGCGAGCACAACGGCGGATCGCTGACGGCGCTCTTGCATTTCGATATCACCCCTCCCCTTTTTTTGCAGATACAAATATTGTATCTGCAATGGCGCAGTAGTCAAGCGCGCGACAGGATTGCATATCGGAAGCCAAGGAGCCACGCCCTGTAGACTTGATCTCTGCAAGACTCGTAGTCTGCTTCGTCGCTGAGGTTGCATCAACTTCAGCAGATTGCGCTCAGACGCAACTCGCAGCGGGGAAAACGACCGACGGCAGATCGAGGCTGTCAAGAGCGCAGTCACACTGATGACAGCAAGCTGCCTTCAACAGGCCGCCTTCCTGCGTAATGACGAACCGTCCGTGCCCCTCCTTAGGCACTTGGCGGTCGTCCGACAACGATCTTCTATCTCAAAAGCTTCTCCGACAACAAGGACACTGATCTTCGAAACCGCGGGCTAACGTAGTAAACGCCGACGGTTGCGGCAGACTGAGGATCGCCCGCATGGCCAGCGGAGCCCGATGGGCATAGTGACGGTAGGTGATCCCACCCGCGGAATGCCCCAGGATTTCGACAGATGACTCCGGTACGTGCTCGTCGTAGTACGTCGCGCACGTCTTCCGCAGGTCTTTGAGCACCCATGGTCGCTGCTCGCCCGATTCAATACTCCTCTTTGGCAAGATCCTGGCATGATCGCACAACGCTCGAAACCGATTGTTGGGTCGAGTCCCCCCACCGAAGAATACTGGAGAGTCAGGATCCGGGTTCTCTGGCATGATGTTCCTGAGATGCAAGCGAACTGTGCGATTCATGGGTCGCCAGAAAGTCTTGCCGGTCTTTACCCGCCGATAGAACAGCCAACCCCAAGGACAGGGATCTTTGTTTTCACGATCAGGCGACTGTCGTCCCCACGACACGTGCCGCCAGAGTA
>JBGSRO010000180.1:0-26821 GCA_041737535.1 Pirellulales bacterium | reverse complement strand
GGCAGCGAGCGTGCCAACTATCAATCGTTCCTCATCGAATTGTGCGGCTTGCTCGGTGTTGATCCTCCCGAACCGTCGGTCGACGACCCCACGCAAGATGCCTACGTGTTCGAAAAGGCCATTATCTTCGATAATCGCGATGGCAGCAGCAGCACCAAGCGAGCTGATCTCTATCGCCGGGGGTGTTTTGTTTGTGAAACCAAGCAGGGTGTCGAAGCGGACGAAGAGAAATCGACCGCACTATCTGCTGCCGAACGCGAGCGGCGAGCCAAACGCCGTAGTGGGCACGGCAAGCGGGGCAGCAAAGTCTACGACGACACACTCCGCAAAGCCCACGGCCAAGCCGAAGCGTATGCCCGGCACCTGCCTGCCAGCGAAGGGCGCCCGCCGTTTCTGTTGGTGGTCGACGTGGGTCACAGCATCGAACTCTACAGCGAGTTCAGTCGCACCGGGGGTGCGTATGTGCCGTTTCCCGATCCGCTGAGCCATCGCATCAAGCTCGACCAACTGGCCGATCCCAAAATCCGCGAGCGGCTCGCGCTCGTTTGGACCGATCCGCTGGCGCTCGACCCCGCGCGGCGCAGCGCCAAAGTCACCCGCGAGATTGCCGCCAGTCTCGCCAAGCTGGCCAAAAGCCTCGAAGGAGCCGGGCATCATGCCGAGGATGTCGCCCACTTTCTGATGCGGTGTCTGTTCACCATGTTCGCCGAGGACGTGGGGCTGCTCCCCAAGAATTGCTTCAAGGAGATGCTCACCAGTCTCGACGACCCCGAGCACTTTACCGGCGTGGTCGAAGACTTGTGGCGGACCATGAACACCGGCGGTTTTAACGCCCAGCTTCGCAAGAAACTGCTGTGGTTCAACGGGGGACTGTTCGACGACCCGTCGGCCATTGCCATCAATCGCGATCAGCTCGACCTATTGATCGAAGCCGCCAAGGCCGATTGGCAAGATGTTGAGCCGGCCATTTTCGGCACGCTGCTCGAACGGGCGCTCGACCCGGTCGAGCGGCACAAGCTCGGGGCGCACTACACGCCACGGGCCTACGTCGAACGGTTGGTGGTGCCGACGGTTGTCGAGCCACTCCGCGCCGAGTGGGATGCCGCGCGGGCGGCGGCTGTCACGCTGGCCACGGGTGGCGAAACCAAAAAGGCGATTGCCGAGATCGAAAAATTTCACGACCGGTTGTGCGAAGTTCGCGTTTTGGACCCCGCCTGCGGCAGTGGCAACTTTTTGTATGTGGTGCTCGAGCATCTCAAGCGGCTCGAAGGCGAAGTGTTTGCCACTTACAGCGAGATTGCCGAGCGGCAGATGCTGCTCGAAAGTGGGCACACGGTCGACCCGCACCAACTGCTGGGGATCGAGATCAACCCTCGCGCGGCCGCGATTGCCGAGCTGGTGTTGTGGATTGGCTACCTGCAATGGCACTTTCGCACGCGGGGGAGCGTCGCCCCGCCCGAGCCGGTGATCAAGAACTTCAAGAACATCGAATGCCGCGATGCCGTGCTCAGCTACACGAGCAAAGAAGTGGTGCTCGATGACGAGGGCCGGCCGGTCACCATTTGGGACGGCCGCACCACCAAGCCCCACCCGGTAACGGGCCTCGAAGTCCCCGACGAAACGGCCCGGGTGCCGATGTACCGGTACTTGAACCCGAAGAAAGCCGAGTGGCCGGAGGCTGATTTTGTGGTGGGGAATCCGCCGTTTATTGGCGCTGCGAGAATGCGTAGTGTTTTAGGAGATGGCTACGTTGAAGCTCTGAGACAAGCAAATGCTATCGTTCCAGACTCGTGCGACTTCGTGATGTATTGGTGGAATAAAGCAGCAACATTACTTGCAGAAAATCATATTCGACAATTCGGACTTATCACGACAAATAGCGTAAAACAATCTTTCAATCGACGCGTATTGCAACGATTTATGGACGACAACGAAGACCCAATACGGATTGCGTACGCGGTACCGGACCATCCGTGGGTAGATTCGAGCGATGGTGCCGCCGTGCGAATTTCGATGACTGTTGCACGTCGTGGTCGTGGCGACGGTGAGTTGCAAACAGTTTCCGGCGCAGCACCGGACGTGCTTAATTACAGTTCTATTCACGGACCGATCGCAAGTTCGCTCACTACGGGCAGCGATCTTGGGAGAGCGTCGATTCTAAAGGCAAATCAGCTACTAGCAATTCGCGGCGTATGCCTCGTAGGAAAGGGATTTATCGTTACGCCGGAGCGCGCGCATGAACTAGGGCACAAAGCAAATAACGAATTGGCGAAAAGAATCCGACCGTACTTGAATGGGAAAGACGTTACGCATCGCGCTCGTGGGGTCTACGCTATCGACATGGAGGGGCTTGAGATTGAAGACGTTCGCGAAAAATTTCCCGCTGTCTACCAGTGGTTAATCGAACGAGTGAAGCCGGAACGCGATCAAAACCGAGAAGAGTATCGCCGATTGAACTGGTGGAAGTTTGGGCGACGACATACTGAACTTAGGTCCGCTCTGCAAAACTTGGAACGCCACATCGCGACACCGATGACTGCAAAGCATCGTATGTTTGTCTTCCTTTCCGGAGAGACACTGCCAGACCAAGGGCTTGTATCAGTGGCCGTCGACGACGCATTTATCCTCGGGGTGCTTTCCGGACGATTTCATGTTGTTTGGTCTCTTGCAAGTGGTGGTACGCTAGAGAGTCGCCCGAGATACAACCAAACAAAATGCTTCGATCCCTTCCCTTTCCCCGCTCCCACCGACTCCCAAAAGTCCCGCATTCGCGAACTGGGCGAACAGCTCGACGCCCATCGCAAGCGGCAGCAGGCGCAGCACGCTGGGCTCACCATGACCGGCATGTATAACGTGCTCGAAAAACTCCGCAGCGGCGACACGCTCACCACCAAGGAAAAACAAATCCACGAGTGGGGGCTGGTGAGTGTGCTCAAGCAAATTCACGACGACCTCGACGCAGCCGTCGCCGACGCCTATGGCTGGCCGGTCGATTTAACCGACGAAGAAATCCTCGAACGGCTGGTGGCCCTTAATCACGAACGAGCCGCCGAAGAAGCGCGGGGTATCGTGCGCTGGCTGCGGCCGGAGTTCCAGAATCCCGACGGCAAGACGCAACAGAGCATCGACGTCGGCGATACCAAAACACCCGCGAAGGCGACCACCACCAAGATCAAAAAACAAAAGTGGCCCACCGCCCTGGCCGAACAAGCGGCCGCTGTGCAGAGCGCGCTTGCGACCATCGGCACCCCGGCCAGCGAAACCGACGTGGCGAAACGATTCACCCGCGCGAGCAAAGACCGCATCAGCGAGCTACTCGAAACGCTGGAGAGCCTGGGCCGAGCGCGGCAGCTTGACGATGGGCGATACGTGGCGGCGTGAGCCAGCAGTGGCACCCGTTGACGGCTGACCGCTAAGTGCTTTCCCGAGATTTTGCTTGCAATTCGGCGGAACCATTCGTGTAATGGATACGTCTGAAGGGCGACGGCGCTCGTGTTTCGCCCCAAGACGAGCGCTCGCGCTTACACGAGCGGAGCCAACTCCCGCCAAAAATCTGCCTGATACACATCTCGTCGCCCGCCTCACCTGGTTCTGAAAGGTCACTATGTCGCAAGTTCTTGAGCCCCACGCTGTGTCGATGCCGAGCGACGATGACGTTCGCGCGATCGACGACTTGCGAGAAACCTACGGCCGACTGTGCGACGAACTGGGGCGAGTCATCGTCGGACAGAAAGACGTCATCGAACAACTGGCCATCTGTTTCTTCGCACGGGGGCACGCGCTGCTGATGGGGGTGCCGGGGCTGGCGAAGACACTGCTGGTGAGCAAGCTCTCCGAAACACTCTCGCTGAAATTCAGCCGCATTCAGTTCACCCCCGACCTGATGCCGATGGACATCACGGGGACCGAGATTCTGCAAGATGGCCACAACGGTCGGCGTGAGTTTCAGTTCGTGCATGGTCCGATCTTCGCCAACATTGTGCTGGCCGACGAAATCAACCGTGCCCCCCCAAAGACGCAAGCCGCGCTGCTCGAAGCGATGCAAGAGCGCCGCGTCACGGCGATCGGCAAGCCGATGAACCTCGACCCGCCCTTCTTGGTGCTGGCGACGCAAAACCCGGTTGAGCAAGAGGGAACCTATCCGCTGCCCGAGGCACAGCTCGACCGGTTTATGTTTCTGATCGAGCTCGATTATCCCAACGAAGCCGACGAAATCGAAATCGCCCGCAGCACCACCGGGGGCGACCTGCCCGAGCTTTCGCACCTGATGCACGCCGACGATATTCTTCGCCACCAAGCGCTGGTCCGCCGGGTGCCGGTGCCCGAGCACATTTATGGCTATGCCGCGCGGCTGGTGCGGAAGACGCGCCCGCTCGGTGAAACGGCCCCGGCATGGCTCAAACCCTTGGTGAGCTGGGGTGCTGGTCCAAGAGCGGTGCAGAACTTGATTCTCGGCGCGCGCGCGCGGGCGGCACTGCTGGGCAGCTATATGGTGAGGCTCGAAGACGTGCAGGAAGTGGCGCTCCCGGTGCTCACCCACCGGCTGATCACCACGTTCGCCGCCCAAGCCGAGGGAATCTCGGCGAAGGATATTGTGCGTCGATTGCTCGACGAGTCGGATGAATAAATGACGAAGCTCGAATGACGAATGACGAACTCGACTTTTCGTCATTCGGGTTTTGTCATTCGTCATTGGCCACGCAACTTCCGCTAAGACACTTTCCAAACATATTCTCGTGGCCCTAGAAAACTCATCGCAACGCAGTTTCGTCGACCCCCGAGCGCTCGCGCGCTTGGCGAGTGTGCCGCTGTTTGCACGCAAGGCGATGATGGGCAATGTCTCGGGTCGGCACGCGAGTCCTCACCGCGGCGCGAGTGTCGAGTTTGCCGAGTATCGCAAGTATGTGCCGGGCGACGATCTTAGGCGGCTCGATTGGCGGGCGCATGGTCGCACCGACCGCTACTATGTCAAGGAATACGAAGCCGACACGAACCTGCGGTGCTGTGTCGTCGTCGACACGAGTGGTTCGATGGGCTTCACCGGCACGCATGGCAGCAAGATCGACTACGCCCGCCGACTCGCTGCCGCGATTGGCTATTTGGCCGTGCAACAGGGAGACGCGGTTGGCCTCTCTGGCGTTGCCGAGGGGATCGTTCAGTCGCTTCCGGCAAGACGAAATCCGGCTCACTTGAGCGTCTATTTCGATTTGCTTGAGCAGCTCAAACCGGCGGGTGAAACTCACCTCATCGGCGTGCTACACGAACTGGCCGAAACGCTTCGCCAACGAGCACTGGTCGTCATCATCAGCGACTTCTTCGTCGAGCCGGCCGAACTGAAGGGCTGCTTCGAGCACTTTCGCTTCCGTCGTCACGACTTGGCGGCGTTTCAACTGCTCGATCCCAACGAAATTGGCTTCGACTTCCAGCGGCCGACGCGGTTTCTCGACATGGAAGGGGGCCCCGCTATTTTCGCCGAGCCGAGCGAAATCGCCGATCGTTATCAAATGGCGATTACGACTTATCTGAACGACCTGAAAAAAGTGACGGTCGAGACCGGGGTCGACTACCATCGCATATCGATGGAACAAACCTACGAAAAGTCGGTGCAGGATTTTCTTGTGGGCCGCACTCGTGGCGGGGGCGTGCGATGAGTTTTCTGACGCCGCTGCTGCTGGTCGGGCTTCCGCTCGCGGCGCTGCCAATTCTCATTCACCTCATCAACCAGCGACGGTTCCAAACGGTCGAGTGGGGAGCAATTCGCTTTCTGCTTGAAGCGAATCGCATGTCGCGTGGCTATGCGCGGATTCGCCGGTGGTTGATTCTGCTCTTTCGCACACTCGCGGTGGCGGCGCTCATATTCGCCATCGCCCGGCCACTGGCGAGTGGCTGGCTGGGGCTAGCGACCGGCGGCAAGGCCGAGACGACGATCGTGATCATCGACCGCTCGGCCAGCATGGGTCAATTGGGCCGGGGCGCGGGGAACAGCCTCAACACGGGCAAACTCACGACCGGCATCGCCAAGCTCCAGAACACGCTCAGCCTCGTCGGTTCGACTCACTGGGTGGTGATCGACAGCGCGGGGGGCGAAGCGGTTGAGATTGCTGGTCCCGAGGCACTGACGAAAATCGTCCCCAAGCAAGTCACGTCGGCGACGACCGACCTTGTTGGACTGCTCGAAACGGCACGCGACTATATTTCTGAGAATCGCACCGGTCAAACTGAGGTTTGGATTCTTTCAGACCAAAGAGCCAACGACTGGAATGCGACGAGCGGTAGGTGGCGGGCGATTCGCGATGGCTTCCTGGAATTCAAGCAAGGCATTCGCTTCCACCTGCTTTCTTACCCAGACGTCGCGACCGACAATTTGTCGATCGAAGTCACGGGCGTCGAACAGCGCGAAACACGCGACGAGAACCGAGTGCTCGTTTCACTGCGTCTATCGAGGCCCGCCGGTGGACCGCCGATGACGGTACCAATACGTTTCGAGATCGATGGAGCCGGGTCCGAACTGCCGGTTGAGTTGGCGGGGGACGGCGTCGAGATTTCGGGGCATCCACTGACTCTTCCCGTTGGGACCAAGCAAGGCTGGGGGCGGGTTTCGATTCCGGCCGATCCGAACCCGGCCGACAACGACGCTTACTTCGCGTTTGCCGAGCCGATTCCTCGGCGGATCGCGCTCGTCACCGCCGATCCGACAAAGCTCAGGTCCATCGAAATCGCGGCGGCCATCGCGCCGAATCGGGCGGTGAAACATGTCGTCGACGTGATCGCGCCTGCGCAACTCGCGGCCATCGTCTGGGAAGAAGTCGCGCTGGTCGTGTGGCATGCTCCGCTCCCCAAGGGCAATGACCGGGCAATGATCGAGTCGTTTCTCGATGCGGGCGGGCAAGTCATTTGTTTGCCGCCGGCCGCCCCCGATGCAACTGAACTCGGTGGCATCCGCTGGGAGCAGTGGGTCGAACCCCCCGAGCCTATTTCGGTCACCAACTGGCGAGGCGATGCCGACCTCTTGGCGAGAAGCCAAGCCGGCACGGCCCTTCCAGTCGGTGAGCTGAGCATCGGTCGCTTTTGCAAAATGGCGGGCGATTTTACCCCGCTGGCGACGCTCGGCAGTGGCGACGTGCTGCTCGCGCGCGCGACGCGCGCCAAGGGGGGACTTTACTTCCTCGGGACGACTACCACGGATGGCGACTCGACGCTCGCGACCGATGGCGTCGTGCTCTACGTCGCGCTCCAGCGGTCGATTGCCGAAGGAGCCGAATCGCTCGGCAGTACTCGGCAACTGGTGGCGGGTAACACGAACGACTCATCCGCTTCAACTTGGCAACCACTCGCTGTTGCCGATGGTGTGTTGTCGAGTGAGTATCCATTTCACGCGGGTGTCTACGCAGCGGGCGAACGCGTGCTGGCCGTCAATCACGATGCGAACGAACCCCGCTCGCCGGTGCTCGATAAACAGCAAATCGCCAATCTGTTTGCCGGACTCGATTTCGATCAAGTCGCCGACACGGCTGGCAATCTCGATGCCCTGACACGCGAAATCTGGCGCGTCTTTTTGACCTGCATGATTGCGGCACTGGTGATCGAAGCGGGGCTTTGCATCCCCAAGCCGCGAGTGGCAGAGGGTCGGGCATGACAAGTTCGCTCTTCACCATGATTTGGTCGCCGTTGACGATCGCCATCGCTGTGCTGGCATTCGTCGTGACGGCCGTGTTCAGCTTTATCGGCTGGCGACGAAGTGGTTATCGCAAAAGCATTGCGGCGCTCGAGCTGCTCAGGCTGCTGATCGTCGGGCTGGGCGGTTTTCTGCTGAACCAACCCGAGTGGGTCGAAGAATTTAAGCCCGACGAAAAACCAACGATTGCCGTGCTGTGCGATGCATCCTCCAGCATGGAAACTCGCGATGTCTTGGGCACGAACGGCCTCGCACAAACGCGCGAACGCGCCACGGCTCCGCTCACCGATTCGGCCGCTTGGGCAAAGTTGACCGAGCGAATGAACGTCGTTGTGCAAACGTTCGGCAGCGGTTCGCCCGACACCAATCTTTCGGCGCCACTTACCGAAGTCGCGGAGAAGAACAACAACCTGGTCGGCGTGGTGCTCGCGAGCGATGGCGACTGGAACGCCGGTCCGCCCCCCGTTGAGGCCGCGCTTAGGCTCGCCCAGCGCGATGTGCCGGTGCTGGCACTACCGGTCGGCAGTCGCACTCGGCTCCCCGACGTCGAACTACTGAGCCTCGACCTGCCGACGTTTGGCGTCGCTGGTAAGACGGTCCGCGTCCCTTTCACCATCGAGAGCTCGTTACCTCGCGAATACTTGGCAACGGTGACGCTGACCGCCGCCAGTGGCGACGAGATCAGTCAAGAAGTCCGCATCAAACCCCAAGGCCGCACGACCGATGCGATTACCTGGAAACCGAGCGACGTGGGCGACTACACGCTGACTCTCAGAGTGCCCGGCCATCCCGACGAAACGATCGACGACAACAACGAGTTGTCGGCGCCGATCGCCATTCGCGAAGAAAAACTGCGCGTGTTGGTGATCGAGTCGACTCCTCGCTGGGAGTATCGCTACCTTCGCAACGCCCTGTCGCGCGACCCGGGAGTCGAAGTCTCGTGTCTGCTGTTTCATCCTGGTCTCAGCAAAGTCGGTGGCGGCAACAAAGACTACATCAAAGAGTTCCCTGCCGGACTCGACGAGTTGGCGAAATACGATGTGGTCTTTTTGGGCGACGTTGGCGTCGAAGAAGGACAGCTCACCGAAGAAGAATGTCGCCTTTTGAAAGGCCTTGTCGAGTTGCAAGCGAGCGGGCTCGTCTTTATGCCGGGCATGGCGGGTCGGCAATTTTCGCTGATGGAGACCGAACTCGAAGAACTGTATCCCGTCGTGCTCGACGAAGCTCAGCCCGGTGGCTGGGGGTCGCGGCTACCGAATCAGTTCGAGCTCACCGAACTCGGTCGCCGCAGTCTGCTCACCAAACTGGCCGACACGACCGAAGACAACGGAGACGTTTGGGCCAACCTGCCCGGCTTCCAATGGTACGCTCCGGTGTTGCGATCGAAGGCGGGAAGCGAAGTTTTGGCCGTGCATCAAGACACCTCGAACCAATACGGCCGATTGCCTTTGCTGGCGACCCGCACATTCGGTGCGGGCAAGGTGCTGTTCATGGGAACCGACGGCGCGTGGCGGTGGCGGAAAGGGGTCGAAGACAAATATCACTATCGCTTTTGGGGCCAAGTCGTGCGGTGGATGGCCTACCAGCGAAACATGGCCGAAGGCGAATCGATGCGGCTCTATTACTCGCCCGAACAGCCCGAGCTTAGGCAAACGATCACGCTCAAGGCCAACGTCATGGAAACAAACGGCGAACCGCTGCAAAAAGGGGAAGTCGTCGCCCGCATCGTCTCCCCCACTGGCAAAGGCAAAACCGTTGGCTTCGAGTCGACCGGCGAAGAGTGGGGCGCTTTTGCCGGTCGCTACACGCCGACGGAACCGGGACGCCACGAAGTGACTCTCAGTTGTAAGCAAACGGTTGGCCTGCTCGAAGCGAGCTTTTTTGTGCAAGGTTCGGTGGTCGAGCCAATCGGTCGCCCCGCTCGGCCCGAGGTGCTCGCCGAAATCGCCCGGGTCACCAATGGCCGGTTGCTAGCGAAAGTCGACGTCGATGAAGTGGTTAAGTTCCTCGCCCGCCTGCCCGAGCCCCCGGCGTCGGTCCGCCGGGTGCAACTCTGGAGCCATCCGGCAGTCGCCGGTGGAATGGTATTTTTGCTGGGCGTTTTTTGGGTCGGGCGAAAAGTAGTAGGATTAATTTAACGGATGAGTTTGCAACTTGAGCAAGAAAACGAGACAATAGTCGGTTGCTTGTTGACTGAAAACTGATAACTCGAAACCGTAAACTTTCCAGCGGAGTGTCCGTCATGAGTCGCCTTCAATCGCAAACTCGATTGCAAATCCCCGCGTCGCTGTCGGACCAATTGCTCGCGTTTCGCCGCCGGGTGTGGTCGAGCAAAATGACCGAAGCGGTCGCCTGTGCGGTCGCCGCTGTGCTGGTGGCGTACCTTACGCTCTTCGCGCTCGACCGGTTGTTCGACACACCGCGCCCGGTAATGTGGGTGCTCGCGGTCGCGGCGGGTGTTGGGGTGCTCTTGGTTCCTTACTATTTTCACCGCTGGGTGTGGCGCAATCGCCGATTCGAGCAACTCGCGCGGCTCCTCGCGCACAAGCTCCCTCGCGTTGGCGACCAACTGCTTGGCGCGATTGAACTGGCCGGAAGCGATTCTGAGCAGTCCCGCTCGCGGCGACTTTGCGAGGCGGCCATCGAACAAGCGGCCGCCGACACCGCCAAGCGCGACCTCCGCGAAGCGGCTCCCGATTCGTATGCGAAGCCAGCGATCATGCTGACCGCGCTCGCCGGCATGGCGGCCTTCGCGCTTGCCATGATCTATCCGTTGGCTGCGTCAAATGCGTGGGCGCGGCTCGCGAGCCCTTGGAGCGACGTGCCACGCTACACGTTTGCCGCCGCCGAGCCGCTGGCGAGCGAATACGTTGTCCCCCACGGCGAAGACTTCGCACTGTCTGCCAAGTTGCTGGCGACAGCCGAGTGGTTTCCTAGCGAAGCGACGCTAACCATTGGCAACCAACCGGCCATTGTCGCCACTCGCGATGGCGAGACCTATCGCTTCGAGGCTCCGCCACAGATCGACGACCTGCCGATGCAGCTCACCATCGGCGACTGGTCGCAAGCAGTCACGCTGCAACCGCGATTGCGACCCGAGCTAACCGGACTCACCGCGTTGGTGACGTTGCCCGAGTATCTGGGCCGTAGCGAGAAAATCGAACTCGACGCCCGTGGCGGCACCGCCACTGTGGTGAAAGGAAGTCAGGTCGACCTGTCGGCCACCATCAGCCGCCCGCTCGATAAGGCAATGGTCGATGAAGCAGAGACTAAGCCAACCGGCGAATCGTTTGTCGCGGCCGCCGGCACACTCGATGAGCGCAAAGAACTCAAGCTCACTTGGCGCGACGAGCTGGGTCTCGACGCCAAAGAGCCATTCGTCGTCAGCCTCGATGCCATCGACGATGCCGCGCCGACGCTCGCCTGCGAAGATTTGCCTCGCCGCAAAGTGGTGCTCGACACCGAACAACTCGCGTTTCAGGTGACTTCGCGGGACGACTACGGCGTTCGCGAAATTGGCTTCGCTTGGCAAGGCATTCGTCACGAACTCAATCCCAATCCGGCGACTGGCGAGCGGCTGCTCGCCCCTGGTGATTACGAATCTCAATCGCTGGACGCCAGCGGCACGTTCACGGCCACGTCGCTGGGTATCGAACCACAGGCGATCGAGTTGCGACTCTTCACTAACGACTACTATCCCGGTCGCGAGCGGGTTTACTCGGCACCTTATCTGCTGTTCGTGCTCGATGCCGAGCAACATGCGATTTGGGTCACCGAGCAACTCGCCAAATGGCACCGCCAAGCTTTGGAGGTTCGCGACCGCGAAATGCGGCTCTACGAAACTAACAAGCAGCTTCGCGAGCTGACGGCCGACCAACTCGATAATCCCCAGAATCGAAAACGCATCGAAGAGCAAGCGGCCGCCGAGTCGGCCAATGGTCGCCGCCTAGCGGCACTCAACGCGGGTGGTAACGAATTGCTGAAACAGGCCGCTCGCAACCCCGAAATTGGCGTGGGCCACCTCGACCGCTGGGCTGAGATGATGCAGATTCTGGCCGACATTTCGGCCAACAGAATGCCGAGCGTTGCCGATATGCTGAAAGAGGGTGCCGCCGCGCCAAAGGCAAGCCAAATGGCAGCCAAGAGCGCGCCGTCGGCCGGCCAAGACCGCAGCAAACCGTCGGGGGGCAATGCCGCGAAAACGGAGGACGACGGACAGAAGAAGCCCTCGGTGCCGTCGATTGTCGATAAAGAGTCGTCGATGCAACAGTTCGATCCGGCCGAACCAAGTGATCCACAAGACAAAAAACCAAGCCGTCCGAGTCTCCGACTGCCCGGCACGACGCTCGCTGGCAAGCCGTCGAAGGCTCCGCCAACACCGGCTGGCGACAAGCTGGAAGAAGCGGTCACCGCCCAACAAGACTTGCTCGCTGAGTTCGAGAAGGTGGCCAACGAACTAAACGAAGTGCTCGCTAATCTCGAAGGGAGCACGCTGGTCAAACGGCTCAAAGCGGCCGCACGTAAGCAGTACGCCATTGCCGGGCGCATTTCGGAAAAGATCGACGGCGCGTTTGGGCTCGCTCCTGCGCGTACCGCGCGCGACGTTCGCGACGAACTCAAGGAACTCTCGAAGCTCGAAGACCTGAGCGTCTATACGCTCTCATATATTATGGACGATATGGAAGCCTACTTTGAGCGCAGGCGTTTGGTGAAGTTCCGCGCTGTGCTCGACGAAATGAAATCCGAAGACTTGCTCGGTGGCATTCGCCGACTTGCCGATGATATTCCCAACGAACAAGGTTTGTCGATTTCGCAAGCCGAGTATTGGAGCGACACACTCGACCGCTGGGCCGAAGACATCGTCGACCCGGCTTGCAAGGGGGCCTGTCCCGGTTGCGCGAGCAAAGACAGTTTGCCGCCGTCGATCATCCTTGAAGTCATGAAAATTCTCGAAGGCGAGATTAACCTGCGCGAAGAAACCCGCGTGGCCGAGCAGGCGAAGCCCGGTATCGAAGCGAAGATTCACGGCAAAGAAGCCGCGCGACTCGGCGAAGCACAGTTCGCGCTCGAAGGTCGCATCAACGACGTGATTCTGCGGATTTTGGAACTCCCCGATGCCGAGGCACAGTTTGGTAAAGAGTTGCAATTGCTCGACCAAGTGGGGGCCGTGATGAACGATGCCACCGCCATTCTCGAACGTCCCGACACAGGCAGCGATGCCGTGGCGGCCGAAACCGAGGCGATTGAACTCTTGCTCGCCAGCAAGCGAATCAATCCCAATGGCGGTGGTGGCGGCGGTGGTTCAAGCCCCGGCGGCGGCGGTGGAGGCGACACGAAAGACTCGGCCCTCGCCCTCATCGGCAGCGGCATGAATCAAAAAGAAGTTCGTCAAGAAACCGCCACCACCCAAGCCGTCGGCGAATCGGGAGTCAACCTTCCCGAGGAGTTCCGCGCTGGGCTCGACGAATACTTTCACCGAATCGAACAAGCGGGCGGCTAAGGCGCGGTCGGCGGTCAGCTTTCAGCTTTCAGCTATCAGCTTTTTTTGCAGTGAGCGAAGAATCGATGAACAATCACGTGAACAATCAATTGTGTGCTTTGGCGATTGCGATTGGCTTCGCCGGCTCGGCCGGTGCGTTTGAAGTGATGTTGGACCAAGTGTTTATCGAAGTCGATGGGGCCGCGCCGGTGGCCAACAACGCCGAGGCTCAGGTTGTCGCCATGGCTCAGCTACTCAAGCCCCATTTGGTGGTTGAGTTATCGTTCGCCAGGCGAGCGGCCAAACTCAATGACGAACAGGTGAACAAGCTGGTTGACGCCATTCGCGAGGGATGGATGGAGATCGCCAAGAAAATGGCAAGAGGTGATAACCAGGATCAAGGCGTAGTGGTTTGGTTAGGCATTGGCCGTGCCGCGAGGAAAGCCCGCGGCGATACTTTCCAGCAGCTTGCCGATGTGGTGGGGAAAGCGCTGCCCAAGGTCGCCAGCGAACAGCAGGTCGCGATGTACACCAAGGAAATCGCCGCCCGCGACGAGTTTCGTAAACAGGCGACCCTCGATGAAATGGCCGCGATGCTCGACGAGGGATTGCTCTTGAACGACGACCAGCGAGTGAAGATTCGCGAGTCACTCGAAGCCGGGTGGCAAGATGCTTGGGCCGGCAACATGGAAGCCCTCCAACAATACGGCGAGCAATACTACCCCGTGCTCCCCGATTCGCTCGTCGTGCCCCACTTGAACAAAGCACAAAAGCAGCGGTGGAACTCGCTACAGAAAGTGAACGCGAGCGGCGGCATCGGCAACAACATGTTCGGCGCCCAGGCGATTGCCGACGTGAACGTGCCCGATCCAAAGCCACCCAAACAAGCCGATCGCGAAGCGAATGAAACTGCGGGTAATCCCCCCCAGGGTCTGATTCGCATACCGCGGCCAGTACCAGCGGCCGAAGCCGTGAAAGAGTGACCGGAACAACACATGTTGAATCGCTATACGCAAATCATCGCTGCTCTCGTCGCTCTTATCGTTGCGAGTGCCACAGCGGCACACGCCGAGGACTTTGTGCTCGACGAGGCGACTTTCGATTCGTGGCTACTTTCGTCGACCGGCATCAATCGCAGCCATGGAACTCGCTATCGTGATTTTCTCGAAGAGCAGGCACAACTGCAGATCGCCACAGCCGAGAACGCGACCGAACTGACCGACGATCAACAACAAAAGATCAAACTGGCGACCAGCGGCGATACGGCTCTGATAGTCGAGGAAATCGAGAAACTCCGCAGCGAGCTCATCGGCCAAAGTTTTCCGCAGAACAACATCAACGAGCCGTATCAAAAAATCCAAGCCCTCGGCTCGCAACTCAACGCGGGCATGTATGGCCCCGATTCGCTCACAACTAAAGTCCTCAATCAAGTCCTCACCGACGAGCAACATGCGGCCATTGATCGCCTCGAAGCCGAGCGCCGCCAAAGACAACACGAAGCGTCGCTTAACATGCTGATCGCTGGGCTTCAGCGGTTCTGTCCCATGACCGAGTCGCAGCGAACGGCGTTTTTGAAGCTGGCCATCGACAACACCAAACCGGCCCCGCGATCACACCATTACGAACGCTATCTATTGCTCTATCAACTCAACGAAATTCCACAAGACCAGGTCAAGGCGATCTTCGACGACGCCCAATACAAATCGCTCGAACCGGCCCTGAGGCAAGGCAATGCCTATCGGCATATGCTTGAGCAGCAAGGGCTGATCGTGGCGGAGTAAGTATTCTATTCTGAGCCGACGGCGCTAGCCGCGGGTGACTGATCATCGACTCATTTCCTTGATTTACCCGCGGCTAGCGCCGTCGGCTCAAGCACGTATCGCAAGTCTCTTGCCGAAAGTCACAACCTCTTGAAAGTCTTACTACAACTCACGATTGTGCTATCGCTCGTCGCGAGCGCCCCGGCACAGCTTCCCGAAACCCAAATCGGCGAGGTCGTGCCGCGCGATGTTCGCGAGCTCTACGAGCGCGGGCTCAAGTACTTGGTCGCTTCGCAATCCGAAGATGGGGGCTGGCAAGAGGGTAACTCAGGCGCTGGTCAGACAGGGCTTTGCGTCCTCGCGTTTCTCGCCTCGGGCGAAGACCCCAACTTTGGTCTCTATGCGATTCCGATTCGCAAGGGACTCAAAAGCATCATTCGCGAGCAAAACGCCTCGACCGGTTTCTTCGGCAACAGCATGTACCATCATGGATTTGCCCTGCTCGCCCTATCCGAAGCTTACGGCGCGGTCGACGACAGCAACTTTTGGAATGGAGCCGAGGCAAAACAGCAGCGAACGCTTGGCGAAGCACTTGAACTGGGGGTGCGAGCGGCTGTCACTTCTCAAAAGAAGAACCAACACGGCGCGTGGCGTTATTCGCCCGATTCAAACGATGCCGACACATCGGTTGCCGGTGCGGTACTCGTCGGTTTGCTCGCCGCTCGTAACGCGGGCATCGAGGTGCCCGACGAAGCGATCGACCGCGCCGTCGGCTACTTCAAGAGCATGACCAGCGATTCAGGCTACGTTGCCTACTCGGGTATGGGGGGCTTTGACGAGTCGCTCGCTCGCACGTCGATCGCTTGCACCGTTTACGCTTACGCGCGCCGCCGCGATCTCGAACAATACGACGCGACACTCACCAACCTCACCAATAACCTCGAGCAACCCGCCAGATATTACCGCGAATACACCCAATACTACGAAGCCCAGGCCTTGTTTCAAGGCGACATCGACTCGTGGACCAAGTGGAACAAACTGTTGGTCCGCGAACTCAAAGAGAAACAAGACGCCGAAGGCTGCATCACGGGCGATCACGGCAAAGCCCTCGGCACCAGCATGTCGCTGCTCGCCGTGGCGCTGAACTTTCGGTTCCTGCCCATTTACGAACGATAGCGTGAGCTTTCGCCCAGATAGTCGCCGACCGCTCCGCGGTCGGCTGCTGATTGCGGAGCAATCAGCGACTTTGCCGAAAGCTAACGCTAACAGGTACGACGCCATGAAAACATTCCGATCGCTCGGTGTTCTGCTAAGTCTCGTCGCGGCTTCCGCAGCGGTTGCCGCGCCGCAGCCCAGGCTTCAGCTTCGCAATGGCGACTACTGGTCGGGTTCGCTCGCCGGGCCGGCCGAGATCAACGTGATTCGTTGGCAGACCCCAAAGACCGCCGCTCCGCTCGACTTTAAGCCGTCGAGCGTGGGGGCGATTCACTTCCCTCAGGCTGGTCAAAACGACCAAGCGGCCTGTGATCTCTGTGTCGAACTCTTAGGTGGCGACGTGCTTTTTGGGTCGCTGATCGCACTCGACGAAAACCAACTCAAGCTCGCCACTTCGCAGTTCGGTATGGTGTCGATTTCGGCCGATGCCGTCGCGCGAATCACGAGCCGCAACCAGCTCACCGGCATCGAATACGCTGGACCCGATGGACTCGACGGCTGGAATGAGATCAGCACGAAGGCCGTCACCACGGGCGAAGCGCGTCGGGTCGTTAGGGCCGCGCTGCAACCAGTTCTTGCACCACCAGCAGCTATCGTTTCCGATAATTATCAACAAAAGGGTTGGAGCACCCCCGCGTGGCGAGAGGAAGCAGGCCAACTCGTTGCCGATCGGCCGGGCGAACCCCTCTCGCGCGATTGCAGCGTTCCCGAAAAGTGCGAAGTCGAGTTCAGCGCGAGCTGGCAGGGGACCGGCAACTTTCGCATGACGCTCTACGTCGACGGAAAGGAAGGGCCGGCGCTCCCGATTCATTTTCAAGTGTGGAACCGCGACCTCGTGATGGTCGCCGAAGGTTTCGACCGGGCCGACCTCGCGCTGATCAAGAACCTCGGCGACACCGGCGGTCGGCTCCATGCGATTTTATTCGTCGACCGTCCGGCGGGGCGAGCCGAATTGTTTTCGGTCGAAGGCCTCTCGCTCGGCCAAGTCGCTTTGCCCCCGACCAAGGGAAGCCAAGCCGAGAAGACCGAGAAAGATCGTCGAGTGCTTGCTAACCGGCGGGGGCAGCCTGCCACCCGCAGCGGCGAGACAAATCGCATTCTTCGCGAAAGGCAGGGCATCACGATCCAAAACGCAGGGGGCGCGTTTCGCTTCGAACGGCTCGTCGTCCGCCGCTGGGATGGGCGACTCCCCTCGCAAGGCGATGGCTCACAGGTCCGCGTTGTTGCCGCAACAGGCGATCGGCTCGAAGCCACCCGCGTAGTATTTGACGAAGCATCGGCCGAACTCCTGATCGCAACAACTAATGGCGAAACTCGCCTGCCTTTGAGCCAACTCGCGAGCGTCGTTTTTCCCAATTCTCACGCCACTCGGCCAATGGCCTACCGAGTCACAATGGGAGACGCCACTCGGCTGACCGGCGACTTGCAAATCGTCGATGACGCTACGCTCCGCATCGACTGCCGCGATGTGGCGGGCGAACTGCTGGTGCCGACCGATGAGATCGCATCGATTGTGTCGCTCGCCGACGAAGCCGACGAAGATGTCGACCTCAGGCATCGCAAAGGGAAGCTCATCGCCGAAGGAGTTCACTCGACCGGCAGCTTGATTGATGCAAAAAGGGTTGATGCAAAAGGGGGCAATGCACCGCGCTCGGCGCTCGTATGGCACGCCTGGGGGAGCACGACTCCTCAGCCACTTGCGCGCGGGCTGTCGGGGCATATCGAATATGTCGACCTCAAGCAACGAGCCTTCGAGGAGGCTAAGAAAAATCAAACGGGCACGCAACCCGAACAGCAAGTTGACCACCAAGTCGGCCTGTTCGGTTTTTTGTTCGGAGGCGACATTGGCAACCGAGCGAACCGCGACAACCAGCGAGAGCGACCCGGCGGCGAAGCATCTCATGTCATCCCCGACGGGACTCTCTACCTCGCCAGCGGCGAACGGATTCCCTGTGCGCTGGCCGGCATCAACGAAGTCGACGTGACGTTTAGCTCGAACGTCACATCCGCCACGGTCGTCCCCCGCGACCAAGTGTTGATGTGGGAACGCGACCCCGGTACGAAGCTCGACCAGCTCGACGCCGAAAAACGCCGCCGACTGTTCACGGTCCCACGCATCCAGAAAAACAACCCACCAACCCACGTACTCGAATCGACCGATGGCGACTTTCTCAGGGCACGGCTCGTCGGTTGCGACAGCGAAAACTTTCTGGTCGAGGTCCGCCTCGAACAGAAAACTCTCCCCGCCGACAAAGTCCGACGCGTCGTTTGGCTCGACGAAGTGCTCACCGACAAACCGGTCGATGACTCCCGCGACGAAGGTAGCGCGGTCGTTCCTGACCGCGCGAATGAGAAATCGGCCGACGAACCCAATGGCGATACAAGAGTCTTGGCCATCTATGGCAGCAGCCTGCAACTCGCCCTCATTCCCAACGAACTATCGGGCGACGAACTCAAAGGAGTGAGCGACCTGCTCGGCATGGTGCAAATCGCCATTGGTGAAGTCGATGTGTTGTATCTTGGCGACGAAGTCGCTCGGCAGGCACGCGCGGGCAAGATCAGCCAGTGGCAACTGGCGATGGCCAAAGATCCCAAGTTCATGAGCGAAGACGATGGTGGCGGCGCAGCGAGCGGCGAAGCGGGGCTCGATTCGCCACTGGTCGGCCAGGCGGCCCCCAACTTCAAACTCAAAACGCTCGAAGATGAGTCGTTCGATTTGAGTAAACAGCAGGGCCAAGTCATCGTCCTCGATTTCTTTGCGACTTGGTGTGGCCCCTGCGTGCAAGCGATGCCCCAGGTCGATGCCGTGGTAGACGAGTTCGCCGATAAGGGTGTCAAACTGATCGCCGTGAACATGCAAGAAGACAACGAAAGCGTCGCCGGGCTCATGGAGAGGCTCAAAATCGAGCCCACGGTCGTGATGGACATCGACGGCGCGACGGCCGCGAAATACAACGTCTCGGCAATTCCCCAAACGGTCATCATCGGTCGCGATGGCAAAGTCGCTCGGCTCTTTGTCGGCGGCGGACCAAGCTTTGCCGCCGACCTCAGAGCGGCGCTCGAAGCCGTGACCGCCGAGAAGTAATCGCCCGTCTATTTCGGTCTAAGTTTTGTTTGTTGCTCGGCCCACCACTCGTCGACCGCCCGCCGGGCGACGTCGGGTTGGTCGGCGAAGATGCCGTCGACGCCGGCGTCCATGAGTCGACGCACATCGTACGTCATGATCCCAGGTGAATGGGTCATTCGTTTCTGGATAGGCATGCCCACGTTGGGTTCGTCGGCGCGCAAGGTCCAAACATGAACCAGTAATCCATAAGCCTTTGCCCTGTCGCAAACGCCAGGAGAAACGACGTTCTCGACGCTTCCCCCTTTGCCATCATCTTTTACTTGGCGAATGAAGGCGACGTTAGGTCCAATTCCGTCGGCATACTCGGCAATTTTGGCAATCGCTTCTTCTGTCATATCCTTCTCGTAAGTCACTAGCCGAATCAGCTTGATTGGCGACTTATCGCCAATGCGATTGCGAAGTTCCACGAGCGGCCGCGCTTCAAAGCACTGCACGAAAATCGGCACATTCGATTCAGCCAATAGCTCATGTCTCTCAAGTGCAGCGATAAGCAAATCAACGAGGTTCAAGTCCGTCGACGCTTTGTGAAACGCCGGCTGCTTTAGTTCAGGATAAATGCCGACGCCACGTTTCTTGGCGAGTTCACAAACTTCGTCAAACGTCGCGACTTTAAACTGATCGTCGAACTTCACCAGGTTTGGCCGATCGGGTTTGATGCCTAAATGCGTTTTCACGCGACGAGTCCGCGCACCAAGCTGCTTGATCTCCTCCAGCGTAAAATCACAAGCGAACCACCCCGTCACTTGTCTAGCATCGACCGGCTTCGTTGACTTGCGATCGGCGAATTGAGCAAGTTCGGCGACATTCGTCGTGTCATCGAGCAGCACATCGTGCCGACAAATCAGGTGGCCATCTTTGGTCGCCACCAAGTCGGGTTCGATGAAATCGGCCCCCTGTTCGATCGCCAGCTTGTAGGCTTCGAGTGTGTGCTCAGGGCGGTAGCCGCTCGCGCCGCGGTGGGCGATGACGATTGGTTTGGTCGGCCCCATGCCTGCAGGAGGCTCGGCAGCCTCACAATAAGAAAGAGTTATTGCCGCCACGAACAGCCGTCGGGCCAGTTGGGCAATCTTCATAGTCGAGCCTTCTTGGGAATGGAACACGCGAGTTGAATGTAAGTGATGTTGCGGTTGATTTCTACAACGACACTGGGGCGGGACGCAATTTGCCGATCGTCGTCCCGCGGGATTCGTGCCACTAAAGATGCTCGCGTCTTGCCGACGGGAGTGGTACGATGGAAGGGTTCGCCCAACGCCCCACTGGAAAACACCCCATGTCGTTCGCTCCGCTTCGCTACTCGATCGTCCCATTCTTGCTCTTGAGTGTTGTCGGCACGCTACGTGCCGATGAAGCGTCAGCCAAAGCCGCGCTCGAAGCGGCCGGGTTTCGCGTGAGCGGCGCGAACATCATCACGCAACAAGAGTCGGAGATCAGCTCCGCGCTGCGGAACATCACCAAACTGCGTAAGGAACTGCTGAACGCCACTCGCGAGCTGGCCGGCGTGCAGGGACAAGTCGACGAGCTCAAGGCCCAAATCGCGCGGCTCACGCAGCAGCAGGTCGGGTTCAGCACGCAGCTCGCCAACGTCCCCGAAGGCAACGTCGAGCTGAACAATAAGCTGGTTGGTGCGCTACAAGCGCTGCAAGGACAACAACAACTCTTGAACGCCCAGTTGCCAAAAGCCGATGAAGCGATCGCCACCGCACGGGGCAATTGGAACAAGGCCCGTGAAGCCTACTTGCAAACGGTGCTTACCATTCGCGAATCGATCGACGCGGCAACCGAGCTCTACGAAAAAGGTGCCGTCGATGCGTCGTTGGTGGCTGCCGCCAAAGAGTTGAGCCTAGCGACCGGCAAAGAATTTAAGATCGAACCATCGCGAGTACTCGCCAGTGCATCGAAGCGGCTCGAAGCGTACGAAGACGAAGTCCTCAGCGAAGCGATTCCGCTCCGCCGACAAGGCAATACGCTGTACGCTTCGGTCGTCATCAACGGCAAGTACGACAAAGAAATGGTCGTCGACTCGGGGGCGAGCCTCTTGATGCTCACCGGGCCGGTGGCAAAGGAACTGGGTGTCGCGCCGACTGAGAAAGATCCTATCATCCAGCTCGTGATGGCCGACGGCCGACAGATATCGGGTCAGCTCGTCACACTCGACGAGGTTCGCGTCGGACAGTTCACGGTCGAGAAAGTCGAAGCGGCTGTGCTCGGTCCCGACGCCATCAATGCCGAGCCACTCTTGGGCATGAGTTTTCTCGGCAACTTCAAATTCGAGCTAGACGCCAAAGCGGGAACGCTGACGATGGTCGATATCGAAGGAGCCAACCCGGCCGAAGAGAAGAAACCATCACGCGGGCGGTAGCACATCGGCTACCAATGGTGGTAACCACCACGCCCGTAGTGAAAATAGACGCCCGGGCGGGGTCGCGGAGCAGGCACCACGTAGATCGGCGCTGGCTCGTAGCGGCGCTCGACGATCACGGTTTGTGGAGCCGTGTAGGTTGGTTGGGGCGGGCCGACTTGGGCGTTTTGCATCGCGGAGATGACCGGCTCGCTCACTCCTGAGCGATGGAGGTCGATAATCTCGGCCACTTCGAGCCGACGCTGGACGCCACGCTGACGAATCTGGTTAATGACCACGCTCTCGGGCAATCCGCTGCGAACCATGTTGATGACGTCGCCTGTCGAGACCGCTTGCTGAATGACGGCGGCTTGCTGTTGTTGCTGTTGGTAAGCGAGTTGCTGTTGGTTGTAGGCCTGGCGTTGTTGTTCTTCGTCGGCACCTCGGCCGAGAATCGAACCACTGATCGCGCCAATGCCAGCCCCGATGGCGGCACCCGCACCAGCTTCGCCGTTGTTGTCGCCAATGAGCGCACCGATCGCAGCACCGGCGAGTCCGCCGCCAACGGCCCCGCGACGCTGATTTTGCTGGGCCGCAGCGGGCGAAGCCAACAAGAGGGCCGTGGCAACAACAACGAACGTACGCATGGCAAAGCTCCGGTGAAAACGCCGCACAGATCGAAATGCCGCGCGGCACAGATCAGCTATTAGCGTCTATCGGCGTTTGAGGCCAGTGAGATTGAGGGGCGAATGCGTGCTAGCAGTTGCGATTGTCACGACCTTCTGACGATCAGACAGAACAGCGAACCACCCCGCTAAATCTTGAACCGCAGTCTTGGCTTCTACAGAGTCGGCCATTTCAAAACGCCGGAAGGTCGTCGCTTGTAAGAATCTCTTGCCCAGGCCCGCGAACCCGAAGGATAGTAATCGATTCCCCATCGACGATGAACAGAGCTCGGTACGTGAGGCCGGTCCTGGTGGAAAACAGAATTTGACGAAGGCCTCGTTGCAGTACAGCATCTTCAGGGGCTAATCCATGAGCAAATGGACTCTCTGACAGTTCGGTTTGCATGCGCTGGTAGGCATCAAGCCAACTATACATTCCCTGCACAGACCGTTCCGCGATGTAATCGGCTATTGTCTCAACATCACTTACGGCCTTCGAATGCACCGAGACTCGATGACTCATTCGGCACCGTATTTTCGCGACATCTTGAGACGAAGCTCGTCCATCACTTCATTGGCAGGTCTGCCTCTTTCGCCGGCATCGTACGACTCCAGGCGTTGGCGGAGTACCTCAATCTCAGTTTGATCGATGGCTCTCCACTGTTGGTAGGCATCATCCAGCGTGAGCTCTTGCCCCTGCTGTTCTGCGATTTGCTTGGCAAAGCTGGCAAATAGGTCGATTTCTTGAGTGATGCTCATAGCCACATCTTACATCCGCTACAACGTAATTCCAATATTTCCCTCGCCAGCGAAATTCGATCGGGTTGCTGTGGCGACTTTTTCTTGCATAGTCAACTTGCTGCTCGGTGTGAACGCAGCGCGGCGAACAAGTCTCACGGTTGACCTTCGACGCCTAATCGCTGTCGAAATAATCCGAATCGATCTTCTTCAGTTCAAAAACTCGTGATGTGCTTACACCCACATTGTATTCAATCATAAGATTGGCGAGTCGCGCCCCGTCTATCAACACGACCTTCGGGTCGATTGTGCGGACATATTCGAGTGCATCGGAAGAAAAACTGCTCGTAGTTAGAAAGACGCCTTTCTTGGCTCGCTTACCGTGCAATGCACCCACGAATCGCTGGATTTCCGGGCGTCCAATCGTGCTTTCCCAACGCTTGGCTTGCAAATAAATAACGTCCAACCCAAGAGCGTCTTCGTTAATCATCCCATCTACACCAGAATCATTGCCATAAGAAGTCACACTTCCGGCGTCGTCGCCGGGTCCACCGTATCCCATTTTCAACAGGACATCGACAACCAGCCGTTCGAAAAATGAGGGGTGGCATTGGCGGATTTGACTCAACAATTCGACGGCAAGTTCGTCATGCAAGCGACCGTATGCCGCTTCGAGATCCTCTTCGGGGGTTGCGTCGCTTTCCACTGCTTTGGTTGTTGCTTCCGGTGCCGAATTATTTGACACACCTTTTTTTCTGAACTCCGCAAACTGTGGGAACTGCTGCAAGAATGCTATGTCGATACGTGCAGGTGGTGCCGCCAAGACCTTGAGGCCGTTCTCGCTAATCCTGAAAACGCCCCGGCTTACCTTCTCAATCAGTCCAGCTCGCTCAAGATATGTCTTTGCCCAAGCTAGGCGGTTATAAAAAAGATTCGCTGCACCACTAGGTAGTCGCTGCTTGCGATCGTCTTCTGAAAGGTTAAGAAGGTCAGCCAAAACATCTCGCGAGCCGGCAAGTGTGTATTGCTCGCCATCGGCAACGTGCTGTAGCAGAGGCAGAATCAAAGATTGAAAGTCCGGTACGGCCAAGTCGAGTTGTCCTCCTTCGTAAAACTGATCGATCACAAAGAATCGCTGACAACTGAAAATACCCTAAACATCCAAATTCCGCACCTCCAGCGCGTGCTTCTGAATGAACTCCCTTCGCGGTTCGACCTGTTCGCCCATGAGCACCCGAAACAGGTCGTCGGCCGCGCCGGCGTCTTCCATGCTGACTTGCAGCAGTGTGCGGTTCGCCGGGTCGAGCGTCGTTTCGCGTAGCTCTTCGGGGTTCATTTCGCCCAAGCCTTTGAACCGCGTGACCGTGAGTCCTTTTTCGCCAAAACTGCGAACCGAGCTGGGGAGGTGGCGAAGGTCTTCGAGGCCATACTCGCTATCGCCACGGCGGAGCATGTACCGCGAGCCTTCTTCCCCCGTCCGCTCTTGAGTCATCAGCGCATCGATCTCGAAACCCATCGCACGCAGTTCACCGAGCAGGTTGTTGATGGTGCGAACTTCATGCAGTTCGATGATGCGGATTTTTCGCTGGGCCATTCCCTCGGGTGTTCGCCCGCTGCTCGCTGCCTCGTCCGACTCACTTGTCTCAGCCGCTTGGTCGGCTTCGGGTTCATTTGCGGCAAGGGCGGCGATACCGTCGTCGACGACCAGGTCGCCCTGTTCCGCGACGAACTTGTCGAGTTCGTCGCGGCTGAAGAACCAGTGCTCCTCGGCACCCAGATAAACGTGGTAGCCGGGCAGGCGTGCCGTGTCGGGATCTTGCCGTTCGGCGTGGAGCTTGAGCGAAATGCCGCGGCGCTCGAGCGCGATCAATGCTTCTTCGAGTGTGGCGAGATTGCGGACGAGCTTGGTCATTTGCTCGCCTTCGATGGTGCGTCCGTCACCGGGGTCAAAGATGGTTTCGTGCAGACCAAGTTCCAAAAGTTGAGCTTTCATTTCTTCTTCGGTTTGCACATAAGTTGTCTTCTTGCCTTTGACCACACGGAACAGGGGCGGCTGGGCGACGTAAACGTGTCCCTTGGCGACGAGGTCGTACATCTGGCGATAGAAGAATGTCAGCAACAGCGTGCGAATATGCGAACCGTCGACGTCGGCGTCGGTCATGATAACGATCCGCCCATAGCGACGCTTGGTGAGGTCTTGGTCGGCCCCGATGCCGCTGCCGACGGCTGAAATCATGCTGCGGACTTCTTCATTGGCGAGCACTTTGTCGTCGCGGCTCTTGTAGGCGTTGATGATCTTGCCACGCAGCGGCAACACCGCCTGGTACTCGCGCATCCGGCCCCCCTCGGCCGATCCACCGGCTGAGTCACCTTCGACTAAGTACAATTCGCAGCGATCGACGTCGCGGCTCGAACAGTCGCGGAGTTTGCCGGGGAGGCTGCCGCCACTGAGGGCCCCTTTGCGATCGCGGACCAGTTGGCGTGCTTTGCGCGCCGACTCGCGAGCTTCGGCGGCGAGGATGCCCTTCTTCACGATCGCCTTGGCCGTGCGGGGGTTTTCTTCGAGATATTTTTGCAGGAACTCACCAAACGCGCTGTTGACGATCCCTTCGACTTCGCCGTTGCCGAGTTTGGTTTTGGTTTGACCCTCGAACTGTGGATGAGGAACGCGGCAACTGATGACGGCCGTGAGACCTTCGCGAACATCGTCGCCCGTGGGGACGAGGTCTTTGAACATGTTCTCTTTTTTGCCGTAGGCGTTGAGCGTTCGCGTCAGTGCCGAGCGAAATCCCGAAAGGTGGGTACCCCCTTCGGTCGTATTGATGTTGTTGACGTAGGAATGGACGTTCTCTGTGTATTCGCTCGAGTATTGCAGCGCGATTTCGAGTGAGACACCGTCGAGTTCGCCGTCCATGTAGAGCACGTCGGCATGGGCCGGTTCGCTGGCGCGGTTGAGGTGCGCAACGAACTGGCGAATACCATCTTCGTAGCGGAACGAGTCGGATTCGCCCGTTCGCGTATCGGTGAGCGAAATGCCGACACCGCCGTTGAGAAACGCCAGTTCTTGCAACCTCTTGAGGAGCGTCGGGTAGGCGAACTTGGTGACGGGAAAGATCGTCGGGTCGGGCTTAAAGGTCGTTTTGGTCCCCCGCTTGGTGGTCGATCCGACGCGGCGAGCCTCGCTTTTGGGGATGCCCCGCTCGTATTCTTGGTGATGAACATTGCCATTGCGATAGACATCGACCTCGGCCCACTCGCTCAAGAAGTTAACGACCGTGACACCAACGCCGTGCAAACCACCCGAAGTTTGATAGGCCCCTTTGGTGAACTTGCCACCGAATTTGAGCACAGTCATTACGCCTTCGAGTGTGCTGACATCGCGACCGAATTGCTCGCTGAGTTGCTCGTGGCGATCGACGGGAATGCCACGGCCATCGTCTTCGACAGTGACTGAACCATCGACGTTGATGATGACACTCACGTTCGTCGCGTGCCCCGCCATCGCTTCGTCGATTGAATTGTCGACCACTTCGTAGACGAGGTGATGGAGCCCACGAATGGTGGTGTCGCCGATGTACATGCTCGGGCGTTCGCGCACGTGTTCGAGGTCGCTGAGGTGTTCGAGCGAATCACCTTCGTAATCGCCAGCAACCGGCACGTTCTTACGACGCGGTTGTTCGGGCGTTGGGTCTTGCGGACTCGGTTCTTCGGGATGAGGTTGATCGGTATCGGTCATCTGCTATTTCAAAAGGGGACGGATCAGTTGGTTTGAATTGAGCCGACGGCGCTAGCCGCGGGTTCAGTAATAAAACATGCTCAAATTC
>JBGSRO010000158.1:0-7990 GCA_041737535.1 Pirellulales bacterium | reverse complement strand
GCTGCAGTTGACCGGCGACGCCCGCGAGTAGAATGTTGTTGTCGGTTTGGAGTCTGCTCTCCGCGGGCGACCGGCAACTGAGCCTTTTTACGTTAGTCGATGAGAGAATTCGGTCATGGACAGACTCTAAATTGAAACTTCAGTAGTCAGTGACGCCACTGCGTGGCCTAGTCGCGACATTGCCATTGCCGGACTCCAGCAGCAGGCACGCGATTGGTGGGCGACCAAGCGGCACGCATTCGATTTAGTGACGTCCCAACTTACACTCGATGAGGCTGGCGATGGCGATCGATCGGCTGCGACAGATCGCCTCAATCTGCTCGATGGACTACCGCTTGTCGACATTAACGAAGATGTCGAGTCACTGGCTCATCGGCTAATCGCCGCCCACACAATGCCAGAAAAAGCAATCGCCGACGCATTTCATGTTGCCGCTGCCGCACTGGGGGGTGTAAATTATCTGTTGACACTCAACTGTCGCCACATTGCAAACGCACACGAGCTTCCCCGTATCTATAGTTTGCACGACGCCGAGGGGCTTGGGCAATTGTTGATCTGCACGCCGACTGAATTCTTAGGGGGCCGAGACGATGACGACGAATAACATTCTTGACGACCTACACGACACCCGCCGTAAGCTGCTTGTCGAATCGGGAGGCACCATCGAGACATTGGGAGCTGCTCTGCGAAAACGTCAGCAAGAGTCTGGACGCACCATCATTAAAACGCGACGAACCATCCGATGCGACGGAGCGGCGAAGTCAGGCGATTTGGCAGTTGACAATCTCTCGTCGCCGCCCGCTGATCGGTAGCGTTCGTCAGCAAGAGGACTTACATGGACGCGACAGCAATTCGTGATGCGGCGTCGGCGACGCTCAGCGGGACGTTGCCCTTTCCGCAGATCGTGGCGAAGTTGATCGAGGCGGGCGTGGAATATTACTACGTCGATTACGTTGGAGGCTGCAAGCGCTTTTACGACGCGGCAGGGACGTGCGTTGTGACACCGATTCCTTACGAGGGGCTACCAGCGGTCGCGGCAGAGCTAGACGCTCAGGCGTTGCGCGACGACATTCGCGACAGTCAGCAGAACGACCAACACTACCGAGATTTCACCGCACGGGCGATGCGGGCCGGCGTGCAGGGTTACTTCGCATTCCTGCGTGGGCAGCGTGTCACCTATCTGGGCCGAACGGGCGATCAGCACACGGAGTGGTTCCCCGGCACCGGTCCAACAGAGTCTTTTTTGCCACCTTCCGCCAACAGCACTAGCGGCGAGAGGAGGTAGGCCGGATTAAGGCGCTAGCCGCAAATCCGGCAATGGGTTCAATCGCGCACGCGGCACCTGCCGGATTCACGCGAGTACGCTTAATCCGGCCTACATCCTTATGAGTACTGACACAAGAACGCCCAACAAACCGCCTGCACCGAACGCCGGGATCGCGTCTCAGTTGACAATCGAACATCATTTGCCCGGCGTCGGTGAGCTCGAGCGTTCTGCCATTGAAAAACTGAAACCCACGACTGATGGCAAGAATCTACATCGAAACGACCGTCATCAGCTTCTATTTCAACGCTCGACCGGAGCCGGAGATGATCTCACGTCAAAACTGGACACGCCGCTGGTTGGATAGATCGCTTGTCGGTTCCGACGAATTGGTCACGAGTCTGGCGGTTGAAAACGAATTGAATGGCGGCGACTTTCCGAAGCAATCGGAAATGCTCGAAATGGTGTCTCGTTTCCCATTGCTGGATCTGAATGACCCAGTGGCCGAAGCGGTCGAAGCGTATATCGCGAACCACGTGATGCCGAACGACCCAGGGGGCGACGCTCTTCACTTGGCTGCGGCGTCCTATCGCCGCTGTGATTTCCTAGTGACCTGGAATTGCCGGCACATCGCTAACGCCAACAAATTTGGCCACATCCGGCGCGTCAATGGTATACTTGGGCTGGGGAACCCTGCTTTGGTGACCCCACTCGAATTGCTGAACGAGGACATTACCTAATGGATAGCTATAGTGAGGTTCGGCGAGTTCGGCACGCAATGTCGGCCGCAGCCGGCCACGATATCCGCAAGTTGATTGCGATGATCAACGAGCGTCGGTCGGAGGTTGCAGACCGCATCATCGACCCGGGCTCGAAGGCCGAACAATGTGATGCACACCGAGCCGCCGGCAGCGCGGTCTCAAATGAAGAGTCTTCTCCGGCGGCCTGGTGAACCCAAGAGTTAGCTGCCCCCAATCGGCTCTCAGCGATCCGTCGCAATCGGCAAAGGCCCTGGAAGGGCCATTCGTGAGGGGTTTTGCCGATGAGTTGGCGAGTCGCTCGCTCACCGGTGCGCCGCTGGTTGGCTGGGCTGTCGGCGTTGCCGCGCCGCCCCATCGCGTAGCAAAAACAATGGCCCAACTCGAAGCGACCGGTTAAGCTGGAGCTTTCGGTCTTCCGCCTCACTCCACTCATTGCGAATCATGCTCCGAACACGCTTGTTTGTCGTCATCGCTCTTGCCTTCACTTGCCAACCGGCAATCGCTGAAACCAGTGGTGTTCCCACGCTGGCCGAGAAACGTGCTGCGCGGACGCTGACGGGACAGTTTCGCCGGGCACGTCGCGATATCGATGGCCAAGCGCGAGTGCTGGCCGAGGCGATGCAAGCCGGTCCTCACGCCGTCAGCGAAATCCACGAGCTGATCGGTTTTCAGCTTCAGCCCGAGGTGGCGAAGTATCGCGAGAAGTTCTCTGCGATCGCGGCCAAGATGGCCAAACAAAAAATCGCCGGGGCCGACATGCAGGAAGTGGCCACGCTGCAAGCTCAAGTCAACGCGCTTCGCGCCGACGAGAATCTTACCAAAGAGAAGGTCAAACAGGTGGGCGACCCGGCGATGGAACGGCTCGCCGAGCTGTTGCTCGTCGATCGCGTCAGCGTGCTCGAGTCCGATAACCGGCTGGTTGAAAGTCGTCAGTCGCTGCTACCGATCGGCAGGCTATGGGAAACGGCCGACGCTTATCTCGCCAAGTTCGACACCGCTCCGGCTGCTGCGGCAGGGGCCGACGCTCCCGCCGACAAGCCTCAGGCGGTTTCGTTCGAGCAATATCTGGTGCAAGAAGAAGAAATCGCCGTGCGGCTGGCGCTCCCGATGAGCGACGTGACGCGGGCGGTACTTGCTCAGAACGAAAAACTCGCGAGCAAGCTCGACGCCGAAGAGGCTCGCTGTGTGCTCTCGCTGAATCTGACGCGAATTCTGTTGGGACTCGAACCGGTGGTGGTTGATCTGCAGCTCACGGCCGCGGCCCGCGATCATTCGCACGACATGATCGAACACAACTTCTTTGCACACGAATCGCCGGTTGAGGGAAAGAAGACGCCCTGGGACCGGGCCGCGCGGTTCAACACCAAAGCCTCGGGCGAGAACATAGCGGCCGGTTACAGCACGGGCCCCGCTGCGAACTTAGGCTGGTTTCATAGCCCGGGCCACCACAAGAACATGCTCGGCAATCACAAGCGTGTGGGCGTGGGGCGTGAGAACAAACACTGGACCGAACTGTTCGGTCGGTGAGAATTGTCAGTTGCTAGTTGTCAGTTTAATGCGTCAGCGAAAGAACTGAGAACTGAAGGCCGAAAACGACCGATGGCTTGAATTTTGCCGCGCAATCCGCGATAAGGAATAGTCGGCGGAAATAATTTCTCAGCAGCATTGGGCGAGGCACGCGTGCCATGCAGATTTGGCCAGCCATCGACTTGCGTGGAGGCAAGTGTGTCCGACTGCGGCAAGGCGACTACAACCGAGAGACAGTCTTTAGCGACGACCCGGTCGCCGTCGCGCGGCAATTTGCCGCGGCAGGAGCTAAGTATCTGCATTTGGTCGATCTCGACGGGGCTCGTGAAGGTTCGCCCGTCAACCTGCCGGTGGTGCAGGACATTGTCGAAGCTGTGAACATGCAGTGCGAACTCGGCGGCGGCATTCGCGACGAGCAGTCGATCGAAGAACTACTCGAATTTGGCCTCACACGGCTCGTGATCGGCACCTCAGCGATCAAACATACCGATTGGTTTCGCAACGTCTGTCGCCAGTTTCCTGGGCGACTCGTGCTCGGCATCGACGCTCGCGATGGCCGTGTGGCGACCGATGGCTGGCTCGAAACGAGCGACACCAGCGCGATCGACCTCGCCCGGCAGTTCGCTGGCGAACCGCTGGCGGCGATTGTTTACACCGACATCGCCACCGATGGCATGATGGCCGGTCCGAACGTCGCGGCCATGGCCGAAATGCAGGGCGCGATCGACTTGCCGGTCGTCGCGTCTGGGGGTGTTACGACGCTCGACGACGTTGGCAAACTGGCGAAGGCGGGCCTGGCGGCTTGTATCATCGGACGCGCGATTTACGAAGGGACCATTGATTTGCAACAGGCGGTCGAACTCGCTCAGTAAACGGGTTTTGTCTCAGACGGGAGGGCGAGGCTCCTGCCGAGCCGAAACTCATTATTTCGCAAAAGGCTCGGCCGGAGCCTCGCCCTCCCCTCAAGCAAAAGGCTCGGCCGGAGCCTCGCCCTCCCCTCATCATCGACCCCGACAATTCTTTTCTCATTCTCAGGAGAGCGGATCATGACACTCGATGCGGCTCGTGTTCGGAACATTGCCATCGGCGGCCACGGTTCGGCCGGCAAAACGTCGCTTGTCGACAATTTGTTGGCCGCCACCGGAACCATCACTTCTCAACCAAGTGTCGACGCTGGCACTAGCATCTGTGACTTCGACGAAGAAGAGAAGCATCACAAACACAGCATCGAAGCGAAGCTGGTGCATTTCGAGTACGCCGGGCTCCACTTCAATTTGTTCGACACGCCCGGCTATCCCGATCTGATTGGTCAAACGCTCGGTGCGCTGCATGCCGTCGAAACGGCTGTCATCGCGATCGACGCGCACGCCGGCATCAAGGTCAACACGCGTCGCGTGTTTCGAGAAGCAACCGAGCGAGGACTCGCCCGAGTCATTTGCATTACCAAAGTCGATGACGCCAGCGTCGACCTGCCCGCCCTGGTTGAAAGCATTCGCGATACGTTTGGCCACGAATGCGTATTGCTCGACGCGCCCGATGCGACTGGCGATGCCGCGTCGCAAATCGTCAGCACACTGGGCACCGTTGCCACCGGGGCTGTCGACATGAACACGGCCCACGAACAAGCGGTTGAGTCGATCGTCGAAACCGACGAAGCATTGCTCGAAAAGTATTTTGAAGGCGAAGTTCCCTCGCCCGACGACTTATTGAAGCTGGCCGCGAAAGCGGTCGCGGCCGGGACGATTGTCCCCATTTGCTGTGTGTCGGCGAAGAAAAATCTGGGGCTCGTCGAGTTGCTCGACTTGCTGGTGGCCATCGCTGTCCCGGCCAGCGACCGCAAAGTCACCGGCAAGCTCGGTGGCGACACAGTCACCATTTCGCCCGACGCGAAGGGCCCGCTTGTGGCCCAAATATTCAAAACGCGGATCGATCCGTTTGTTCAGAAGCTGAGTTTCGTGCGGATTTACAGCGGTACGCTTACGAAAGAATCGAGCGTCGATGTCGCGGGGGGGCGTAAGCCGTTTAAACTGGGGCAGCCGTTACGGATGCAAGCCGATAAGACATCGCCGGTCGAGGCGGCCGGACCGGGCGACATTGTCGCGGTCGCGAAGTGCGAACACCTGCACACCGGCACCACACTCGGCGAAGTCGAGCTTTCGCCGCCGAAGTTCCCCAACCCGATGGTGGGGCTGGCCGTTTCGCCCAAGAACCGGGGGGACGAAACCAAACTGTCGAGTGCGCTGCACAAGTTGGCCGAAGAAGACCCGACCGTGCATGTCGACCACGATCCCGAGACGCACGAGACGGTGCTAACAGGAATGAGCGAATTGCACCTTGGACTGATCCGCGAACGACTCGCCCGCCGCGATCATGTCGAGATTGAAACGCACGAGCCAAAAATTCCTTACCGCGAAACGATTCAGCAGAACGCTGAAGGAAGTTATCGTCACAAGAAACAGTCGGGGGGCTCGGGGCAATTTGCCGAGGTCCACATTCGAATGTTTCCGCTCCCCGAAGGAACCGACATCGACGAGTTCGCCACCAAAGACCGTTTCCCTCATCTCAAGCACAAACACTACTTCGAGAAGCAAAACTTTCTGTGGGTCGACTCGGTGGTGGGGGCAACGATTCCGGGCAACTTCATGCCCGCGATCGAGAAAGGGTTTCTCGAACGGATCGACAAGGGAGTGATAGTCGGCTGCAAAATTCAAGATGTGTGTGTTGAGGTTTATTTTGGTAAAGACCACCCCGTCGACAGCAACGAAACGGCTTTCAAAATCGCGGCTGCCAAGGTGTTTGCCGAGTGCTTCAAAAACGCCAAGCCGACGCTCTTGGAACCAATGGTCACGCTCCACATCACCGTCCCTGCCGACAACGTGGGCGACGTTTCGAGCGACCTCGCCGGTCGTCGCGGGCAGATGATGGGCATGGACACCCTCGGCGGAGGCATGACGACGGTCGAAGCCAAAGCCCCCTTGAGCGAAGTGCTGCACTACGCCCGCACGCTCAGCAGCATGACGGGAGGTCAGGGGGCCTACACCATGGACTTTAGCCACTACGAACCGGTGCCGGGCAACGTGCAGGCAGAGATTTTGGCGAGTGCGAAGGTGAAGGATATTGAGGAGTAAGCATGTAGCTACCGTCGGCGGACGGTAGACTTTCGTCTTCCGTCTTTATTCTTGTAATTATCGCGGGGCAATGGATGGATTCCATCTACATCGAAACGTCGATCGTGAGCCACGCGACCGCTTGGCCTAGCTCCGATATTCAGATCGCAGCAATGCAATATCAGGCGCGAACTTGGTGGGCCGACAAACGCACCAACTATGACTTGGTGGCATCGCAACTCGTCTTGAAGGAGGCAGGCGCGGGCGACCCAGTTGCCGCAGTTGAACGGCTCAAGCTGCTGCAGGACGTAGCAATGATTCCGATCGACGACGAGGTTCGTGCCCTCGCGCGAGAGCTGGTGTCGGCTTCGATTATGCCTCAACAAGCCTCTGCCGACGCCCTTCATGTTGCCGCGGCGGCAGTAGGCGGAATACAATACCTATTATCGCTTAATTGTCGGCACATTGCCAACGCTCACGAACTGCCGCGTGTTTACCGCTTACTCGACGATCGCGGCTACGGACAATTACTCATTTGTACCCCTAGCGAATTTCTTGGAAACGAGCCAAACGATGGCGATCCCGACTAACCCAATCCTGGACGAACTGCGCCAGATTCGCGAGAAGCTGCTCGAGGACGCTGGTGGAACGCTCGACGGGTTGGTTGATGCGCTGCAAGAAGAAGAGAAGAAATCGACTCGACTACGTTTTGAGTCACGTCGAGTCGAAGAAGCTCATTCTACCGACAAATAGTTGCGTCAGAAAACAACTGCCATCTTCGCAAGACGCAGGATCTTCGTTGCCCGTAGACCGGCCTGCGGGTAAGCTTGGTTAGAGGAGAATACGATGCCGAACTCAATAAAAACATCTGCCCACGATGCTGTCGATTCGTTGCCCGACGATGCGACGTGGGAAGACGTGATCTATCGAATGTACGTCCGTCAGAAGATCGAAGCCGGTCTTGCGGATGCGGAAGCGGGGAATTTGCTTTCGGTCGACGAAGTCGACCAGCGGCTTGGATTAAACGACGAAAGTTGCGTGGGAACCTAATCCGAGTGACGACAATTATGACAAAGCTACTCGAACAAGCATTCGCCCAAGCGTCGGCTTTGCCAGTAGATCAGCAAAATGCAATTGCGAATTGGCTGATCGAAGAAATCGAGTCAGAGCGACTTTGGGATGAGTCGTTTGCTTAGGAAGGAACGCAAAATAACTTCCTCATTGTGACGGTGAGCGAATAAATGGGACTGGCTCCGAGCGTATTGTTGGCTGCTGCCTCGACTGGTTTTGTGCTCGGTGCCTGTCCCATTTATTCGCGCTGGAGCGGAGCA
>JBGSRO010000157.1:0-13099 GCA_041737535.1 Pirellulales bacterium | reverse complement strand
AAAGCCGCTTTGACAGCGGGCGTCATTTCGGCTTCCAGTTCCGGCGGCAACTTGCTCATGCAAGTATTGGGGCCGAAATCGACCGTGCGAGTCTAGCCCGGTTTCTCGGGTGCTTGCACCGGGGCGTGAACGGTTACTATTTTTCACAAACGACCGGGTGCGATTTGAAAATCGGGGAGCTAAGGAAAAACCGCCACGACGCGGCGAGCGCCACGAGCACAGCGAAAAAGCTCACCAAAGTATCCTGCTTATTGACACCCTTGCGTCGGAAACTCAACCTGACCAATGCTGTTTTCAATGGCAAAACAGCCATCTCTTGATTTTTCGAGGCAAGTGCGCGCGAGGATTAATCGACTTGGCAGTTCGCTGCTGGTTCTGATCGAGAGCGGTCGCGCCAATTCCGCCGTGTACTTGGCGCTGGTTGCGTCGTGGCGGTTAATTAAACAACGACCGGCAAAACATGTCGGGGCAGTTTGCGAAATCGGGAAGTTAATTCGCGGGCGATCCTTACACGCGTTTCCAACCGCGAGTGTGCATCGCTACCGCAGGAGTATTGCTCAGGACAAATGCCATCAAATCCTCGTAGCGATCTGAAAAGAAATCATGCAACACGATAGTACGTTAGACCCCGTCACCAGCAAACTTTGCTTCGCCGATCCACGATCCGGCCCAACGCGTGCCTGACAATTTTCTCTGGCACCCCAAGCAGGGGAACCGCCACGACGCCACGACGCCACGACGCAAAGAGACACGGCATGAAAAGATGCAAACAAAAAAAGCGTGAGAAGCAGCTTAATGGCGATGCCAATGAAAATCTCGCAGCGACAACCGGGTGCAAACCGAGCGGTCTCTGCCCGTCGACTTAGGCTCGTCGACTTAGCTTTCCATTTGTGGCGCTCCGTCGCTTTCGTTTCACTTCTCGAAAGTCGAGCGTTGCCACTCTGTTTCGTGGCGTCGTCTTGGCGTTCTCCGCGTCTTTGCGGTTTTCTTGTACAGGTCTCTGCAAGAAACCCGGCCATCGTTTCTTGTCAGACACTCCAACGCCCCAAACTTGTTGCCCTGGTGCGAGTTTGTTACACTTGTAGCTCGGTAGCCAGGACACTCGCCCGGACACTTTGGCAACTTCAGAACTCCGACGATACAGCTCTGATGACCATTCGGCCCCCCGGCAATTCGCCGCTACTCAGTCGCCATGCATGGTTGGCGATGGCGCTGTTCGTCATGCTGCTTTGCGGGGCGAGCGCTCGCGCTGAACCGCCGACGCAAGTCACGCTGCCGCCGCTGGGACGCGATGTGCCCACATCGCATGCCGATGTCGAAACCAAGCTGAAGTACCGTTGGAACTCGGACGTTCCGATCGTCTACCGATTTGAAATCGACATCGACATCGCCGGCAAAACGCTTAAGTATCGCGGTCGCAACACGCTGACGATGGTCGCGGGATCTTCGCTGGCGAAGGCGGCCGCGAGTATCGCGAAGCAGGGAACCGGCAGCGGATTTGTCGTTCACCCCGAGGGCATCATCGTCACCTGTGCACACTGTGTGCATGGGGCCACAAAAGTGAACGCAAAAATCGGTGGCCGCAACTACGCGGCCACGGTCATTGGTGCCGACTTCGATCAAGACATCGCCATCTTGCGTGTTGCGGCCACCGGGCTGCCTTTTACGACCTTTGCCGACTCCAGCACAGTGCGACTCTCCGACGAAGTGCGCACTATTGGTTTTCCGCTTTCCGACCTGCTCGGCGAATCGATCAAAGTCACACGGGGCGAAGTCTCTGGGATCGGCGGCCCCAACGGCAAGCGGGGCTTGCAGATCGACGCTACCGTCAATCCGGGCAACAGTGGTGGGCCGCTGGTCGACAACACCGGTCGGGTCGTCGGTGTCACGAGCTCGCTACTCGCCGGGGCGGGCATTTCGGAGGTCGGCTTCGCGATCCCGTCGAACGACGTTGCGACTTTCGCAAAAACCCTGAAAGTTCCCGTGGCCCAATCGGAACAGGCGGCACGGCTCGAACCGGCCGATGTTGTCGCACGCGTGAGCCCAGCCTGCGTGTTTCTCGAAGTCGAATATGGCCTGGCGGGCTTCGGCATTGGCGCGCTCGACCGACTCGATTCGTCGGCCTACTGGTACGAGCTTCCCGACACCACGCGAGGGGCCCTCGCCTTGGCGGCAGCGCGGCACGAAAGTTCGCGCGGCGCGATCGTCGTGAGCCAAGCGGGTGAGATCGTCGACAGCGTTGGCGACGGCTTGCTCCCCTGCCTGCTGGGGAGCGCTGCTGCAGTTGGCATCGAACAACTTCCAACTGCGGCACCGGGCACCGCCACCTCATCGGCGTCGGTGCTGATGACACGCCCCGATCCGGCCCAACGTGCCGAGCCAATCTCTCCCTACGGATTGAGGCCCAGCGAGCGCAGCCGACTTGGGTCGCCTTGGCAACGCAACCAGCGAACATCGCCAACGGCTGTCAAGTTGATCGCGGGGGTCGAATCGACGACTTCTACCTTCGGGGCACCGCGCGGGGATCTCGTCGATTTGACCAAGAACTGTGAGTTGCGGGTCGAAGGCGAATCGCCCGAAGCCGAGCCTTATCTCGTTGTCGAAGGCAAAGGGACCGGGCTGTTCGACCAGGCGCAGGGGCTCATGCAGTCAATGGACTTCCGGTCGACATTGGTGATGAATTCGAGCAATGTTAGCGTGCGAGTCCCCGTCACGATGCGGTTCGAGCGGATGTCGGCCAACGAGCTTGCCAAGGAAGAACAAGACCGCTTAACGCGGGCCAAAGAGCGCGCTCAAGAGCCAGCGACGCGGCCGTTGCCGAGCAGTCAATCTGGCGAAACCGCCAATTTCGATGCGTCTGCTCCAGCCACGCCAAGTGGACCGAAGAGTAGCGTGAAGTCGCTGTCGCTGTCGCCCCGACTCGATCAGTTTGATCCCGATAATTGAGTTTGCCAGACACATCTCCACACAGAAATATCTGCGACTATGCCACTCTCGCGTCGTTGCATCGCCACTCTGCTGTTGTGTACATCGGTTCTTGCCGCGACTCCGCTAGCGGTTGCGCGCACCTGGACCGATCGCTCGGGTAAGTTCACGCTTGAAGCCGAGTTGGTGACGGTCAAAGAAGGGGGTGCCTATCTCGAGGACGCGAAAGGTTCGGTTCGCAAGATTCCGTTCGACAAACTGTGCGAGGCCGATCTTCAGTATCTCGCGTCGTTGCCGAAGTATCGGGCGGAGCTAGCGGGTGTATTGAAGGACAACGTCGCGCCGGCCGCAGGTGAAGGGGTGAAGTTCACCGCAATTGAATCGAACGTCGAGTTGGGTTCTGTCCGCCAGTTCCGCTCGCCATCGTGGGGCTACGATGGACTGGTTTTCTCTCCCGACGGCGGCTGTCTGGTGACCCTCGGCAGCGATAACGTCACGGTTTTTCGGATCAACACGTCGCAATCGGCCGTTTACAAAATAGCGAGAGCCGCTGGGCGACCGAAGTCGCTAGCCATCACTCCCGATGGCAAAAAAGTGATCGTCGGTACCGATGAGGGAGACATGCTCGTGTGGGGTTTCGCGAGGGGCAAACTCACGCCGGAGCGGAGCTTCAAGATCGCCGACGACGACATCGAGTCGATTGCCATTTCGCCCGATGGCCAGCGCGGGCTGTCGACACACTACGGCGGTGCAGCCAGTCTATGGGATATTGAAACGGGCAAGGTCTTGGGCACCTATCACGATTTCCGGTTTACGTCGGCAAGCGCTGCGACGTTCAGCCGCCGTGGTGGTCAGGGACTCGTGACCGACGGCGAACTCGTGGCACTTGTCGATACCAAGTCTCACGAGTTGCTCCAGGTCATGAAGCTGGGCATCGCGGGCACTGCCCTCAGCACAGCAATGTCGAACGACGGTCGACGGGTCGCGGCCGCCGGGGGCCGCGTGATCGGTGTTTGCGAAACCCAAACTGGCAAGAGTTTGCCGCAGATGGCGACCAACGAAATTCAGTGGAGCGCCGCGTTTTCGCCAAGTGGCAAGCGGCTAGTCACCGGCGGTTCGGGGGTCGTTTCGGTCTGGGATGTCGAGCAGGGACAACGTGCTCAAGAACTCAAGATGAGTGACTCGGGCTACGTCAAGTACGTCGCCGCCTCACCCGATGGACGTCATATCGCCGCCATCGGCAGCCCCATCGGCCAACTGGTCGAAGTCTTCCGTTTGCCACTCGAATGACCTCGGGCGATAGGAAAAGGGGCTTTGCGGGCGAAAGGGCCGCGTTTCCCCATTTTCCACTCACGGTATACACTCACAGATGAGCTTTCGCGTTCTCCTAATTGTCCCCCGCATCGCCATCTGTGTACGCTTACTTAACCCACCTCACCGGCGAACTGGCCGGTCAATATTTCCTTTTGAACTCGTCCATCGATATCACGATCGGTCGTGGGCTCGATTGCCAGTTGCCAATCGCCGACCCGTTGGCATCGCGGGTTCATGCCATACTCAAACTCGACGACGGGCAATGGACCGTACGCGACCAGGGGAGTCGCAATGGCACGTTCGTCAATGGCCGACGTATCGACGAGGCCGCCCTCGACGCGGGGCATGAACTTCGCATCGGCGACTTGAGCTTTGAGTTCCAGCTCTCCGACCAACCCCCCACGTCGGGCACTCAGCAAGTCTCGGCGCTCGAGCAAACGATTGTGCAAGACGTACCGCTCGGTTCGTCTCCCAGCATTCGCGACTCGCTGCCGGCGATTCCCGATGCCGAGCAGGTGCAAGAGCTGATGTTGCTCTATCAGCTTTGCATCAAGCTGCTGGGGATTAGCGAGGCGAGCGAAATCATTCGGGCCACGCTTGAACTGGTGCGGAAGCGGACGAGTGCCGCAGTCGCCGGGTTCTTGTGGGCGAGCGACGATGGCCAGCTCGTACCGCGGCTCGTGCTGCCACAGCAAGCGACGACTAAGCAAGCTAACTCGAAGCTAGCAATCAATCCCACGCTGACCGAACTTGTGGCGCAGCAAGGACATGCAATTTGGGTGGCCAATCAGCCATCGGCACCCGAAGGGTCGCGCGAAAAGTCGCCCCAAGTAAAGAACGATGCGTTTGCCGATGCGATCTGTGTTCCACTGGTGAAAAAAGGGCCTCCGGGCGAGCGAACCATCTTGGGGGCGCTGCACGTATACCTCAATGAGGGTCGGTTCCGACAGTCGGAATTCGATTTTGTGATCACGGTCGCCAATCTGGTGACCATCGCTCTGGTCCGGGCCCGGGAGCAAGTCAGTTTGCAAACCGACTACGAGCGACTGCTCGCGCACACTGTCGATTCGAGCGAACTCATTGGCGATAGCGAGCCGATGCAATCGCTCAAGAGCAAGATCACTCGCGTCGCCCGCGCCGGGGGCTGTGTGCTCGTGCGAGGCGAGAGCGGGTCAGGCAAAGAGCTTGTCGCCCGCGCGATTCACAAAGCGAGCCCGCGCGCCGAGCGGCCGATGGTGAGTGTCAACTGCGCGGCGATTCCGGCTGACTTGATGGAGAGCCAACTCTTTGGCCACAAAGCGGGCTCGTTCACAGGGGCCGACCGCGACCATAGTGGTTTCTTTCAACAGGCCGACATGAGTACGTTGTTTCTCGACGAAGTTGGTGAGATGACGCTCGAAGGTCAGGCCAAGCTACTGCGAATTCTCGAGGGACATCCGTTTTTGCCCGTTGGCGGGACCGAAGAAGTGACGGTCGATGTTCGCGTCGTAGCCGCCACGAATCGCGACCTCACAACCTACGTCAAGGAAGGCAAATTTCGCGAGGACTTGTTTTATCGGCTCACCGTGTTCGAACTCGTTGTGCCGCCGCTGCGCGATCGGGGGAGCGACATCAACCTCTTGGTCGACTTCTTTCTCCATCACTTTCGCAAGCAGCATGGGCGCACCAGTCTTCAGCTCAGTGACGAAGCCCGGCGCAAACTGCTCGCCTACCGCTGGCCAGGCAACGTCCGTCAACTCCGCAATCGCATCGACAGCGCGGTCGTAATGACCGAAAGCAACGAAATCAGCGCGGCCGACCTGGCGCTCCGCGATGCATCGAGCGAAGTGCTCGAAACGCTCGAAATCGATCACTGGGAACGGAAGCTCATCGCTGAGGCGCTCGCACGCACGAAGGGCAATGTTCCCGAAGCGGCCAAACTCTTGGGTATCGGACGGGCCACGCTGTATCGTAAGATTGAGCAATACCACATTGACCGCTGAAACGAGCAGCGGGCAGCAGGGAGCTACGAAAGCAAGGCGAGCCGGGTGGCGTTAGCCCCCGGAGTTTTCGGGGCTTTCGGGGCGCGATGGGCATCAATAACACTCATGAGGGCTTCGCGATGAGAGTAACACTTTCGCTAATCGTCTTGCTGACGCTCGCGACAGTCGCCACAGGTCAAGAAAACTGGACGCGCTTCCGTGGGCCTAACGGCACGGGCATTGCCGATGCGATCGATTTTCCGAGCGAGTTCACCGAGTCCGACTATTGCTGGATAGTTGATCTACCTGGCAAGGGTGTGAGCTCGCCTGTTGTGTGTGACAAACAAGTCGTCGTCACGCACGCTGGCGGCGATGTGCTGAATGTGAGCGCGTTCGATCTCGACAGCGGCACGCCCTTGTGGTCGACACCAATTAAGTGTGTCAAGCAGAAAATGCACGCCGCCAACAGCACGGCGTCGGCCACACCGGCCGCCGACTCATCGCACTATTACGTCGCCTATGGCGACCAATCGGCCGTCTACCTTGCAGCCCTCGATCGTGGCGGCAAAGTTCAATGGGAAGCCAAGCTGCCGCGCTTCGATGGACCGCATGGTTTCGGTTCGTCGCCAGTGGTCGTGGGGGACGTCGTTTGTCTGAATATCGACACGGGAGCTGGCTGTTACCTGGTCGCCTTCGACACCACCAGTGGCGCGGAGCGATGGCGCGCCGAACGAAGCCAGAACGAAAAAGAGACCTACTCAACGCCCTGCACGATTGAAGTTGCTGGCCGAACACTGATCGTTGCCGAGAGCACCGGTGGTGGTTTACAGGCGGTCGAACCCCAGTACGGGACCGTGGCATGGTCGCTTAGCGATGTGCTTCCAGCGCGGACGGTTAGCTCGCCCTGTGTCGCTGGCGACATGCTCATCGCCACCTGCGGCAGTGGGGGCAGTGGTCATGTAATGGTAGCCGCGAAATACGACGCGGCAGATGCCAGCGTCGCTTATACACTCGACAAAAATGTTCCTTACGTGCCGACAATTTTGGCTAAAGATGGCTTGTTGTTCTTGTGGCACGACCAAGGAATTGTGACGTGCGTCGACAGCGAAACTCGTGACGTCGTGTGGCGAAAGCGAATCGGCGGGGGCTACTATGGATCACCTGTCTGCGTCGGCAATCGACTTGTCGCGCTCTCGCGCGAGGGGAAAGCCGTTGTGCTGGCTGCGAGTCGCAACTACGAACTGCTGGGCGAAACCGATTTGGGGGAAGCAAGCGAAGCAACGCCAGCGGTGGCCGGTGGGCGGTTGTTATTGAGGACTGATTCGAAGCTCGTTTGCTTGGGCGGTCGAAAAGTACGAAGCGAATGAGCGAGGGAGCTTCACAGCTCTGCACTTCACTTTTCAACCGCCGCATAGCATCGCCCGGCACTCTGTTTTCGACCGCTGTTTAGCCGTCTCATGGTCTGTCGCAAAGATAATGCGGTCGGCCATCCGGGCAACGTGCCGAGCGACAACGCAAGTTTTGCCGATCGTCGCTACTCGAAAACGGCCGTAGTGGTTGTGACGAATCTGTCGAACAACGCCGAAGGCACCATGCCGGCCGAAGAAATCGCCAAGATCGTCGTCGACCGCGTCCGCAAGTCGCAGAATTAATGCTGTACCCCTAGCTACTTCCCAAGCGATTCGATCCGCGCCTTCACCGTTCGGCGGTCGATGCCCAGCACTCGCGATGCTTGTTCGTAGCCCCCGGTCTTGCTGTATACCAGTCGGCAGTAGTGGTTCAGCAACTCGTCGGCCGATAGCCGACCTTGCTCGGCACGCTGCAGCCAATCGCACATGCCGGCCGCTGGCTGGGCTGTTGGTGGTCGGTATTCGCAGCGCACCAGCACATTGCGAACACACTGCTCGAGCTCGCGAATGTTGCCGGGCCAAGGATAATCGCGGGGCATTCGTTCGCCGATCCACTGCTCGACTTCCCCGACAAGCCGCGCGACGTCGTCGCTTGGTTGGTCGGTTGTCGCTCCCAACTCGCGTCCCACAATGAACTCTAGCAGGGTGTGCAGCGCTGCGGGTGAGTCGGTTAGTTGTTCGCGCAGTGACGGCACCGCGATGAGGTCGCTGCAAATGCGGTAATAAAAGTCTTCGCGAAATCGCCCTTCGCGCATCTCACAGGCGAGGTCGCGGTTGGTTGCCGCGATAAGTTTGCCGGTGAAGTGCCTGGGCTCGGTTTCGCCCAACCGGCTATATTCGCGCAGCTGAATCACTCGCAAAAGTTTTACTTGAATCGCCGGATCCAGCTCGCCGATCTCGTCGAGAAACACAGCACCTCCGGCAGGGCACACTTCAAGCCAACCGGCACGGTCGGTGGTCGCTCCGGTAAAGGCGCCCTTACGATGGCCGAACAGTTCCGACTCGATGAGCGTTGGCGAAAAGGCCGCCAGGTTAACGCCAATGAACGTCGGTTCGCTCACGAAGCGTTTGCGTTGCTCATCGAACGGCTCGTATTGCGACAAGCCAATTGCGCGGGCGACCAGTTCCTTGCCAGTCCCCGAAGGGCCCGTGATAAGTGTCGATAGCCCCGACATGCGATCGTACAGCGAGCGGCGAAAGCGACGCAGGTCGTGCGTGAAAATCGACTGCCACACTTGGGCGCGAAGCCGGGTGGCGGGGCGTGATTGGCCGACCAAGTACATAAAGATGTGTGTAAACGCCCGGCGGACCTGATAGAGACAAGCAAACACGTGAGCGTTGTCGGCGAGCCCGACCCGGCCATGACTCATTATTGGCCCGAGCAATCGCTGGCGATCGTCGGCGAACGACTGCCACGCTTTGGCGATGGCGTTCGCGCCCGCCGACGTGTCGACCACCGCCAGCGGTGCAACGTGCCGGTAATAGGTGACATAGGTCACCAGGTCGTCGAAGTGAGTCGCGTCGTTGGCGGCGATATTGCCGGTCGACTTGTCATCGCGGCAGACTCGCTCGACGAGTTCGTTGGCTCGGTCGGTGAGCCGCGCCACGTTGGGCCGCTCGGCCGCGTCGGTCGCTGCCGTGCGACTCCACGCCGGATTGTCCTCGACAAACGCATTGCCGAGTGCTCGTCGTTCGAGCTCAATTCGACGAGGCTCGAACGGGTTCGAATGAGTCAGATCCGAGAGCGCCTTGATGAATTCTCGGTCGCTAGCCGAGAGCAGTGACTTGGGCATTGACTAGGACTCGCGTTCATCGAACGTACTTCTGTGAATACATGCAGTGTACATCATCCGGCGATAAAGTGCTTCTCTGAAAAGTCGGTTTCGTCGCATCTCTATCGCTAACAACAACTTACGAACCGTCGGCCACCGTTGGCACCGGGGTTGCTTTAGGGGAAACCGTATTCGGTCCCGACGACCGCACCTACCGGTTCCTTCGCGCACGGAGTAATGTCATGTCTCAGCAGCCCCCTGTTTTTGCTCCGGCGGGCGATCCCGCCAATGATACCAATGACGAGGTGTTGACGCTCACCGACGCCGATCTGTCGGCTGATCCGGCCAAAGGCTCGCCACGCGGCTTGATTGCTCTGCTGCTCGACCCTCGCGGGCTGCAAACGCTCATGTCGGCGGGGGGCGGGCTGCTGGCGATTGGACTCGTGGTATGGCTTGCCGCGATTGGTGTGTTCGACAATCCGCTGCACATGGCCCTTGCGCTGGGACTGGGCAACATTGTCGTCTTGGCCGCCGGTGTGCTGACAGTCATGCGAACCCGCTACCAAATGGCGGGCCGGGGCGTGGCGATGCTCGCCTGTTTGTTGCTCCCTTTGCACCTTTGGTTCTACGACGCCCAGGGTTTGATCACGCTGGCCAAGGGGGGGCACTTGTGGATACCGGCACTCGGCTGTTGCATGATCTACGTTGGTGTCGCGCGGCTCCTCAAGGATGCCTTGTTCGTTTATCCAGCGGTCGCAGGAGTGGTGTTGTCGGGCCTGTTGTTGTTGGCCGATGCTCACATCGAGCGGTTCTGGGAAGTGCTCGCTCCGGCGACCTTGATGGTGGTGATTGGTGCCTTGTGTGTTCACGTCCGTCAGTTGTTTCCGTCGACTAGCGAGCACGATTCGACAGCTTACACCCGCGAGAACTTTGGCCACGCATTTTTTGTCGCGGGTCACACGGCGCTTGCCGCGGGGTTGTTGCTGCTCTTGGGCGGACGCATTGCGGGGTTTTTATGGGAGCCGTGGTTCGCCGAGCTCGATTGGTTCGAGAAACCTTACTTGGCCGAGCATCGCCGTGTGCAGCTCGCCGCGCTGGCGCTCACCGGTCTGTCGACTTATGTCTATGGCTTTAGCGCGTGGGTCGTTCGGGCGGGTCGTCGCTTCGCGGTGGTGGCCGCCGCCACTTTGTTCTGGACCTTCTTGCTCGCCGTCGATGTGCTGGGGATTTCTGTTACCGAGCAACTTTGCGTCGGCTTGCTCGCGCTGGTGAGCATTGCCGTTCAAGTCGTTCGTGGTTTGGTTGTTGACAAGCAGCAAGGGCACAAAGACTCTCACGCGCTCACCACCATGCTCGGTCGCTGTGGAATCGCGACGGCATGGCTCGCGACTCTTTGGCTCACAACCCAGGTCGTTCGCGGTCTTCATGCTGAGCAGTTTCAGATCGATGCGTTTGAATTCGACTGGACATTGGTCATGTCGGCTATTGTCACAGTTCTCGCTCATGGACTGGGTGTCGTGTTCAAGCGCGTCGCCTGCCAAAACCATACTGCTTCGCTCGTGGGACTCGCGACGACGACAACGCTCGCATTGGTCGCTTTCGTGGCGGCATGGCCAACCGATGCTGTGGTTCCCGTCGTGTTGTGTATCGCGACAGTGGTCATGTTTGGCTTGCTTGGATTTGCTGCCTCGGTCGATGGTCTGCGCCGCGATGCGGCCATGCGTGCGGCCGAGGTCGTGGCCGGGTTGTTGTTTGTGCTGGTGCTCCCCGTTTTGCTAACGACCTACGCGGCGAGCCTCGTGTTGCTCTTTGCGTTGTTGGCGACTGGCTACATGGCGGTCGCCATGTTGCGGTCCACTCATTACGCGGTGTCGACAGCGGTGGCACTCGCGAGTGTGGCTTGTTGGCAAGCGGTCGTGGTCTATGAGCTGGGCGTTTACTTGCCCTTGGCACTGTTGAGTGCGGCCGGACTCGCCGTCGTGATTGTCGACCGCCTTCGTCTTCTGGGCGAAGGGTGGCTCGCCGGTCGACTGGCCTTGATCGTTGGCAACGCCGGCGGTGGGCTGCTGGCTGTGAATCGATTGCTGGCGGGCGAGGCCGATGCGTCGCTGTTGCTGCTTGTGATGGGTCAAACGGTCGCGGCCCTCGTGGCTGCGTGGTTGTCGACCCCGGCACGAGGTCGACGGGCGTTGCTTTGCATTTCGCTCTTTAGCTTCGTGGTGAGTTTGATGACACTCAACGCTGTTTCGCAGCTTTCGGTATTGCAGCGTAGCGAGATGATCGCAACGCTGGCTGGTTGTGTGCTGCTGGTGGTGGCTCACGTTTCTTGGCGGAGTCCCAAGATGGCCGATGATCCCGACCAGGATTTGATCGTCGATGGCGGGCTGTGGATCGGCACCGCGCTGGCGGTGCTGCCCATGACAATCGGGCTGTTGTCGGTTCGTATGTTGGGTAGCGACTGGCTGTGGACCGCCCTACACGAAGCTGGCGTATTGGCGCTGGGACTCGCGCTGGTGGCGTCGGGCCTGTTGTGTCGGTTCCGCGCGACGACACTGGGTGGTGTCGCGATGCTGGCGAGCTATATCTTGAGCCTGGTGCTGCTGATCGACGTCCCCGACCAACTGCAAACGACCGCCGTCTACTTGATGGTGGGTGGTGGTGTGGTGTTTGGATCGGCACTGGTCCTGAGCATCTATCGCGATCGCTTGCTATCGCTGCCACAACGTATTCGCGACGGCGATGGAGTGTTTGCCGTGTTGAAGTGGCGCTAGTTGTTAACGCACTCGTCGCCTCCAGTCATCGAGACCACGGCATAAGCCGCGCGGTTTCGTGTGATTTGCCTCAGAACGAAACCTTCGGCGCGACCGCAATGGCCGCTGAATCGAACTGCAACAACTCGGCATCCTTTGCGTGCCCAAACATCGTCGCGAAGAACACGGGCGGGAATGACTGGCGATAGCTGTTGTAGTCCATGACTGTGTCGTTATAGGCCTGACGGGCGAAGCTCACTTTGTTTTCGGTGCTCGTCAGCTCTTCGCTGAGCTGCATCATATTTTGATTGGCTTTGAGGTCGGGGTACGCTTCGGCCACGGCAAACAGCCGACCCAGCACGCCGCCCAACCCCTGCTCGGCTTGCGCGAGATTCGCCATCGCTGCCGGATCGCCTGGCGCGGCGGCGGCCGCCTTGAGGCTGCTGGCCGCTTGGTTGCGAGCCGAGATGACCGCCTCGAGCGTTTCGCGCTCGTGCGACATATAGCCCTTGGCGATCTCAACCAGATTCGGAATCAAGTCGTACCGACGCTGGAGCTGGACCTCGATCTGCGAGAACGAATTCTCGAAGCGGTTTTTAAGCGCGACCAGTTTGTTGTAGATGCCGACGCCATACATCAGAAACAGCAGAAAAATACCGGCGATGATCGCGATGGGAATGAGCCAGCCCATTGATTAGACTCCTTGTGTTGGGTGTGAAAAGTCGAGTGATGAGTCAAAAACGATAAACGCCAAGCGATAAACGCTGAGTCTGGTCATTCGCCGTAGCTTCCAATTTCTTGGAACGAAGTGCTCGCAGTAACAAGTCGCTTAGGAAGGAACGCAAAATAACTTCCTCATTGTGACGGTGAGCGAATAAATGGGACTGGCTCCGAGCGTATTGTTGGCTGCTGCCTCGACTGGTTTTGTGCTCGGTGCCTGTCCCATTTATTCGCGCTGGAGCGGAGCA
>JBGSRO010000156.1:0-39437 GCA_041737535.1 Pirellulales bacterium | reverse complement strand
AAAGTGCGGTGCCTGTCCCACTTTTTCACAACATTGTCCGCGAGTGCAAAGTGAATAAATGGGACAGGCACTACGGATGATGTCACTTGGCGGGCCAAAGCCAATGCGCCGTAGAGCCAGTCCCATTTATTCACAGCCTCTGAGCGGGGACGCCCGACTTTTGACCGTTACCGCACTGGTCACCCCTTAAAGATGAGCCATTACTGGTCAGCCGACGCATCGGCCGATTCCACTTCATCCTTCCATTTCAGCCCTGCTATCACCTTCCCGAAAGCGGCGGCTTCGGTCTCGACGAGCGCCTGCGGTCCATAGAACTTGATGTACCAAGTCCCTTCGCTGGGCGTCTCGATCATCGCTCCCAGCATCCGGTAGTCGGGTCGTTCTTGCTTCGGGCCGATTGGGCCTCGGACCATGTCGAAATAGGTGCCGGCGATGTCGAGCCGGTGGATTACCAGGGGCGCAGCTTTCGTTGTTTCTTTCTTGATCGCATCGGCTCCGTCGGCATCGCGGCCCAGGCGGAATTGTCCAATCCAGCGCTGCATGTTGGCCTCGACGGTGCCGCCGGCCTGTGAAATTGTTAGCCTGCCCGCTTCGGCTGTCGGTTTCAGCGGCGTCGCAGTGGTCTCGGCCCGTTCTGCTTCACTCGGCACGGGTGCCACACGAAACTCGTAGTCGATCATGTTGAATTTCGGCTCGACCTTTTCCCAAGTGCCCGGCAAGAAGATCGTCAGCTTGCCTTCGCCAACCTCGATGACGTGTGGCTTGGGTGGTTCGCCGACCGCCTCATTGACCTCCGCGAGCGTTTCGACGGCTACCGGGGCCTCGGGTTGTTGCGGCGGCTCTTGAGAGTGGACCGCGTGACAATTCAACGCGAATGCAAACGTGATCGTTGCGGCACGACGCAGTTTCGCTCTCATGATCAAAACCTTTCGTTAAGACGGGGGGCTTTCGGTCGTTGTGTCGTTGGTCGGCGTTTGCTCGTCGCTGCTCCCGCGCAGCACAATCACGAGCAATGCTCCGAGTATTATAGCAGCCACCAGCAACAACCCGGCGATCCAGGCTTGGGCTTTCGCGGCCGCTTTGCGTTTGCGACGCAGGCGATTGGCCGCTGTTTGTGCGGGCGATGCCGGGTTATCGGCGGCTGGCCCACCGAGCGATGGCACTGCGAGCAGGTCAACGGAAACCGATTGGCTTTCGCCACTTCCAACGGCGGAGGTCGTTATCGGTCGTTTGCGACCGGGCAATCGATCGGCGACCGAGTCGGCCCGCGCCCAATCGGTCCAACCGGTCCGCCAGACGAGGGCCGTTTCCGGAACACGGCCGTCGCCGATCCATTGCTCCATCATTTCATCAGTCGCGGGACCATACTGGCCACCCGCCGGGGGGCGGACATACCACTGCGCCGGTTCGGTAACCGGCGAGACTTGCTCGGTCTTAGCGGCCGGCGGCTGGCTCAAATCGGGCGATTGGAAGGGCGTTCTCGGCGTGACGGCTTCAGGATCAGGTGTTCGATCGGCCGGCTCGCGCACGACGACCGTACTTTCGTCAACCAAAAACTTTGGCCGGGCGGGATTGGGTTGCGGCTGGGGGGCTTCGGCTTCAGCCGGCGCTGGGCCGGTGTGCGTCTCTGTCGTTGATTGGCCTGCCGGAATATCGAAACGTGACTGGCAATGAGGGCAAATCCCTTTTTTGCCAGCCAAAAAAGTCTTCACGTTGAGTTGGTGCCCGTTGGGGCATACGACGCGGATGCCCATGGATGCCTGCGCGATGCTCGTGACCAGTGCGTGTAGTGCCGCTGCGGTGCCGTCAATGCCTCGTAACGGCCGTTTCCGACCACTTTAGTATATTTGCAACGGCTTGGCGGGGGAATGCGGGCGTAAGCAGTAAGGATCGCCCGCGAATTAACTTCCCGAGTTCGCAAGCTGCCCCGACACTTTTTGCCGGTCGTAGTCCCGTTAACCGCCACGACGCAACGAGCGCCAAGTCCACGGCGGAATTGGCGCGACGGCTCTCGATCGGCGCCAGCAGTGAACTGCCAAGCCGATTGATCCTTGCGCGCGTACTTGCCTCGAAAACTCAATAAATGGCTGGTTTGCCATTGAAAACGGTATTGGTCGCGTTGCGTTTCTGACCCCAAGAGAGTCAATAAGCAGGATACTTTGGCGAGCTTCTTCGCCGTGCTCTTGGCGCTCGCCGCGTCGTGGCGGTTTTTCCCTAGCTCTCCGATTTTCCAATGGCACCCGGTCGTTTGAGAAAAATATCGCGATCGAAGGAAGGAAGTTGTTGGCCAGCCATCCCTAATTGGGTCTTGCGGACCGCCTTGCGAGAATTGCTGACCTTCGGACAACACGCTACACTTAGTGACTCTGCGGAGAACTGGCGCGGTGTTTTCGTCGGTGAGGACTCCTGATGGCATGTAGCTTAGGCAGTAACGAGGATCACCCTGGTGCAAATTCGAGTATCGACGCGACACGGCCATTTAAGCGACGAAAGTCAAGAAAAAGTCATCGCAAAGACAGCGAAACTGCTTCGTATTTTTGAGCGAATAACCGACATTGAAGTCGTTGTCGATCTGACCGATCACAACAAACCCCACATCGATATTAAAGTCGATGCCGAACATAAACATGACTTTTCGGCGAAAGCCGATGCTCCTGAACTGTTGATTGCCGTCGAGCAGGCGGTGCAGAAAATGGAGCAGCAACTTCGCAAATACAAAGACAAGCTCTATGCGCGAGGCCGGACACCTGACCACAAAGAACCACCGGTGCCCGCACCCGAACCCGACAACGACGACTAGCACGGGTGACAAGTAGCGAAAGTCGCCAAAACCGGTGAGTTCCGACGAACCACGAAGGCCGAGAGTCTCGGCGACTTTCACAAATCAAAGATAGGTGCTCATCACTGTATTGATCCGATTTTCTTGGCGAATCAGCGACAAACGCTCTCGTATGACCAGCCGCTGACCGCTGCCCGGCAGCCGTTATTAATTATGCAAGGAATTATTCATTCATGAATTTCGCCGATTTTGTTTGCCAAGGCGCGATTCGCACCGGGATTGCTTCGACCGATAAGCAATCGGCGATTCGCGAGATGACCACCGCGCTCAAGCAAGCGGGTGCAATTAGCGAAGACCAGCTCGAGAGCATCGTCGAAGCGATTCTCAAACGCGAAGAGCTAGGAAGTACCGGTATTGGTCGCGGCGTTGCCGTGCCACATACCAAACACCCGACGGTCGACCGCCTGTGCGGAGCCGTGGCGGTAAGTGAGACCGGCGTCGAGTTCGACAGCCTCGACGGCGAAAAGGTGCATTTGTTGTTTCTGTTGGTCTCGCCGCCCGATCGCCCCGGCGATCATCTGCGGGCGCTCGAGAACATCTCCCGACAGCTTCGCAATGACACTTTCTGCCGATTTCTCAAGCAAAGTGCCACTCCCGAAGACGTGTGGCAACTGCTCGAAGAAGCCGACAATAATCAGTTTTCATCCTAAGAGTCGATGGATTTCGCGCAACCAAGTCCGCAACCCGAACAAGGTAGGGGCACAATGGTAGTGCGACGCAAAGTGACGGTCGTAACTGCCGATGGGGTGCACGCCCGTCCCGCCAATTTGTTGTCGCGACTTGCCGCCCGGTATCAGAGTCAAATTTTCATCGTTCGTGATCATGATCGCTTCGATTGTAAGAGCATTCTCGAAGTGATGATGGTCGCCGCGACCCAAGGGACCGAATTATTGGTTGAAGCCGAAGGTGACGATGCCGAACTGGCGGTCGCGGCGATCGTACAACTCATCGAAGCCGACTTTCCTGAGTTGCAAAAAGAACCGCCAACCGTTCCAGCCGAATAACTAGCCATGAATCTCGATCATCCCGAACAACTCGCTGTTGGGCAAATTGTTGCCCGCTCGTCGGCGTGTGCTGCCGGGGGATGGTATGCGAGATTCGCCACCAACACGTATTCAATCACAACGTTCGCCAATCTGAGCCTCACCGAGCAGGGTGGGTCAGTCACTTGCCGAACGTGCCATTTGACAACTTACCAAAGCACGAGCGATGGACGCCGGAGGGCTGCCCCCCCCGCGTCGACCATCGAACGTCGCGACGAAACCCGTCGTGCGATGTCGTTTGCCGCGAGCACAATTCGACGCCAAAGGCCATCGAGCCGCGCGCCGAGATAGCACGCGAGCAGTCCCGGCACGTCGCCATTGACGACGCTTGCCGGCTGCACAATGCAACGATATTCGCACGCCGACAATGCGTTGGCGACGTTTCTCGCTAGCGAGGCGACGTGCTCACAAGGCACTCCATGCAACGTCTGCAGGGCATTGCCGTTTCGCCCGGTGTCGCCATCGGCGAAGCGGTCGTATTCGACCACGAAGGATTTCGTATCCCTCGGCGCTTCTTGCCACGCGAAGTGGTCGACGAAGAGATTGCGCGGCTCGATCTCGCTATCGAAAACGCGGCGGCCGAAATCGAAGAAAACCGTCAGCGCGTTGCCGAGCAACTCGGCAAAGAGTATGCCGCCATCTTTGCGGCACACCTCGCCATGCTCCGCGACCGGCGATTGCGAAGTGAGCTCGAGCAAATGATCCGCGAGCGCCACTACTCGCCCGAATACTCGGTGAGCCGGGCGTTGCGCCGCTATGCCAAGGTATTCGAATCGCTGCAAGGGAGTTCGATGCCCGCGCGGGCGACCGATATTTTCGACATCGAAAAGCGACTGCTCAAGCAACTATTGGGGCAACGCCGCGAAGAGCTATCGCAGATTTCATCAGAGTCACTGATGCTGGCCCACGACCTGACGCCCAGCGAAACGGCCAATCTCAACCCCGAGTTCGTCCGCGGGTTCGCCACCGAAATCGGCGGTCCCGGTAGCCACACGGCCATCGTCGCTGAGGGCATGGGCATTCCCGCCGTAGTCGGCATTGGGGCGTTCCTCAACGAAGTCTCAGGTGGCGAAACAATCATCATCGATGGCGATCAAGGGCTCGTCATTTTGCAGCCCGACGAAGAGACACTCGCTCGCTATCGGCACGAAGTGGTGCAGCACCGCACACTCGCCGCCAAGCTCGAAACGCTCCGCGACCTGCCGGCTGAAACGCTCGACGGAGTGCGTGTTCAGCTCGCCGCTAATATCGAGTTCCCCAGCGAGGTTCGCCAAGTCATCGACCGCGGGTGCGATGGCATCGGGCTTTACCGGACCGAGTTTTTGTATCTCACGCGCGAGGTACAGCCGAACGAAGCCGAACACTTTGCCGCTTATTCGCAAGTCGCCGACGCGCTCGGCGAGATGCCAGTCGTCATGCGGACCGTCGATCTGGGTGCCGACAAGATTCCCAATTTCCCAATGCCCGAGGACGAGCGAAATCCATTCTTGGGACTTCGCAGCATTCGCCTCGCGCTCAAGCATGTCGATATGTTTCGTATCCAGTTGCGGGCCATGTTGCGGGCGAGCATTCGCGGCAACACGTCGATCATGTTTCCGCTGGTGTCGAACATTCTCGAACTTCGTCGCGCCAAAATGGTGCTCAGTGACGCGATGGAAGACCTCGAAGAAGAGGGAATCGATTTCGATCGCAACATCAAAGTCGGCATCATGGTCGAAGTACCGGCCGCCGTGGTGGTCATGGATACGTTCGTCGACGAAGTCGATTTTTTCAGCATTGGCACTAACGATCTCATTCAATACACACTGGCCGTTGACCGTAGCAATAAAGACGTGGCCAACCTCTATACCGCGTCTGACCCGGCTGTGTTGCGCCTCGTGCAAATGGCGATCCGCACCGCCACGATTCACGATAAACCGATTGGCCTTTGTGGTCAGATGTCGGGCAATCCGATCTACACCATGCTGCTGCTGGGGCTCGGCCTGCGCCGCATGAGCGCGACCACCACGGCGGTCCCCGAAATCAAACGAGTCATTCGCAGTGTGACGATGGCTCAGTGTGAGAAAGTGGCCGAGACGGCGATGCGACTCGAAAGCGCTCGCGACGTCCGCACCTATCTCCGCGACGAACTGCTAAACATTTTACCCGATCAACCGGCCTAGCTTAGGAAGGTGCGTTGCGATGCCCATCGAAAAAACATCGCGACCCCCGCGGCAAAACAACTCAATCCAAGAACACCGAAAGTTGGAAGCAATTTGATGAAACAAGAAATGTTGATCAACGTGGCACAGCCCGAAGAGTGCCGCATCGCGATCGTTGAAGAAGGACGGCTCGAAGAACTCTATGTCGAACGAAGCAGCCAAGACAACTACGTCGGCAACATCTACAAGGGACGCATCGTCAACCTCGAACCAAGCATTCAAGCGGCATTCGTCGACTTCGGTGTCGGCCGCAATGGGTTCCTGCACATCAGCGACGTCGAGCCCCAATACTTTCGCCAAGGAGGCTTTGACCCCGATAAACCGATCCCCGTGCCGAACGATAAGCAAGCGGTCGCGGCAGCTTCCGCTTCGTCTTCGTCGCGCGATGCCGATACCGAATTCGATGACGACGATGACGACTCGCCGCCCAACAACAAGGGTGGTGGGAACAACGGCAAACAACGTCGCGAGCGTCCGGGACTACGCCCGCGCATCAAACCACCCATTCAAGACGTCTTTCAGCGTGGCGACGAAGTGGTGGTACAGGTCATCAAGGAAGGGATTGGCACCAAAGGACCCACGCTCTCGACCTATATCAGCATTCCTGGCCGCTACGTTGTGCTCATGCCCTCGCTCGGCCGCATCGGTGTCTCACGCAAGATCGAAGACGACGGCGACCGCCGTCGCCTGCGCGATATTCTCCGCGAACTGAATCCCCCGAAGGGGCTCGGGTTCATTGTTCGCACGGCAGGGACCGACCGGACCAAGCGCGAAATCCAGCGCGACTTGGCGTATCTGTTGAGACTCTGGAAAGTCATCGTGCGGCGAATCAAAAAGTCGGAAGGGCCAACCGACATTTACGAAGAGTCGGACATGATCATTCGTACCATTCGCGACATCTTCACAGCCGAGGTCGATGCCATTCACATCGACCAACCCGAGGCTTACGAGCGAGCCAAAGAGTTCTTGCAGATCGTCATGCCGAGATACGCCAGCCGTTTGCACCTCTACGAAGGGCGCGAACCATTGTTCAATAAATACAAGCTCGACCAAGAAATCGCTCAAATCAACATGCGACAAGTGCCGCTGAGGGGGGGCGGTTCGATCGTCATCGACCAAACCGAGGCGCTCGTCGCAATCGACGTCAACAGCGGCAACTTCCGCACCGACGGCAGTGCCGAGGACTCGGCGTTCCAACTCAACCAAACGGCGGCCAAAGAAATCGCTCGGCAGCTACGCCTACGCGACCTCGGTGGCGTGGTGGTCAACGACTTTATCGATATGCGTAAGGAAAAGCATCGCCGGATCGTCGAGAAGACGCTGCGAGATTCGATGCGTCGCGACCGCGCACGAACCAAAATCCTTCGCACGAGTCCGTTTGGCCTCATCGAAATGACTCGCCAGCGGATTCGCCCGAGCCTCAAGCGAAGCGTCTATAAAGAGTGCCCCTCGTGCTGTGGTTCGGGCCAGGTCAAAAGTGCCGAGAGCATGTCGATCGAAGTAATCCGCAAGTTGATGATGGCAGCCCAAACCGACCGTGTTGCCCGTGTTACTGTCAGGGTCGAAGAAGAAGTCGGCGTCTATCTCAACAACCGAAAACGCCGCGAACTGGCAAAACTTGAAGAGGACTGTAAAGTCGAAGTCATTGTCACCGGACAAGAAGGCATCTCGCCCGAGTTCCTCGAAATCACTTGTTTCGACAACAACGCGCGGCCGCTGCGGTTCGATTGTTAGCGTGAGAAGGCAGGCCGGAACAGCACGCCCCTGCTATCAGCAAAAAGGCTCGTTCCGGCCTACGGACTTCGTCCTACCGAGGAGGTGGCCCGCGCCGCACGAAATCTTTCGATGGTGTGCCGCGATAGTAGCGCGGAATCACGGGCCACGCCTCGGTCAAGAAGTAAGCGTAAGTCCCGTCGGGAAAATCGGGCGTCAGACATTCACGCCCGTTACACTCATCGAGATCGCCGGCTCCCTGCTTGAACTCGTAATCGGCCACGAATGTTCCGTCGTACTCGCCATCGGGCTCGTTGCCACCGGGGCGTTCGCCCAGCTTGAGAACGAAGCTCGTAGCGAGCGGTTTGATGGGCGATTTCCGGTCGTTGGGGTCGGCGAAGCCGTAAACGGCGTAAATCGGAAAACCATCGGCCGCCCAGCCCACCAGTGGCGAATGCTTTTCTTTCGAGACCTTCACCTCGTCGAGCAAACCGGTCGGCAGTCCGTGATAGTGGTAAGCTCCTGTTGGTTGCACGTGGGCGTGCGACATGTCGATGCCCAAGGCAATCGCCCCTGACAGTGGCTCGTATTGCCACTTGCTGTCGCGCTCGCCCATGTAGAACTCGGCCGCCCCCGGATCAAAGGGCACTCCATTGAGTGCAATGCCAAAGCTCTGCCGCACGAGCGGCCTGATTTCGTCGGCTACCTTCGGCTCGGCGGGAATGCGATAGGTGTAGTTCTGTGGGCGAATGGGGTTGGGTTTGCCCCGATTCGGAAATGCGCCGGTCTTGTGCGAAGGAATGCCATTGGCGCGAATCACCCGCTGGTCGCCTTCGACGGTAATCGTGACTTGGTTTTCGTCTGCGGGAGCCTGATTCGCCGGCACAAGCTTAAGCTCGCCCGACAACTGCGTCGCCGTATGCTTCCGCAGTGGCCGCTGGCCCGGGGGCTGAGCGACGACGAAAGCAACGGCCGCCAGGGCGAAGAGGACGGTTGTCGAGAGGAGCTTTTTTTTCATGGGGGGAGCCGTCCGTTGCGAAATGTTGCGGTTTGATCATGAACCCCACAGATTGCGTACGGTATCGCCGCTCGCAGTTTAGCCTTACCCGCTCAAGCAAACGAATCCTCACTGCTTGAGCCGACGGCGCTAGCCGCGGGTGGCATTAGCCCGGCAATCTCGTTCGGTCTTGCCCCTCGGCAACATACGAAATTGCGTCTTCAAGCGCACTCTCATCGGGAAGTATGCTGCAGTCGCCCCCTTTTGACCATGTCTTCGTGGCAGTAAGTGGTTCTGCTTGAATGCGCAGCGCGCGAGTGCAATTTGCCTTTAGCTGATCACGTACTCTTTGCGGTTCCATCGCAGCGAAAACAACGACGTGCACATGGTTGCTGCGGGCATTGGCCGTGAACAATTCCCAGTTGCGATGAACGCAGTGATCGCGACATGCCTGCTCGACGACCGCGCGGTCGCGCTCTCCAAGCAACACGGCTTCCCCCCTCATCTGCCGGCGGCACCATTCTTGAAGCAACGGTTGGGGCGTTTGTTCGCCGCGTTTTCGCTTGCGCCAACCCCTCGCATCGCCCGGCAACCACGTTCCGTAGGTTGTCCAGGTGATGAGAAATCCGGCGTAGTCGGTCATCGTATTGATTCGAGAATGGTATGGAAAGTCTTTCGTTACCCGCAGCTAGCGCCGTCGGCTCAAGCAGTGAAGGTCCGCTTGCTTGAGCCGACGGCGCTAGCCGCGGGTGTTAGTTGCCAAATGCACGCGTCCATCTCCGGGCCTCGCTCAGCGTTTTCGTTGCCGCGACTCAAACTCTTCGTAGAACTTCAAGGCGTACGTCTCAAGTCGGTCAGCATCGCGTATGGTTTCCCAACCTTGTCCGCGTCGAAACGCGTCCGTGATGTCGGACCGAATCAAAACCGCATTCTCAAGTTTGTCCCCAGAGCGTCCAGTGATCCAAATGCTCGTCTCTTTGAAATGGAGATGCAAAGCCGATCCGTCTAGTTCTAGCTTGGGGACGAAGATGTTTAGATCAGCCTCGCCGTTGGATCGGAAAGTAAGCCGAATCTTCTCTCCGTCCGGAAAATACTTCGTGGAGCCGCCATCAACCACATCGTATTGCACCACGCAGTCCGTCAATCGTTTGGTTTGGGAATCATCTGCCAATCCGGTAATGCTCTCCATCCGGTCCGAGAACGATGTCGCCGCAGCGATGCATACTTTGGCGTCTTCCTCAGTTTCAATCGGTCGTGGGATGATTTCATCCAACCTGTTAAGCGTGGAAATCACCTCACCTTTGGACGTTGATTCCGCCGGCTTTGACGTCAAATCAGGCTTCGACTGACGATGATCGTCGACCGGAAGTTCAGCGACTGAGCTCGTCGCTTTGTCGGCTGTAGCGGAGGCAATGTCGCCCTTCGGATGAGTGCAACCAACCAAGAGCACTAGAACCACGGCGCACTTAAAAAGACCATTGGACATCTTGTACTCGGCAAGAAAGGGATAACTAAACTGACAACCCTTGTGAGATTATCAAACAGCCAACACCATTCCAAGCACATTGGCCCTGCCATTCTGACAGCCTCACCCCTAGGCAACCTACTAACCGCAGGGCGTCGCCCGCAACTCTGGCAGACCCCGGCGATGGCAGGATAGCTGCAACTCGCTATGCCACAACTACTTACGATCGTCATGGCACTTAGGCACGCCGGTTGCTACCTCCCTAGTGGAAAACGTACGCCCGGCCTTCGGCCAGGCTAGTTTCCGGCCAAAACCCCCGCAACCATCTGCCGCACCGTCGGCAGCGGCTATATCAACCGGACACCCAAACTCAGGAGGGAAACCACCCCATGCCAGCGACTGCTATCAAGAAGAAGACCAAGGTCAAGCTGCAACCTCTCGGCGACAAAGTTGTTGTCGAACGCGAAGAAGTTTCGGAGAAGACGCTCGGCGGCATCTACATTCCCGACAGCGCCAAAGACAAGCCAAGCCGTGGCACAATCATCGCCATCGGCACCGGCAAGCTGCTCGACGACGGCACCCGCGGCGAGATGCAAGTCAAAATCGGCGACCGCGTGCTGTTCACCAGCTATGCCCCCGAGACGATCGAAATCAACGACGAAGAATTCTTGCTGATGAGCGAGAGCGACATCCTGGCTGTGGTCGAGTAGTCAGTTTTCAGTGATTAGTGATCAGTGAGGGATTTCGTGCCTCGCACGAACACTGATAACTTACAACTGATAACTAGTTACCGAAGCTCGTTAGCGCTTACAGAACAAAAAACGAATCAACTCAAAACGGAGAATCCAACAATGGCCAAGATGATCGCTTTCGATCAAGAAGCCCGCGACGCGATGCGTCGGGGCGTGCAGAAGCTCGCCCGCGCCGTCAAGATTACGCTCGGCCCTAAGGGTCGTAACGTCATTCTGCAAAAGAGCTTTGGCTCGCCGACCGTCACCAAAGACGGCGTGAGTGTCGCCAAGGAAATCGAGCTGGAAGACACCTACGAAAACATGGGTGCCCAGATGGTAAAGGAAGTCGCCAGCAAGACTTCCGACGTTGCCGGCGACGGCACCACCACGGCGACCGTGCTTGCCGAGGCGATCTTCAACGAGGGCCTTAAGGCGGTTGTCGCCGGGGTGAATCCCGTGCAGATGAAGCAGGGCATCGAGAAAGCTGTCGAGGACATTACCGAGCAGCTCAAAAAGATGGCCATCAAGGTCAAGAGCACCGAAGAGATGGCTCAGGTCGGCACCGTCGCCTCGAATGGCGACCACGAAATTGGCGACATGCTCGCCAAGGCGATGGAAAAGGTCGGCAAGGACGGTGTCATCACCGTCGACGAAGGCAAGAGCCTCAGCACCGAAGTCGAATGGGTCGAAGGCATGCAGTTCGACCGTGGCTATCTGTCGCCTTACTTCGTGACTGACCCTCAGACGATGGAGTGCGTGCTCGAAGATTGCTATGTGCTGATTCACGAGAAGAAAATCACAAGTGTCAAAGACTTGGTGCCAGTGCTCGAAGCCGTTGTCAACAGTGGTAAGCCGTTGTTGATCGTGGCCGAAGACATCGAAGGCGAAGCCCTTGCTACGCTCGTCATAAATAAGCTGCGCGGCACGTTCAACGTCGCGGCGGTCAAGGCTCCTGGCTTCGGCGACCGTCGTAAGGCGATGCTCGAAGACATTGCCGTGTTGACCGGTGGTCAGGCAATTTTTGAAGACCTCGGCATCAAGCTCGACAGCATCGGGCTGGCCGAGTTGGGCCGCGCCAAGAAGGTGATTATCGATAAGGATAACACCACGCTGATCGAAGGGGCCGGCAAGAGTGCGGCCATCAAGGGTCGCATCGACCAGCTTCGCAATGAAATCGGCAACACCAGCAGCGACTACGATCGCGAAAAGCTCGAAGAGCGGCTCGCGAAGCTCAGTGGTGGCGTCGCCAAGGTAAACGTCGGTGCCGCGACCGAAAGCGAAATGAAGGAGAAGAAAGCCCGCGTCGAAGACGCCCTGCACGCCACGCGTGCGGCCGTCGAAGAAGGTATTCTTCCCGGTGGTGGTGTGGCGCTGGTTCGCTGTGCCGCGAAGGTCAAAGCCAACGGCCTCACTCACGACCAAGAGATTGGCTACAACATCGTGGTCCGTGCTTCGCGTTCGCCGCTGACGGCCATCGCCAACAACGCCGGGAAGGACGGCGGCATCGTCTGCGAAAAGGTATCGAGCGCCACGGGCAACAATGGCTATAACGCCGCGACCGATGTCTATGAAGACCTAGTGAAAGCGGGCGTCATCGACCCCGTGAAAGTGACCCGCACGGCGCTACAGAACGCGGCCAGCGTCGCCACGCTGATGTTGACTTCCGACGCACTCATTGCCGACGCGCCGAAGAAGGACAAGAAGGCTGGCCACGGTCCCGGCATGGACGACATGTATTAACGGAGGAGAGGGAGGGCGACGCTCCCGCGGAGTCGGAAGCGTGCATCAGGCCCGGCTCGGCAGGAGCCTCGCCCTCCCGACCCAAACTTGCAACCCGCCCGCTTTGCGTGAGCGGTTCATGATATGACCCCGGCGGAGCCATTGGCTCCGCCGGGGTTTTTTGTTGCTAACCTAAGTTAATCGGCCTAAACTTTGCTGTATGACCGCAGCGAAACAACCCAATCTCATTTCTATCGACGATTACCTCGCAGGCGAGTTGCGTTCGCAACTCAAGCACGAATATCTCGGTGGCTACGTCCACGCGATGGCCGGCGCGACGAACTCGCATAATTTGGTCGCGACGAACCTTACTGGGCACCTCTATAGCCAATTGCGAGGCAAACCCTGCGCCGCGTACAACTCCGACACAAAAGTCCGCATCAAGCTGCCGACGCATACCCGGTTTTGTTATCCCGATTGCATGGTGGTCTGCGAGCCGAGTAGCGCAGGATTGACCTATCATGACAAACCTGTGTTGCTCGCTGAGGTTCATTCGATTTCGACACGCCGAATCGACTTTGCCGAGAAGAGCGACGCTTATCTGACGCTGCCGAGTTTGCAGTATTACTTGCTTATCGAACCGGCTGAAGCGAGAGTCGTCATTCATCGCCGCGAAGCAGATTGCTTCGTCGCTGAAGTTTACGAAGGGCTCGATGCGGTGGTGCCGCTACCGCAGATCGAGTGCGAGTTGTCGCTTGCCGCATTGTACGAGCGGGTCGATTTCACAGCGGCGCAACGCGAGGAAGCCCAGTTGTGGGCCGAGATGCGGGGCGAAGGTTAAGAAAGCATACGATCGCCGCTACTGATCACCTTGGTTGAGGTCGATCTGCCATTCGATCTTCTTGGCGTCGAAGAGGTCGCCGAACAACCGTTGCTGTGCTGCCGAGCGGTTGGCCTGAAGCATCGTGCGGCGACCGAGCCAACTGTCGGTTTCGGTCAAAAACGTCTCGCGCAATTTCTCCGGTGTTTCAAGGTGGCTCTTGACGCGAACGACATAGGCGATTGAGCGATCAAAGTTTTCGATCGCCAGCACATCGCCCGGTTCGGCTTCGAACACTTTTGTGATGAACTCGGGACCAATTGCTTGGAGTCCCTCGGGCTGCGACAAACGATAGTCGACCATGAACGAAGTAGGACTCATTCCCCCCGGCGTAATTTTGGCAAACGCGGTCGGTTCGAGCACTTCGCGGTTTGGGTCGTCGGCGAAGTAATCTTTGAGGCTCACGTCGGCTTGGCTAATTTTCGCCGCTAACTCTTCGGCGCGTTTCGTCGCAATTTCGGCCGCCCGCTGCAGCTTCCACGCCCGCACGACTTCGTCGCGGACATCCTCGAACTTCGGAACGCTCTGCGGCTCGTCGGCGGTACGCATCGTGATATAGCTGTTACCCTCGGCATCGACGCTGCGGATCGGTTCGTAGTCGTCGAATGTCTCGCTAAAAACCACGTTGACGACCAAACTTTCGTACGATTCGCGGTCGGTCCGCAACTGTTCTTGCGACAAGCCAACAGGTACGTCGTCGCGCAGCTCGAACATCGACACGGGCTTGGTTTTCTCGTATTCCAGACCATATTCGGCCGCCAATCTGTTGAGGTCGGTCAGCGACACGGGCGGCACCGGAATCGGTTTGCCCGACCCCTCGGCATCGAGCACTTTGCCCTGGTAGGCGCGGAAGTCGACGGTCAGTTGGTTGTAGACCTTGTCGGTAACCTCGTCGATGCGCTCTTGAACCTTGGCGTTGGCGAGCGTCTCACGGATTTCGTCGGCCACCTCAGCGAGTGGCTTGAGCTCGACATTGGCGAGCGAGTTGGTCTCGTCGTCGCTCGTTTCGACCGCATCGTCTGCTTCGGCAGCACCGCCTTCGACGCGCGCTGGGGTCGATTCTGCTTCGTTTTCGTCATCGGTTACTTCTTGTTGCATCGCCACTAACCGGAAAGGAGATGGCAGGCCCAGGCTTGCCGATTCGTCTCTCCTCGCTTCTTCGGTCGCATCGGTCGTCGCTTCCTTGGTGGCTGGTTCTTCGGTCGCCGGTTCTTCGGCAGACGGATCGATGGTCGATTCTGGTGTGTCGAGCGTTGACGCCGGTTCATCGGGCGTCGATTCCTCCGTCATTTCCTCGCTCTCGGCCGCATCGGTCTCGTCGACACCAGCTTCGTCGGTGCTCGTTCCCTCATCGTCAGCGCCAAAGTCGGACTTCATGAAGAGCGAAGGATTTTCTTCGTAGTATTTTTCCACTTCTTCGTCAGTGAAGCTCGATGCAATCTGGTCGCGGATCGTTTCGTAGTTTGCCCGCAGGTACTGAAGTGTCACGCGGCGGGGATTCCCAAACGCCGGATTCGGCTGCGGCAGCTCAACGCCCCCCGGCAAATTCACGGGGCGGGGAAAGGTGTCTTTGTACTTGTCGAACAGCTCCTTCAATTCTTCGTCGGTTGGTTCGCCCACGTCGACCAGCGATTCTGTGACAGGAATGCCAACTGCTTCGATAAAAATCTCGTCGTTTGCTTCCAGCCACTCCTGGTAGCGCTCCTGCGGCATCTCGGCCGACACGGCATAGCGATAGCTGCTTCGCAAGAGCCCGGCGAGCATTTCTTCGCGGATCGCATTGAAAATGTAATCGATCGTAATGCGGCCCTGTCGCTGCGACGACATAGCATCGACCATGCCCCGCATCTCGGTAGCGCCGACTTGGTTGAGACCCAGTTCGGCGAGGTATTTCGCGATCGTTTCATCGCTAATCGTCATGCCCATCTGGCGGGCTTCGTTGGCGAGAATGTGCGTTTGAACCGTCTCTTCAGGGAATGTTCTCGTGTTGGTGCTCGGAATGAAAGGAATGACCAAATCGAGCACTCCTTCGGGAGCGAGGTCGTTTCCTACCTGATAAATGGCGATCATGAAGTTCGCGGCGTCACGACGCTGCTGCATCAGGTCACCCAGTTCGCCCCGCGTCAGCTTGCCGCCATCCCACGTCACGGCCACTTCGCTGAGGTTGCGGCCCTCGCGGTCGTTTCCGCCCCCGCCGAGCAGCATCGATAGGCTATCGCCGACGGTGAAAGCCAACATGCAGAGCACACCGGCGACAACGAGCAAAGATTTCTGGTAACGCCGAAAAAAACGAAACATCAGTTACAACCCGTAAAACGCAGGCCTATCGCGGGGTGTCGCCAGGGACGCGACCCTTGACATCTTTTCAGTTCGCTCCTACACGTTGAAGCGGAACGACCACCGCCGCCGAAGCACTTTATTTTAGGCCGAGGCGACGTAAACGCAATCCCAGCCTAGGTTACGGGCAATTCGCACCGCGATCGAAGACGGGGATCGGTCGCACCGGTGGCGACCTGTCGCAACTGTCGCACCGGTCAAGTTAAGCTCGACAGAAATGGCTCACGCGGCAAAGCTTTCCTAACAGATAACGCTCAACACACCATTTGATTAACCGCCGGTCGGCTCCCGCAACAGGGCGAACGACGACCGGCCAATCGGTACAAACCACCAGATCGAACAAACGTAAATGGCCAAGAACAAAGTCACCGGCAAAAACGCCTTGGTGATCGTCGAATCACCTGCCAAGGCGAAGACCATCGCCAAGTACCTCGGCCCCGGCTACACGGTCGAGGCCAGCATTGGTCACGTCCGCGACTTGCCCCAGGGCGCGGCTCAGATTCCCGCCAAATACAAGGGGGAACCGTGGGCCAATCTGGGGGTCGACGTCGACCACGGCTTCGCACCGATCTATGTCGTTCCACCCGGCAAAACCAAGCAGATCAAGTTGCTCAAAGACCGCCTCAAAGATGCCGACGAGCTCTATCTGGCGACCGACGAAGACCGCGAAGGCGAAGCGATTAGTTGGCACTTGCTCGAATTGCTAAAGCCCACCGTGCCGGTCCATCGGCTGGTTTTCAACGAAATCACCAAAGAAGCGTTGCAAGCGGCCCTCGCTTCCCCGCGCGAAGTCGATCAAGGTCTCGTGCGGGCACAAGAAACGCGGCGAATTCTCGATCGACTTTACGGCTACGAAGTCTCGCCACTCCTGTGGCGCAAGGTCCGCCCCAAGCTCTCGGCTGGGCGAGTGCAGAGCGTCGCCGTGCGACTCATCGTGCAGCGCGAACGCGAACGAATGGCGTTCGTCTCGGCGACTTGGTGGGACTTGATTGGCAAGTTCGCAAAAGACGATGGAGCCACCCTCGAAGCCACACTCGTTTCGGTCGACGGCAAAAAGATTCCGCTCGGAAAAGACTTCGACTCGACGAATGGTCAGCTTAAGTCCGAGGGGCAAATGATATTGCTCGATGGCGATGCCGCTCGCGCCTTAGCCGAGCGAATCGCCCGAGGTGAGTTCCGCGTCGCCTCGGTCGAAGAAAAACCGTACACGACAAAACCCTACGCCCCATTCACGACCAGCACCCTGCAGCAAGAAGCCAACCGCAAGCTTGGTTTCACCGCCCGGCGGACGATGCAAGTCGCTCAAGGGTTGTACGAGAACGGCCACATTACCTACATGCGAACCGACTCGACCAATTTGGCGACAGTCGCCGTCGACGACGCCCGCCGGTTGATCGGCGAGCTATATGGCCCAGCCTACTTGCCCGCTCAGCCCCGGCTCTACACCGGCAAAGTCAAGAATGCGCAAGAGGCTCACGAGGCGATTCGCCCCGCCGGTGTGCCATTTGAGCTGCTCGATGACCTCAAAGGCAAACTCGACGCCGACGGTGCCAAGCTGTTCGAAATGATTTGGAAGCGGACGATCGCCAGCCAAATGTCAGACTCGAAGGGTCGCCGAATTGCAATCACCATCGAAGGCGAAGGGTGCCGATTCCAGGTCAGCGGCAAGACAATCGATTTCGCCGGTTACCTGCGGGCCTACGTCGAAGGAAGTGACGACCCGGATGCGGAGTTGGCCGACCAAGAGAAGATTCTGCCGGCGGTCTCACTTGGCGAAAAGCTTCGGGTCGTCGATATGCTGCCGAAAGACCACACGACCCAGTCGCCAAGTCGCTACAGCGAAGCGGCACTCACCAAGTCGCTCGAAGAGCGCGGCATTGGCCGGCCGAGTACCTATGCCTCGATTATCGACACGATTCTGGCACGCAATTATGTCTTTAAGAAGGGAACAGCGCTCGTGCCAACGTGGGTCGCCTTCTCTGTAGTACGGCTTCTGGAGGACCACCTCGCGAGCCTCGTCGACTATCAATTCACCGCGCAGATGGAAGACGACCTTGATGCGATTAGCCGTGGCGAGCGTCAGTATGTTGAATATCTCGATAAGTTTTATTTCGGCAACGGTCGCGCCGGGCTCAAGCAGCAACTCGAACACAAGGTCGATGAAATCGACGCCCGCACGATTAGCCGAATTCCGATTGGTATTGCACCCAACGGCGAAGAGGTTTTCGTTCGCGTCGGGCGCTATTCGCCTTTCGTCGAACAGGGCGATCGCACCGCGAGCTTGCCCGAAGAATTGCCGCCAGACGAAGTCACACTTGAGAAGGCACTCGAACTCATTGCTCAAGCCGAAAAAGGCGACGAACCGCTCGGTACCTGCCCCGAAACGGGCAAGCCGGTGTTTCTCAAGGTGGGGCGTTTCGGACCCTACATTCAGCGGGGCAGCACAGAAGACGAAGAGAAGCCAAAGAATGCGTCGCTGCTTAAGGGCATGAAACCCGAGGAGATCGATTTCGAGACGGCACTCAAGCTGCTCTCATTGCCGCGCGACCTCGGCGTCGACCCCGAGCTGAGCGAACCGATTGTGGCGCAAAACGGCCGCTTCGGACCCTATGTGAAGTGCGGCAGCGAAACCCGTTCGCTGCCGGCCGACTTGTCGCCAATCGATGTAACCTTTGAGCAGGCGACGGCATTGCTTCGCCAACCCAAGACGCGCGGTCGTGGGGCGGCCAAGAAAGAACCTCTCAAGGTCTTTGAAGAATCTCCTGTCACTGGTTCGCCGGTCCAGTTGCTCGATGGTCGCTATGGCCCGTACGTCACCGACGGCGAAACCAATGCATCGGTACCCAAAGGCGCGGAAGTCGATGCGTTAACAATGGCCGAAGCCCTCGCGCTGCTCGCCGAACGCGCCGCGGCTGGCGGTAGCAAGAAGAAAAAAGCGACCAAGAAGAAAACAGCAAAGCCAGCGACCAAAAAGGCGACCAAGAAAGCGGCCCAAGAAAAGACGACTCCGAAGAAGGCGACGAAGAAAAAGTCGTAGCTCATCGTTTATCGATCATCGTGCATCGCTGCCATTGCTAGTCATCGCTTCCCTCCGCGATTGCATAAGCAATCGCGTGATTGCGACTGTGCGAGATACTGATGTGCATCGTTTGGATTCGGAGGCGATCGAACACGTCGCGAGCTCCGGCGCGGAGGGTGATGGTTGGCGCGCCATTGGCGAGGCTGCGGACTTCGATGTCGCGCCACGTGATGCCTCGTCGCCAGCCGGTGCCGAGCGCTTTGAGCACCGCTTCCTTGGCGGCCCAGCGGCCCGCGTAGTGCTGTGTCGCTGCTTTCTTGAGGCTGCAATATTCGATTTCGTGGGGCGTGTAGACGCGCGTGATGAACAGCTCGCCATGCCGCTCGATCAATTGAGCGATCCGCAACACTTCGGTGATGTCGGTGCCGATGCCGATGATCTTCATCGAGCTTGACCCAGCGCGTTGTCGAGATCGGCAATCAAATCGTCGGCATCTTCGATTCCACACGCTAAGCGAATCATGTTGTCATAGATGCCAAACTTCTGGCGATCTTCGGGCGTGTAGTTGAAGTAGCTCATCACGAGCGGCTGTTCGATGAGCGACTCAACGCCACCAAGGCTCGGCGCGATGCGAGGAATCTTCACCGCGTCGACGATGTCGGCCGTCGCTCGCCAATCGGCATCTTTGATCAAGAATGTGATCAATCCGCCGAAGCCATTCATGCTGTCTTTGGCCACTTGGTGATCGCGATGCGATTTGAGTCCCGGGTAGTAAACTTTATCGACCCTCGGGTGCGCGTCGAGGAAGTGAGCCACTGCCAACCCGTTTTCATTATGACGCTGCATACGGAGCGCGAAGGTTTTGAGTCCCCGCAGCAGCAGATAGATATTTTGTGGTCCGTTGATCGCTCCCATGATGCCACGCAGCCGCCGAACGGGGTCGAGTTGTTCGCGTGAACCGGCAACGCACCCGGCGAGCAGGTCATTGTGGCCACCAAGGTATTTGGTTGCCGAGTGGAGCACATAGTCGATGCCATACTCAATGGGACGCAAGTTAAATGGGGTCGCCAGCGTCGCATCGATCAACGTTTCGACACCGTGCCGGTGGCCGATCTCTGCAAACCGCTTTGGGTCGACGACGCTGAGGTGGGGATTGGTCGGCGACTCGCTCACGAGCATCCGTGTCTGGGGAGTGATAGCGGCTTCCATCGCATCGTAATCGCACGCCGGGACTTCGACCGTCTTCACTCCGAAACGGGAAAGATGCTCGCGGCAAAATTGGCGACTGCGATGATAGCATTCATCGAAGAAAATTACCTCGTCCCCCGAACTGAGCTTCGCCATCAACAGCCCGACAATCGCCGCCATCCCGCTGCTGAACAGCACGGCCGTTTCGGCTCCTTCGAGCCCAGCAAGTTTCGCTTCGACGACCTTCTCTCCCGGATTGCCATAGCGGCCATACTCCTCGCGTGGCTGGTCTTGTTCGATGAAGTCGATGATCGACTGCGTGTCGGTGAACGTGTAGGTCGACGCACAGAAAACCGGATCGGTGATCGAATCGCCAGGCTTCTGACGTGCTTCGCCCGCGTGGACGGCGATCGTACTCCAGCCTGTGTGTGCCGAAGCCTCGGATTTAGCCGGCTGATCTTCTCTCATGACGTGAACCGTCGACATGGTGGGGTGCCTAAGCGATGCGTGCGAAATCGTTCGGCACGAGAAGCAGAAAACTGGCTCCAGAGCGCCGCTAATCTGGGCGGCAGCGAGCGGCAGAATCAAAAAAGCGGATGGAAAGCACACAGTCAAATTCTGTGGCATAACCAATCGACGGCTCTTTAGCAGTTTCGGCTGCAAGCGGCCACAAATCCCAGTCTTCTCACTCTACGTGCTGGCATTCCCGGAAACAAGCCACCACCCGCGAACTTTCGACCGCTAGCATGAAAATCACTTGTCGTGGCCGCGAGTTTTTTGCTACAACCCGAGGCCTCATCCCGATCGACTCATCGTGAATGGCTCTCTTGGAGTTTCCGCTGGCATGAATCGCTTGCGCCTTTTGATTTTATCTGCGTTTTGCCTGCTTTGGTCGATTTGTGATGTGGCTGCGCAGGTGGGTCCGACCATTAACCCGGCGTATCGCAACCTGCCGGTACCGTCGGCAGAGGGGCTGCCCACAACCCGGTTGCCTGCCATCGAGTTGCCAGCACCGCCGGCCGCGCTTAGCCCGGCACCGGCCGAACTACCGCCCGAAGTCGTTTTGCCCCTCGCCACGCCTGCGGAAGTCATCGAGCCTGCCACTTACTATTGGTATCAACCGCGTTATTGGTTGCAGCCCCCGGGTTGGGACACGGGTGTCGAACTCGGCCTCAACGGCACCAGCGGTACCAGCGAATCGGTGAGTGTGAGGGCCGGTGGCTACACGAAACTGAAGAACGAGTTTCGCAAGTTGAATGTCGATCTCTACACCAATCGAACGCAGGCGAATGGAGTTGCAACGCAGAACAATGCGCAATTCAACGCTCGCCACGACTGGCTGCTCGAAGGATCGCCCTGGTCGATTTATTCGCTCAGCCAACTCTATTACGACGAATTTCAAGCGTTCGATTTGAACGCCAACGTCAACTCAGGGTTCGGTTATGCCTTGATCGATACCAAACCACTGAAGCTCGCTAGTACGATTGGTGTCGGTGCATCGCGCAAGTTCGGTGGCCTACCCGACGAGTGGGTGCCGGAAGCGCAGTTCGGCATGGAATACGAACACAAAATCGTCGACAACCACCGCTTCTATACGAAGATCGATTACTTCCCTGAGTTCGCAGATTTCAGCACCTATCGTATCCTCACCGACGTCGGCTGGGAAATTGAACTGGTGCAGCCATCGAACCTGAGTCTCAAGCTGTCGGCCACCGATCGCTATGATGGTGATCCTCAGGGAGTGAACCCGCACAACCTCAACTACTCGGCACTGCTGCTTTGGAAGCTATGATCGCCGCGCGTGGTGAAGGCCACGCTCCTCGGCTAGAATGTGGGAGACGACTTCGCAAGACGGGCCGAAAATTCGAGTGACTTACGTGGCCAATCCCCCCAACGACCAACTCGCTCTGCACCTGAGTGAACTTCAGCAGGTGATTGAAAGCGAGATACCCATGTGTGCGCAGATGGGAATTCGCGTTGTCGGCTATGATGCCGACGGACTCACAATGGGCTTGCCGCTCGACGTGAATCGCAATCACCAGCAGACGGCCTTCGCCGGCAGCCTCAACGCACTCTGCACAATTGCCGGTTGGGGGACGACGTATTTACTGCTCCGGCAACACGAACTGCCGGGCGACATCGTGATTCGGCGTAGTTCGATCAAGTATCATCGGCCGGTCGACACGAGTGCGATCTTCGCCCGCTGCCATCCTGTCTCACGCGAAGCCCGCGACTACTTCGCCGAAATGGTTCGTGAAAAAGGCCAAGCTAAGCTCGATCTGGTTGTCGAAATCGCCGGTGATGTGCAGCCACTCGTGAGTTTTTCGGGCTCTTACGTGGTCGCCGATGCGAAACGGATCCAGCGGGCATTTACCTAGCTGCCAAATTGGCGTGGTAGTGGTGGTGGAATTGTGGTTGAGCTGCACCGGACGAGTGCCATTATGGCACCTTCAATCGCGTCTGCGACTTCTCGATTTTTCATAAGTCCTTTGTGCTTATTGATTTGTGTCACGGTGATTGATTTTGGCACGGCTCTTGCAATGATCGATTAACGTCCGGCAAATGCTGCCGAATACGTTATTCGAGTCGCGTTTTTGTCTTCTTTTTCGCTAAGGAGAATTGCCATGAAGAACACTTGTACCCCCCAAAAGAACCGCGTTACCAGCTACCTGCCAGGCCCGTTGGCCGAGGTCGATGGCTTGTTCGATCAGTTTTTTGGTCAAAACTTGCGTCGTGCTAGTGGCTGGAGCGCTCCGGCAGCAGTTTGGGAAGCCGAAGACCACCTGCACGTCGAAGTCGACGTACCGGGCGTCGCGATCGAAGACACAAGCGTCACTTTTGACAAGGGCGTGTTAACCGTCACCGCTGAGCGTCGCCTGGGCGATGGGCAGCGGAGGTACTGGCACAACGAGCGCGCCACCGGCAAGGTGACGCGCACCGTTTCGTTGCCCGAAACGGTTGACGCGGAGTCGATCTCCGCCGAACTCAATCAGGGCGTCTTGCATATTTCGATCGCCAAGTTGCCCGAGGCTCAGCCGAAGCATATCGAAATTAAGGGTGCATAATTCGGTTGGTTCGATAAAACTCTTGAGGCACGTCGCTTCGCGCGATGTGCCTCATTTTTTGCGCGAGATGGTCACAGTCATGCACTGGTCGCAAACAGCCAGTCGCCAAGTCGCTGTCCCACGACCACGGCCGTTAATCCGACGGCTAGATTGGCAAAGACGTTGGCCACGGCCAGCTTCCAGTCGCCCGCCTGCCAGTGGCCCAATGTGTCGTAACCAAAGGTCGAAAAAGTGGTCAATGCACCGAGAAGCCCAATGGTGAGTCCGGCATGGAGCGATTGATTGAGGGGTTGGGGACCGCTACGGAGCGTTTCGTGCATGAGCAGTCCAATACAGAAGCAGCCAACCACGTTCGCGAGCAGCACCCCCCAAGCGAATCGCTCGCCGAGCAATTTCTGCGCACCAATGCAGACGCCGTAGCGAGCCAGTGCGCCAAGCGCTCCGCCGATGGCGATGGCCAATATTTTCGTCATGCAGAGTCTTCTGATTTTCTCAGCCGTCTTAACTGGATACGAATGCGTGGGTTTCGGTTTGCCCAAGGCGAGTCCAGCGGCGAGGTGTTGGGGCAAGAAAAAATGAGGCAAACCGCGAATCTCGGGCGTTTGTCGGCAATGTTCAACTATTTCGCCCAGCTTGCCGATTCTACCCACAGATGAACGCCATGATAGCAGCTCGCCCCGCTTTCGGGCGATGCCAAACTCCCGCAGATCCACAAGGCAATCGTTTCCATGGATGGAAACCACCAACGTGTTCGCTCACACCAACCGTCACTGCCGATGGTGGTCTTAGTGCTTGTCGTTGCGAGCTGTTTGATGGTGGTTTGGTCGCCAGGCGAGTACGCCAACGAGCCGCGCGCTACGTCTGGGGCGCTCGATGCCGCCCAGCTTCGTCAGGCAGCCCAATGGCAACTTTACCGGTTGCAATTGGATCAATTGCGAGTCGGCACCGCCGATACCGCCGATTGGCAGCGGGCACTGCGGGCGTCGCGCGAATCGATCGACCAGCCGACAGACGATCCGCTACTACTGGCCCGGCGTTTCTCTGTGACCCCCGATTTGTTATTGCCAGCGATCGACAGCGCCGACCAGCTTGCCGATGCGCGGTTTGTTTCGCGTCCGATGATCGATGGTCACCGCGCGTCGACGACAAGGGCCTTGTCGCGATGGATCGATTCGAGCGTGAGATCGGCTTCGCTTTCATCGCGGCAGTTGTTTGGCTTCGCGCTCGATCGCTGTCAGTTGCGGCCAACTGAACTCGTCGCGATCAACAACCCGCTGCCGCTGGGACGGCTCGCTTTGGCCCCTGGCGATCGAATCGCAATGCGTACCACGTTGCCAGCACCTCGGGTGCCGCTTGGGCTAAATGGCAGCCCGAGCCTCTACGATCTGTTCGATTCGATGCCGCTCGCGCTTAACACGCCCTTCGCGCGAGCGACCGAACTCGAGGCATTGCTCGACGATCTGTTGCTTGAGCCGGCGGTCAGCCTGTGGTCACACGACGCGCTGCGAACGCTCGACCAGTTGACCGACGCCGACGAGTTCCGGCGGCATTCGTCGCGTGAACTGCTCGCGCGGCTAATCATGCTGGCGGACGAAGCAGGCCGCACGGCCGACTTGGTGGGCGACGAATCGCTCGCCGTGCGACTGCGACAAGCGCGTTGGGGATTGCTGCGACGAGGTGGTTGCTGGTCGGCGGTCGAAGAAATGCGTCGCGTTGAGACGACAATGGTAGCGAGTGTCCCGTGCGAGAATCGGCCATTCGTTCCTGGTGCTGTGCCGGCAAAATTGGTCGCTCACTCCAGCGAGCGGCCGCAGGCGGCTCCGCTGCCCGACGATTGGTCGGCGCTGACTCGCACCATCGAGCAGTATGAATCGACGCGCGAGCCGCAACTGGCTCAGGCAGTTGCCGACCGCTGGCGCACAGCGGCCAAGTCGAGTGATCCACGCGAACGGGTGCTCGCCGAGCAACTCGAGGTCCATTATCGCAACGCGAACTTGCGGGTGGCGGTGTCGCGCGACTTGCTGCTGCGGCTGATCGAGCCCAACTCGACGCGCAGCGAAGAGGTAAACGACACGATTGTCGGTACGCCCGTTCGTGGCACGGCGACGAGCACTAGCCATGTGCAGATTGAACTGCTCGAAGACCCCTCGGCTTGGCGCATCGGGCTGCAACTCACGGGCGAGACACACAGCCACACTTGGTCGTTTTCGCCGCCAGTGACGATCGAATCAGTCGGCACGACGCGGTTCGCTGGGAGCAAGCAATTGCTGTTCGATCGGCTCGGCGCGCACATGGGCGCAACGCGCACGGTCGCCGAAGCCGAGAACCGGCTCGTGGACATTCAGAGCAAGTACGACAATGTCCCATTGATGGGAAGAGTCGTCGACAACCGCGCTCGTGAAGAATATGCCAAACGGCAACAGCAAGCGCAACGCGAAGTCGAACAGAAAGCGGCGTCGCGTGTCAGCGACGAGTGCGATACGCGTATCGAGCAAGCCATCCGCGACGCCGAGGCGCGCTATGAGCGGGAGCTCACGACGCGGCTCGACCGCCTCGGCATGAAGCTCGATACGCTGCAACTCGAAACGACTCGCGAGCGATTGATTGGCCGCTTTCGAGTCGCTCGCCCCGATCAGTTGGCCGCTCACACACCCCGCCCGCGAGCGCTAGCCGAAAGTGTGGCGAGTCTGCAGTTGCATGAATCGCTGGTCACGAACCTAGCGGCCGGGTTCGATCTCGATGGCAAGCGAATGACCGTCGCCGAGTTGCGTGAGCATCTGACCGTGAAGTTTCCCGAGCGCACGATCGCGGAAGCAGATGGCGACATTGATGGCGAGGCGACGATCGTCCAGTTCGCGGATACCGGTGCCGTCGTGGTGAAGTTTGTCGACGGGCAAGCGCGGCTACAGTTGTCCGTCGCCGAGCTACGACACGAGCGCACCAGCCATCGCAACTTTAGGGTTCACGTCTACTTTGAACCGGTCGTCGACGGACTTTCGGCACGGCTTGTGCACGCCGCTGGCCCTTTTATCGAAGGCCAAATCCGCAATTCCGAACGGTTCCGACTGCAAGCAATCCTCGGCCGCGTGGTTGGCGACGATTCCGACATTACAATCGTTCCCGCCAGCGACGACTCGCGACTCGAAGGGCTCACAATCACACAAATGGTGATCGACGACGGCTGGCTCGGCTGGTCGATTGGGCCAGTGAAACTAGGCTGTGCGACGGTGTTCGAGCGACGCTAGATCGACAATGATGCGACACTTCAATCGCCTTCGCTCTCGCGAACGGAGTGAATAGATTATCGTGTACAAAAATGTCGCGTTCGTTAAATGAGGGGGATAAATTGCGAACGGCGGCAACGCTCCATCAAAGTCACAACGGCCCGAGCAGAGTAAAGCGTTGGCAAGCACAACAGCGGAATGAGTTGTCAGCACAGAAACGAATTTGTCATGGCCGCGCCCACAATCTCAGTCGTCTCAACAAAACTGGCCGAGTGGGCACCACTCGAATTGGCCGAGTCGTGGGACAATGTCGGGCTGCTCGTCGGTGATCCATCGCGCAGCGCGAGTCGCATCATGACCTGCCTCACACTCAGCGAAGACGTCGCCGACGAAGCGATCGCCGAGAACGTTGACTTGATCGTCACCCATCACCCGTTGCCCTTCCGGCCGCTGACACGCATTGTCACCGATCGCACCGAAGGGCGGATTCTCTGGAATCTGATCGTCAGCCAAACCGCTATCTATTGTCCGCACACCGCTTACGACTCGGCGACCGAGGGCGTGAATCAGCAATGGGCGAACATGCTCGGGCTCAGTGAAGTCGAGCCGCTCTTGCCATCGGCGCTCGACCCAACTGTTGGCACCGGGCGAGTTGGCTCGCTTTCCCAACAAACGAATCTTGCTTGCTTCGCCGAATTGGTTAGCGGAGCGATGAAAACGACTCGTGTACGGGTCGTCGGCAGTGACTCTCACGTAGTAACAAAGGTCGTCATTGCCTGCGGCAGTGGTGGCTCGCTGTTTCACGCCGCCATCGATACGAAGGCTGATGCAATGGTGACGGGCGAAGCGACATTTCACGATCTGCTCGCGGCGCGAGCGGCCGGCATGGCGGTCGTCCTCACCGGCCACTACGCCAGCGAGCGATTTGCGCTCGAATCGCTGGCTGATCGCATCGCCGACGAATTCCCGACGATTGCCGTCTGGGCAAGCCGTCACGAGTCAGACCCAATTCGTGCGATTCCGTAGAATCGCGACAATTCGATCCGCCAGTTTCTCGACAAAGTTGACCCTTGCGCCGGACTACCTAGAATAGCACGACACGCGAAATATCGGCGTTCCCCCCCTTCGCCCGGCTGACGGGAAGTCTGAAGTTATCTCCTGAAACGAGCACACCTAATGATTTTTGCTCCCTCGCGCATGCTGACTGCGCTCCCCGTGTTTAATGAAGCGAAACACCTCGATGAAGTGCTTTGCAAAGTCACGGCTCATGCCAATGATATTCTCGTTGTCAACGACGGTTCCACCGACGGCACCGCCGACAAACTCGACCAGCGCAATGACATCGAAGTCGTCACTCATGTCACCAATTTAGGTTATGGTGCCGCGCTAACAACGGCGTTTCAGTACGCCATCGATGAGAATTACGATGTGCTCGTCACCATCGACTGCGATGGCCAGCACGAACCACAACTCATTCGCGAGTTGGCAGCTCATTGCGATGCGGCCGATATCGTTTCGGGCAGTCGCTACTTGGGCGCCTCGATTCGTGAAGCGGGGCTCGCACCGGCCGATCGCCGCCGCATCAACTTGACGATTACGCGTGAACTGAATCAGCAGTTTGGCCTCAACCTGACCGATGCGTTTTGCGGTTTCAAGGCCTATCGCGTCGAGGCGCTCCGCGACTTTCGTATCACCGAACAGGGCTATGCGATGCCGCTGGAACTGTGGGTGCAGGCGTCGTGCCTCGAACTCGACATTGTTGAAGTCGCCGTGCCGCTGATTTATCTCGAAGAGAAACGGAGCTTTGGCGGCAATCTCGACGACGCTGAGACTCGGCTCGCCTATTACCGCGACGTTATCGCGCGCGCCGAAGCCCGTACCCGGGCGATGCCTTGCGGTGCCAACTAGCGCGGCGATAATCGCCGTTGTTCCTTCGCGCAGCGGGTAGTTTTTGTGTCACGACCGCCTCGCTACCGCCGTTACCACGTCCCGCGCGGCGAAGGCGAAGTCCTCTGCGATCCGCCGCCAAGCGAGTTCGCCCAGCTCATCGCTGCCGCACGCGAACGGCGCACAGCCCACGCCACGCTCGACATCGGTGGTCGGTCGCTTGGCGAGTTGTGCCGCTCGTCACGTCAGTCGTTCGTTGCCGCCGCACTCGATTTCACAACTTCATACTGCGATGTGTCGCCCGAACTTCGCGCACGTTGTCGCCACACGAGCGACGTGCCGCTGCTCGTGACGGGCCATCAAGCCGAACTGTTTCATCCTGGCGTCTGGTTCAAGAACTTCGTCCTCGACCGCTCAGCTAAAGAGCTTGGCGGAATCGGCGTTCACTTAGTCATTGACACCGACGACTGCCGCTCGCCCAGCATTCGCGTACCGACCGGTTCTGTCGAAGCTCCGCTCGTCGAATCAGTCGCCTTCGATGCCGGATCGCTGCCGCAGCCCTACGAGCTGCGCCGCGTCGTCGATGCCGGACTGTTTCGGTCGTTCCCCGACCGCGTCGCTCGGACACTCGGTACACTTACCGACAAAGCACTCCTTTCAACGTTTTGGAACGAAGTCACCGCGCGGCTCGACGCAGGTCAAAGTCGCATCGGATCGGCAATTGCCGAAGGTCGTCATCGATTCGAAGCAAACTGGGGACTCAACACGCTTGAAATTCCCCAGAGCGTCGTTTGCGTCTTGCCCGAAGTTCGCTGGCTGATGGCCCATTTGCTATGCGAGTTACCCCGATTTATTGACGCGTACAACGGCGCACTTAGTCACTATCGCAACGCCCACAAAGTGCGTTCACCAGCCCAGCCAATGCCCCAGCTCGAAGTCGTCAACGGGTGGTACGAAACTCCGTTTTGGGTCTATTCAACGGCACAACCCGAGCGACGTGCGTTGTATGCTCGCTACATTTCTGACGGAGTCGAACTGTCGGACCGCGCGGATTGGCACCGTGTTGGTCCTACGGGATGCGACGCACTCGCCAATTGGCTCACGACGCTCGAAGCTGGCGGAGTCCTTATCCGTACCCGAGCCCTCACTACCACGCTCGTCGCCCGGTTGCTGCTCGGCGATCTGTTCCTGCACGGTATTGGCGGTGCGAAGTACGACGAAGTCACCACCGACTTCGCGACCGAGTTCTTCGGAGTCGAACCAGCCAGCTATGCGGCTATATCGGCCACCGTGCAGCTTCCCATCGAACACGAAGCTGCCACGATGCGCGACATTTCGGCAATTGACCAACGGCTCCGCGAAATGCGTTATCATCCTGAGAATTATGTCGCGCGCGAGGGTGAATTGTACGCAAGTTGCCTCAAGCTAAAGCGGCAATCGATCGACCACCCCAAGACCAAACGAAACGCCAAAGAGTTGCACGCGTCGATCGACGCCGCCAACTTGGCGCTCTCGAACCAGCTCAAACCCAGAGTCGAGGAGCTAAAATACCAACGAGCAGAGTTTGAACAACGCGAACGCGCCACTCGCATTCTCGACTCCCGTGAGTATGCTTTTTGTTTGTATCCCGAAGACTATCTTCGCGAGCGAATGATTGAGTTACTGTCGAAACTCGCATAATCACTCGCCCTGGCTTCGACGCGGCGTACGTCGGCTATGTGGGTTTTCCAAGCGGCACGCTCACCAATCACCACTCCACCTTAATCGCTCCAACCATGCACTTTCGCACACGCGCTATTCATGTTGGCAACGAAACCTGCCCCGCCACCGGGGCGGTCGTTCCCCCAATCCATTTGTCGACCACATTCGTTCAACCGGGTGCTGGTGAGTGGGGGACGTTCGACTACTCCCGCAGCGGCAATCCAACTCGCAAGTGTCTCGAAACGACCCTCGCATCACTCGAAGGGGGCTGTGGAGCGATGGCCTTCGCAACCGGCATGGCGGCGACCCACTGTGTGACATCGATGCTCAAGCAAGGCGATCATATTGTTGCCGGCTGCGATCTCTACGGAGGTACGTACCGATTGCTGCATAAAATCGTCAGTCGCGCGGGTATCGATGTGACCCTCGTCGACACCTGCGATATCGATGCGCTTGCCGCTGCCATGCGGCCCACGACGCGGCTCGTCTGGGTCGAGACTCCCGGCAACCCAATGATGTCGCTGACCGACATTGCCGCTTGCGCGGAGGTGGCCCACCGATATGATGCACGACTCGCCTGCGACAACACGTTCGCGACGCCCGTGCTGACGCGACCGCTTGAGCTGGGGGCCGACATTGTCATGCACTCCGCGACAAAATACCTCGGTGGCCATAGCGACGTGATGGGGGGCGCGCTGATCGTCCGCGAGCAATCGCTGTTCGACGAACTTTACTATGTGCAGAACGCGACCGGGGCTATTCTCGCACCACTCGAATCGTTCCTCTGCTCCCGGGGTATCAAGACTCTTGAAATTCGAGTTCGCGAACAAAGCAAAACAGCAATGCAACTTGCCGAGTGGTTAGCGGGTCACCAACACGTTTCGCGTGTGCTCTACCCCGGACTCGAAACCCACCCACGTCACGAACTGGCCCGGCGGCAAATGGACGGGGCGTTTGGCGCGATGATCACATTCGAGTTGGCTGGTGACTTTGCCGCCACCAAGCGGTTTGTCGAGTCGACCAAGCTGTTTCGTCTCGCGGTAAGTCTCGGTGCGGTCGAGTCGCTTATCGAACAACCCGCCAGCATGAGCCATTCGAGCTACGACGCGGCCGACCGCGCACGGTTCGGTATCACCGACGGGCTGATTCGTCTGAGCGTGGGGCTCGAAGCACCCGAAGACCTAAAGAATGATTTGCAACAGGCGTTTGGTTAACCCGGTCGCCACTGTCTTACTCTCTGAGATTCTCGCGATGCGTCGACTCAAGGACATCGACTTTACACCCAGGCAGCTTGCGCTCCCGGCGCGTCTCAAATCACTGCTCGACGATGCCGACGGGCGGATCGAGCGGTTTATGTTCGAGCACCGCGATAGTCCGGTCGCCGCGTTTGTACCGAGCGATTTTGTGCTCGTGTACCAAGCATTGGCGACGATCGACGAGTTACAACTCGCCCCCGGAACGCGGTTTGTCGAATGGGGGAGCGGCCTCGGAGTGGCCACATGTCTCGCCACGATAATCGGCTGGGATGCCGTCGGCATCGAGATCGAAGACGACCTGGTAATCGCCGCTCGCCAACTGGCAGAGGATTACGAGCTAGAGTGCGAGTTTGTCACCGGCAGTTTCGTCCCCACCAAACACCAAGACATTTTTGAAGACCTCCGCGATTTTAATTGGGTCCGCAGCGACGGGAGCGACGCCTATCAAGAACTCGACCTCGAACCCGATGATTTTGACCTCGTGTTCTGCTATCCTTGGCCCGGCGAAGAAGAACTGTGTGAAACGCTCTTCACCAAATGCGGCGGACGAGGCTCGCTACTGCTCAGCTATCACGGCCACGAAGGAGTCAAACTCCGCCGCTGTGTTTAGGCTGCGACATAGAAGGAATGAATCAATAACAACTCGGTGAACCGATCGAAAATAATCGCGACGAAATTAACACGTCATTCCCGCCTGCTAGGTTGTGAAAAAATGGGACTGGCTCCGCACAGAGTTGGGCGAGAGCCACGAGTCGGCCACAAGTGCGGTGCCTGTCCCATTTTTTCGCAACCTAGCGCGTTGCAGAAAGTGAATAAATGAGACAGGCACCGCGGAAAACACCCGGTCGAACTCCACGCTTTGTTCGGCCACGGAGCCAGTCCCATTTATTCACAACCGCTGCGCGGGAATGACGAAAGCGACTTCCTCTAGACCCACGACAATCGACTAAATAGATGGGCTACAGCTCACTGAAGCAGTGCGTCGACGACCTCCATCGCCACAATCAACTGGTGAAGATTGCCGCGCCTGTTGACGCCTATCTTGAAGCGGCAGCCATTCATCGCCGCGTGTTCGCGGCCGCCGGGCCGGCGCTGCTGTTCGAGAACGTAAAGGGCTGTCGCTTTCCGATGGTCAGCAATCTATTTGGCACGCTCGAGCGGTCGCGGTTTATGTTTCGCGATACCTACGCCCATGTGCAGAAGCTCATCGAACTGAAAATCGATCCGACCCGCATACTCAAAGCACCCTTCAAATATTGGAAGGCTCCCTTCTCTGCACTGTCGATGTTGCCACGCTCGACTCGTGGCGGACCGGTCACCAAAAATCGGGCGCAGATCTCTGATCTGCCGCAACTCGTCGGTTGGCCACGCGACGGGGGAGGCTTCGTGACGCTGCCGCAAGTTTATACCGAAGATCCTCGTGCTCCGGGGCTCATGCGCAGCAACCTTGGCATGTATCGCATTCAGCTCACAGGTAATCAGTACGACAACAACCACATTGGCCTCCACTACCAGCTTCATCGCTCGATTGGTGTCCATCAGCGAGCCGCGATGGAGTTGGGCGTCCCCTTTCGCGTGAACATTTTTGTCGGTGGCACTCCCGCGATGAACCTGGCAGCCGTGATGCCGTTGCCCGAAGGGATGAGCGAACTGACGTTCGCCGGGGCGCTCGGTGGACGACAGATTCGCATGGCGCGTCGCAAAGTCGGCTTACCCGTTCATGCCGACACTGACTTTGCGATTTGCGGCACAGTGGTACCGAACACGATGTGGCCCGAGGGTCCATTTGGCGATCATTTGGGATACTACAGCCTGCAGCATCCGTTTCCGGTGCTGAAGATCGACGAAGTTCTGCATCGCGACGATGCGATTTGGGCCTTCACGGTGGTTGGTCGCCCGCCGCAGGAAGATACGATGTTTGGCGAGTTGATTCACGACCTCACCGGTCCGATCATTCCGACGGTCTTGCCGGGGGTGAAAGCCGTGAACGCGGTCGATGCGGCGGGAGTTCATCCGCTGCTGCTGGCGATTGGTAGCGAACGTTACATGCCGTTCTTGGATGAGCCTCGCCCGCAAGAAATTCTCACACAAGCCTGCGCGATTCTTGGTCAGGGACAGCTCTCGCTCGCCAAGTTTTTGTGGATTGCTAATTCTGGCGACGATCCCAAGCTCGACTTGCACGACATCGGTCGATTCTTCGAGCACATGTTAGCGCGAGTCGACTGGCGGCGAGATTTGCACTTTCATACAGAGACAACAATCGACACGCTCGACTACTCGGGTTCGTCGTTCAACGGCGGCAGCAAGGTGGTTGTCGCGGCCACCGGGCCGGCGAAGTTCTCGCTCAGAACCGAATTACCAACCAGCCTGCAACTACCGAGCGGTTATCGCAACGCCCGCGTCGTGATGCCGGGAGTCCTTGCCGTCGAAGGACCAAAACTCGCTGCGCCGAGCTTCGACTACGACGCCGTGCGGCGAGGTGACTTGGCGGGCGAAACGATGGAGCAATTGGCTTTCGTTTCGGCCACGAGCGAATCGCAGCAACACCTACGGAAGTTTTGCAGTGAGCTAAGCAGCCGCGATCCGATCGGCGAGTTTCGCTTGATTCTCATCGTCGATGCTACTGAAAACGGTGCCGACTTTGTGGCCGCGTCGCTCGGCAACTTCCTGTGGGTCACCTTCACACGTGCGAACCCGGCTTCCGACATCGACGGCATCGATGCCTTCACTCGCGACAAACACTGGGGCTGCCGTGGCCCGCTCGTGATTGACGCTCGCATCAAACCCCACCACGCCCCTGTGCTGGAAGAAGACCCCGACGTGACGCGGCGAATTGAAGCGATGGCGACGGTCGGCGGCCCCTTGGCGGGGCTGTTTTAGACCCCCTTATTCCTCGTCGTACTCTTCTTCGTAGACGACCTCTTCTTCTTCGTCGCCTTCTTCGTCTTCATATTCCTCGTCGTCTTCGTACTCCTCGTACTCTTCGTCGTCGTCGACATCGTCATCGTCTACGACGTCTTCTTCGCCTTCGTCCTCTTCGTCCTCATCGTCGCCGTCGACTTCTTCCCATTCGTCGTCTTCTTCGTCATCGTCGAGATCGTCATCGTCTAGTTCGTCATCGTCGTCGAGAATGTCGTCGTCTTCGATGTCGTCTTCGAGATCGTCATCGTCATCATCGATGTCGTCATCGTCATCGTCGTCGTCAAAGGTGTACTCTTCATCGTCGTCTTCGAAGGCCTGTTCCCAGACTTCGAGCGAACGACGAACGGCGGTGTTTTCAAAACGGCGAAACGGGCGAACAACGGCGGTCACGGAATTGCTCCTCGTGGCAAGAACGAACAACATCTCAAGTAGTTAAGCGGCAAGTCGCTGGATTGTCGCGTCGCTCTCCGCCTCATTCGACTCGTCGAGGGGCGGAAGTTGAGCCAAATCACGCAAACCAAACGCTTCCAGAAAACGCTTTGTCGTCCCGTATTGCAAGGGTCGGCCAAGCTCACTGGAGCGACCGACGATACGCAAAAAGTCGCGCTGAATCAACTGGCGCAACAGGTCGCCACATTGCACACCCCGAATCGCCTCAATTTCCGCCCGCAAAACGGGCTGGCGGTAGGCAACCACGGCCAGTGTCTCCATCATGGCTGGGGTCATCGCCAAGTCGGTGAGAAGCCCGTGCATTTTCCGTACCCAAGAGGCCAAAGAGGGCCGCGTCACCAGCCGATAGCCGCCGGCGACCTGCTCAATCACGAGTCCGCTCCCGCGTTGCCGCAATCGTTTCGCGAGCCGGTCGACTAATGTGCGTGCTTCGGTCGCGTCGCTCAGGTTCGCGAGTTTCGCCAGGCGGCGACTTGTCAGCGGTTCACTCGCCACCAACAACAGCGCTTCGACGCGCGAAAGCCGTCGCGTCGACATTTCCGACGGCGTTTCGGGCGACGCATTGGGCTCTGCGAACCCGCCGATGCGGAACGTCGTGTGCGCCGACTTGGCCATGGGCCAGCCACGCAACAACGATGCAACACGCTGAGGCATCGCCAGTTGCCGGGCCGCGCGCAAACCGCGAGTCGCGTTGAAAAGGTTTCGGTCCACTGGGCCCTGTTGTCGTCTCCGGTCGATAAATAGTTGAGGCGTCTTGTCGCGAAAGTCGCCCGACTTGTGCATGTGGCGAGTCCGGCCGAGAGTCATGGCGATTTTCGCTCGGGTCTCGCCTCAACGAACGGCCCGCACTTGCCCCAGCACGTTCGCCACAGCCGCCGCTGGCTCGCTGGCGATTGCTTCAAAATGTTGCTGCATCACGGCTTGGCCCGGACAGCTCATGCGGCAACTAAACCGATAGAGCTCGCCCACTTCTCCCCAGCGATGCAGCTTATGCGAGCCCATGCCAAGGCCATTCAGTTCGGTGATCATTTGTTGCATTGGGTCGTCGGGGGTCGAAGGCTCGATCGCTGTCGCCAGAGTGACCCGATTCGGTTCAATAGGCCAACTGCTGGCGATTGCCGTGACTGGCGATTGTCCGCGATTGGCCAGTTCAAGCCTGGCTGGCCCATTGTTGTTTGGCCCGTTGTCGGTCGGCCCGTTGTCGGCTGTCCCGTTGTCGGCTGGCCCCATTGGGGTGAGTGCCAATCGTTGTGTATCAGAGAGGGGTGCTTCGTTTTGCCATTGGGCGATCGCTTCGGCAACCATGTCGCCGGCACGACGGCAGAGCGGTCCTAGCTCGTCGACCGGCGGACCGTAGGCGACGTAAGCTAAGCCTAGCACAACAAGCGTGCCGATCATTACCAGCAAGCGATAACACGCGCGAATTGATTCCATGCCGGTACCCTTTGTGAAGCGACCAGAACAGCGGCGGAAAGTAGTGGCGAAGACCTTGCTTCGACAATGCCACTCAAGCCGTCAACGCTAGCAAACCGGGCCAAGCCCACTTTGGTGAAGCGGCGATCGCCTTGAATGTTCATCTAGCGCACAGGTATTTCGGCCGCGACACAATGCCATGCAAGCTACGAAAACCAACCCGAAATCATCTCCCCCGGCCAAAACACCATCAATAGCACGACGGCCGCCACCGACATCGCGAGGCCAATCGCCACCACGACACCATCGCGGGCCATCAACCCGATGGCCATCAAACAAATTGCAATGCTGGGCAGAGCGACTGCCATCGGCAAAAGCGCCAGCGGAACAAACAGGGGTGCGAGCAAGACACAGACGAGCGCGACGAGCTGCACCCAAGGAGGCTCGGTCAGGGCCGTCCAACGCTTCGCGAGTGGTTTGTCGAGCCAGCGGAGCCAACTCTTCGCCTTCTTTTGAAATGAGGTGAGCCGGTCGCGATTGAACTCGAAGTCGAGCAGACGTTTTGGCAGCCAAGGGTGATCGAAACCCAAAAGCATTTGAATGGCGATCAAAAATATGATGCTCCCCGTGATGAGTGACATGCCCGGAATGCCGCCAATCGGTGGCGCCGCGGCAATGAGCGCGGGCAACAAAAGCAGCGGGCCGTAAGAGCGATGGCCAATCGTTTGAAGCAACTCGCCAAGCGAGACCTTCGCGCCGTCGGTTTCGTCGACCAAATGGTCGACGAACTGTGACAGGTTTTCGGGGTCGTCTCCCTCAAATTCCTCGCTGTGTGGTTTGTCGACCATGTCGGTTGTTGTCTTCATTGTTGCACAACGAGCAAACTGAGTGCCAAATCTGGGCGTCGCGTAACTCGCCAAGATTTTCGGCGTCTCATGACGACAGCGCAGGGTCGCGAGTCCAAGGAACGCCGATAAACGCTGATGCACGCGGATTTTCTCAGACCAGTATTGCTCGCAGTTGATTAGCATAGGACGCAATCGAAGTGCTGGAAATCGACTTTGAGCGATTTCAATCCATCGAATTCATCGGCGAATATCGGCGTCCCTCTCCGCTCCTTAGACTTAGTTGCGTGGCAACATCGAGCAGTCGTCTTAAGACGCCCGCCGAATGTCTTGGCGACTTCCGCTGCAATTCGCTAAGGTTGGTCAATATCACATCACCGGCGCATCGTGTCGGTCAGCGAGGCCGCGATCGGTACGAATAAAATCAACGGCACCCAGCTCGCTAGCGAGGGCTTCAACCAGCCCGAGATGCCCAGCGACTGACATCCGAGCGTCACCAAGAAGTAAGCCGACACGACGGCGACACAAACGCCAATCGCGACGAACGGGTTGCGATTTCCGCGTGCCACGACCAAGGGCAAGCCCAACATCAATAACGTGATGTCCATAAAAGGCTGCAGTAGCCGCCGATGGAGCGTTACGCGGACGCTGCTTCCCGTGTCGATGCTGGGACTACGCAGTTCCGAGACGAGTTGATTCGTCGAGGCAAACTTGTACCAATCGGCCCCACCGACGAGCAGGTCGGGCGAAACTCGGCTGGCGACGAACGCCTCGTCGGCCGCGAGCCCGGCTGTGTCGCCCGGAAAGTAGACGACCCGCGTCTTGCCATCGGCGAGTGATTTCTTAACGGCCAAATTGGTTGGCGACGAAACACCCCTCAGCAAATAGCCGCTGGGGCGATCTCCTTCAGGCCGCAAGAACTCAGCCGACTCGGCAACGAGCTGGCGACCATAAGTCGAAAGCGAGTTCGGCAACACGAAGCTGGGGTCGAGAATCGCTCGCGTCGCGGCAACCGCTTCGCGGCCATCGAGCAAGATGTTCGTGTCGTTGTCGTACCGCGACGCCACTGGTAGCGGGCGGTTGCCAGCGAGGTCTTTGGCGTCACTGGAGAGCTCGTTGCGAAGCTGCGGCATCACCAGTTCGCGATTGGCAGCGGCAACAATGCTAATGATTACCCCCACCGAAAAAATGGGAATCATCACGCGCCACCGCGACACGCCGGCCGCCATCAGGGCGGTCATCTCATTGTGCCGTTGAAACCAGGTGATCGTGAACATCGCTGCGGTCAGACAGAGATTGCCACTGGTCAAATCGAAAAACGACAGCGATTTATAAGCGTAGTGAGTCGCCAGCGCCTTCGCCAAATCGCCGTTCGCCCGCTGATAGTCGACGAAGTCGTCGACGTTCTGAAATGCGTCGATAACAATATACAACCCCGTCAAACTGACGAAACAAATCACGAAATTCATCGCGAACTGTCGCAGCAAGTAACGATCGAGAATGAACATGGCGGGCGGGGGGAGAGGGGAGCGAGCGGAGTTCCGAAAGGTAGGAGACAGCGGATGTGGGGGTCAACGCCAACACGATTGCTAGCACGACCGTATGCGGCGACGAATCACGGCGTGAGGGGATCCGTGTCGGGTCATTTTGTCATTTTGTCGCTTTTGGTGAAAACACGATTTTAGGCGACTTTATTGCCTCGCTTTTGTCCCCTCGAAATTTCGCAAACCGCTTGCCTTACCGGCTCAAACGCCATTCGTGCGGGAGAACAATTCGGGTCATTTTGGCGCTTTTTGTACGCAAACAGACAAAATTCATTTTCCGGGCTGTTGGAAAGGTCTGAGTGGTAATGAAATATCAGCAGTCAGAAAGCGCACAATGTGCGCCTCATGACCGCTCTTGTTCTAGCAGACCGCGAGGGAGATTTCGACAATAAAAATTGGCCACTTTCCCGGTGTGTGGGCGTCACGATTGTGGGTGGTATTTTTGGCAGATTGCGTGAGCGGGGATGCGAGCTTTACGCCGCAGGCGTTGTGTCACATAGCCCTGGGTTGCCTCGGCGCAGCCGCGGCTACCCAGGGTGACTGACGACATTGTTAATCTACCCCGACGGGGTTGCGCCCTTCGGCTGGCGACGTGACGAAACGCCGTTGGCGTAGGAGGAGATGACGCTATGTCTACGTGCTTCCGAACTGTGCTTCCGAATTGTGGCTCCGGGCACGAGCGGCTTGATCACCCACAATCGTGACGCTCACACGTGCTCTCTGTGTGCTCTCTGGACTAAGTGGGAAGTACAAAAGAACGCACAATGCCCTCAAATATCGGCGTTAGCCGACGAGCTACGTCTCGTCGGAGTCGCAACTCAGTTGGTTGACCACTGTGCAAACTTTCGATGACGCCACTTAGGAAGGAACGCAAAATAACTTCCTCATTGTGACGGTGAGCGAATAAATGGGACTGGCTCCGAGCGTATTGTTGGCTGCTGCCTCGACTGGTTTTGTGCTCGGTGCCTGTCCCATTTATTCGCGCTGGAGCGGAGCAG
>JBGSRO010000103.1:0-16660 GCA_041737535.1 Pirellulales bacterium | reverse complement strand
GCCGCTCGACACTCGGCACGGGTCTTTGTCGTGGTCGACAACGCGGCAACCGGCAAAAGTCTTGTAGATCTGCGAATCGAGATCGGCCCGGTCGGTGAGAATCAAGAACGTAAAGTCACTCCCGATCTTGCGATGGACCTTCCGCGTAAAGAACACCATCGAGTAGCTCTTGCCGGAACCTTGCGTGTGCCAGAACACACCCAATTTGCCGTCTCGCTCCTCGCGAGTGCGCACCGATTCAATGGCTCGATTGACTCCGAGATACTGGTGGTTCCTCGCGATAATCTTAATCAGCTTGCCGAGCGAGTCGTCGAAGAGAATGAAATTCTCAAACAAGTCGATCAGCGTCGACTTGTTGCAAATACCCTTCAGCAGTGTCTCCATGTCGATCACGCCAGGGTCGTCTTCTTCCAGTCGCTTCCATTCGTGAAAGTGCTCCCACTTGCTGGTGATCGAACCGAGCTTCGCCTTGTCGCCGTTGCCGACCACCAGCAGTGCATTGTGGTGAAACAAATGCGGGATGTTCTCTCGATAGTCACTCCAGTTTTCCTCGAACGCTGCCTGCAGGTTCCGGTGAATGTTCTTGCACTCGATAAACAGCAGGGGGAGACCGTTTACGAAACCAATGAGGTCGGCACGTCGCCGGTAGAGGCTGCCCTTTACCCATAGCTCGCGAACGCACAAGAAATGATTGTTGTTTGGCTCGGCAAAATCAATGACTTTCAGTCTTACCGCTTTGCGTTCGCCGCTGTCGTTGGTAAAGCGGACCTTCACGCCATCACGAAACAGGTTGTACAGCTCGCGGTTAGTGACCACCATCGATTGGTTTGTGGCCGTCTCTGCTAACTGTCGCACAGCATTGTCGTATGCCTCATCCGGCAGATTGGGGTAAAGATCGACCAGAGCCCGACGGAGATACCGAGTGAGCACCACCTCACGTTTCGACAGCCGGCCCAACAAGCTGTTCGGACCGACGTCTTCGTTGTTAAACGCATAGATCGACTCCCAGCCGAGCTGGGTTTCCAGGTACTCAGCGGTCGTTTGCTGAACGAGAGTGTCTTCGGTATACGAGCTTGCGGACATCCGACGCTCAATTCGTTGTTATTTCAAACCGATTTCAACTTCATTACGAGATATGTCGAAAACGCAAGTCTCTACAGTACAACACTTTGCGTTCTTTTCGACGGCGATTTATCAATCGAATAGTCGTTTTTTGACCCCGTTTTTGTCGATAAATTTATTCGTTTGTATAGTACACCATCCCCTTATTCTTGCCCTCAGATCGCACATTTCCGCCTTCACGCAACCGATCAAGCGATGACTTAAGCAATCGACGCGGGATCTCGGCCCCAATGCGATCATTTACCGCTGTGATCCCAGAACCAGGATACCGCTTCAGGTCCTCGAATACCAAAGCATCAAGTCGATGCGGTTCGATCAGCGCCAAAGTTGTCTGGCTCGGGAAACTCATGCGACGCAGCAAATCAGGATCGACATGGTACCGCACGCCCTTCGTCCGCCCGAAGGTCAATACGACACCCCAACTCGGCAGCCGCCCAAGCCAATTAGCGACATCGGCCACCTCGGATAACTCCAAAGCATCAGCGAGTTCTCGGGCAGTCATTGCGTCGACTTGCGCCAACAAGCCAAGTGCTATTCGTTCACGCTGTCGCAACTGGTAGGCTGCGTCCGCCTTTGCCAGAAATTCGATCACCGCGGGTTTCACAATTCGCTTTTCGACGACCACCTCAACGCGATCTGGCCCTTCACGAAGCACAGGCAGCGGTCTGCCTTGCGACAGCAAAACCTCGTACAAGAGGTCGTAACCACTTCCTACGCCGTTAACCTTTTTTACATAGTCGAAAGAAAGTGGCCTCGATGTAACTTGGTGAATCGTCCATCCTGGGTTTGAAGCATCACAGGGAAGGGTAATTACCTACCCGAAAGGAATCGGGCATGTCACATCGAGACCAATGTGTTCGATTGAATGTAGTTTGCTTACGTCAGTGTTTGCGTTGGCTGCTGGCAGGAATTGACTGGTCGAGCATTTCCTTGCGAGCCGATTGCTTCTGGACATCACGGGCGTTGGCTTCGGCCGCACTGCTGTGGGCTTGGTCGGACGAACCAACGCTCGTCGAGCGGTTTTACACAGTTCGCAAGATAATCGGCTACCTCGACAATCGGCAACAGCAACTTGCGGGGAGCTATCAAGCCTTCATTAAGCTGCTGGGGCGTTGGACCGAACACCTATCCCGGTTGATCGCCACTGCGTTGCAGGTACGCATGGAGCAGTCGCTTGCCGAGAATTGGCGTATCGGTAATCGCTTGGTGTTTGGAGTCGATGGTAGCCGGATCGACTTGCCACGCACTCGCTCGCACGAACAGGCCTATTCCGCATCACGCCACAAGCGTGTCACGAACCGTCGTCGAAAAAAATTGTCTGCTGCGGGTCGTAAGAAAGTCAATTCGCCTCAACTCTGGTTGACTACCTTGTGGCATGCCGGAACGGGACTCCCTTGGCAGTTGCGACTGGGGCCCTCGAACAGCAGTGAACGCGCCCATCTGCACGACATGCTCGAGGGGCTGCCCGTTCGATCATTGCTGGCGGCCGATGCCGGGTTCGTTGGTTACGACACGCTGCAAGCGATTCTCGACCACGATGCCGACTTCTTGATTCGCGTGGGGGCAAACGTGAGATTGCTCAAAAAACTTGGCTGGGCTCGCGAGCAGCCGGGGACAGTTTACCTGTGGCCCGACCTACATGCCAAAGCGGGTCGGCCTCCGCTGATGCTCCGTTTGGTGGTGGCTCACAACGGCAAGCACCCCGTCTACCTCGTGACCAATATCCTTTCACCATGCGAGCTGACCGATCAACAATTGCTTAAGATCTACGCGAAACGATGGGGCATTGAAGTCTTCTACCGCCATTTCAAGCAGACCTACAATCGCCGCAAGCTCCGCTCGATGAGTGCTGCCAACGCACTCCTCGAAGCGGAGTGGTCACTGCTTGGTTTATGGGCAATGGGTCTCTACGCGTTGCTCGCAGCAACTGCGGCGGGCGTCTCTCCGGCGAAGATCAGTTTCGCACGATTGCTATTGGCTTTCCGCCGCACCATGCGTGATTACCGGCATCAAACCGAATCGAACGACCGATTGTGCGAGCGACTGCGGATCGCCGTGATCGACGACTACCATCGAAAGAACAAGGCAAGCCGCGACTACCCTCGACAAAACCATAACAACAGACCGGCAGGCAAGCCTCTCATCACCAATGCGACCCCCTCACAAATCCAAACCGCGCGAAGCCTGAAATACGAGATGAAAAAAAGGTTAACGGCGTAGGGTGCCACCCCGGATAGCAATCCGCAGTGGCATTTCTTGTGTCTGTTCGTCCCGTTAACCCCGGAGTTCTGCTTTCTCGAAACCATTATCGCTACGCTGTTGCTCGTGCTGCTCGTCGTCTGCCTCGCCCTCTCACGTGAAGTACGACTGCGTCGAGCACTCGAGCGACTCATTGGCCGATCGGACGAGTGATGTGTTTGTGGTGGCGACGGCCAACCGGGTAAACCAGTTGCCGCCCGAGCTGACGCGTGCCGAGCGGTTCGATGGAGTCTTCTTTGTCGACTCACCTGGCCGCGAAGAGAAGCAGGCGATCTGGCAGATTCATGGCCGCACGTTTGCGACCGACGCGCAGCATGAACTGCCCATTGATGACGAGTGGACCGGGGCCGAGCTTCACTCTTGTTGCCGGTTGTCTCGACTGCTGTGTGTGTCGCTTGTCGAAGCGGCTCAGAACATTGTGCCGGTGGCTATCTCGGCGGCCGAGTCGCTTGCTGAGCTTCGTCAGTGGGCGAGCGGGCGGTGTTTGGGTGCCGAGCGGGGTGGTGTTTATCGGGTGTCGGACAAGCGGCCGGCGAAGCGGCGTGGGATTAGTTTGGCGCCGTCGGAGAATTAGTCGTTGGGGGCACACGCACAGTAAATGGCGTTGGGAGTCTCTGGGCGATGCTGTTTCGGCAGCCGCCGACTGCTGCTGAGGTGGAAATCACGTCAGCGCTTTCCGAAGCCGGCTAGCTCACCGAGGTTGATGCAACCGACGTGACTTCGGTTGGCACCAAGGCAACAGCGGTCGGGCGACCTCAGTACCGAAGCCACGGTTGCTACGGAACCCAGGTCACGCCCTCCTGGGTCACACTAACGCGGTCAATGCAAATCTTTGATGGTCAGTTCCGCGCTGTCCTCGATATGATGGCGCAAGTGCAGCGGTCTCCGCCACCTCCAGCAATTTTGGCTTGTCAAAAATCCGCGAAGCTGGTCCACCCGAACGCAGATTACACATGCACGAAATCGCGGCGAGGAGGTCGCTGTACTATTCAAACTGCCAGATCCTATCGAAGGCCTGGACACCGCCGCCAGAGGGGCGTCGTCGTTGTGCTGGCCTATAAAGACCCTTGGAATCCGCTTCGACCGGCAGCCAAAGATCAGTACTTGAGTGCGCATTCCGTCTGGCCCCCTTGGTCCGTGTAGGTCAACGAATCGACGTCAACGCCGTAGAGCAGTTCCATCCACACCAGTGCCGCCAATTCGACCATCATCAGGTCGCCGTACCCGAGCAGCGGATCCGAGAAAAGTGCTTCTTGCGGGGTGACCCCGTTCTAAAGATCGGGCGTCAGGCTCAGGATGTTGGTCAGTTCGCCGTTCTCATACATCTCGTACAAGAACGATCCGACGATGCTGTAATGGATGTAATGAATGGTCGCCTCGGGTTGGGCGGTGTGCAGCGTCTGTACTTTTCCCCACTCCTGAGCCGCTCTCTCCGCGTTCGTGGCGACGAACGCCCTCGGCACCTCCGATGACCTTCGTTGGGCCTAAGATTACCCAAGGCATGCCAATCACAAACTTGGTGCTCGGGTGGTAGTTCCCAGCAATCGCCGAGCAGGCAGCAAGCCAAGCAAGGCGCGGATGGTGCGGCCTTCGCAAACGACCTCGACCGGGCTGCCCTCGATCGTTTTTGACAGGCGCCCGGTCATGAGCAGTTTGGGGCTGAGCCAAGGTCCTGCGTGCGGATCTTAACGGTGCCCGAGAGCACCCACTCGGCGTGTTCAGCCTTATCGCCGGTGCCGGAGGGAATCTTCACGTGCATGTCGTTGAACTCGTACGCGATCTCGGCGTTTCGCCCGGTGAGGCGATCGTAGAGGCCAATAGCGAGATCCGGCCAGTTTGTCGTGTGGTCGTCGGCAGCCATCAGATGTCCTGCTGTTCGTTGTCTGTGGAAGGTGATTGGTTAGTCCAGAGGGACAGTCAGCCGTGATTAGTCGAGGTAGCTCCTGAGCATCCAAATGGTCTTCTCGTGCACCTGGATCCGAGCGATCATCATGTCTTCTGTTTCGCTGTCGCTGGCTTCGGCCGCGATGTCGCGCGCTTTCCTCAGATCGGTGAGCGTCTTCTCGTTCGCGGCGATCAAGTGAGCCACCATCTCCGTGGCCTCTGTATCCTCGGGCAATTCTGCGATCCTCGCCATTTCAGCAAGATGGCTCAATCCGCCCGGTGCTAACGCCCCGATCGCGCGGATGCGTTCAGCGATCTCGTCGACTGCGAGGAAGAGTTCGCTGTACTGTTCTTCAAACGCCGTATGGAGAGAGAAGAAGCCGGGGCCACGCACGTTCCAATGGCAGAGGTGCGTCTGGCCGATCAGGGCATAGGTATCCGCCACAACAAGGCGGAGTGACTCGGTGACTTGGTTGTTCGTCATTGAGAAATTTCTCCATGTTTGATTGTCGATCGAGGAAGGTCTTGTGCCGACAACAAGACCCTAGGCAATGGCGAGGCGATCGCCCAATGGAACGGCCCAGTAGCTGTCACTGCTACAGTCATTCGACCGCGATGCCAACCTACCGCGCGCCGCTCACGGTGGGCTGCGACCCCGATTATTCAACAGTGTGTTCGTCGTTTTCGTCAGCGGTGGTCTGTTTGGAATGCAACACGAACACTCCAAGCACTGCAACGCCGTAAGCCATTGCGATGATCGCCAAAGCGTTGTTGTATGGTGGAACCGACGTCAGCGATGCCCGCAGGAGCACGGTCGAGATGACGAATCCGGCGTTGCGAAAGACAATCTCGTACCGGTCGTAGTATGCAATCGAAACGATCAGCAGAAAGACGTCGGTGAAGATCATCACCTCGAAGAACGCCGGGAAGAAGAACAGGTCGAGTTCTATGTACTCGCCGCCATAACCAATTCGGGACCAGACTCCGCGTAGCCAAGCGATCACGCTCGACACGGCGAGCACGACGAGCACGCCGCCCAGCAGTAAAGCCGTCGCTCGCTTTAGGGTGACGAAACCTGCGAGGTCTTTTGGTTCTTGAGCCTTCACCGCCGAGTTCCGCAAGCGGCCGAAAGTCGTCGCCAGAGCGAACATCAAGACCGCAGTCGCCATGTCGAGCAGCACCGCGTAGCTCGCTTCGGGCTGGTCGCTCCAGGCGTCGAGATCGGCGAAGCCGCCGAGATCCTTGAATACACGGCGGACGACGATCAGCGAGACAATTTGATATTGAATCGCGATCGAGCGTGTATGCGATTGGGGTATCGCCAACGTGAGCAGCAGCACTTCATAAAAGAGAACGAAACTGAAGGGCGTATAGATCGCGTGGAGGAAGTTGCGATCGAGTCCGCCGAAGGCAGCCTCGGCGACTGACGGGAAAGCCCTCGATATCGCGATAACACCAAGATGGGCTAGAAAGCCAAGGACAGCGGCGGCAACGAACCCCTTTTCAAGCCTCTGTCGAGACAATTTGGAGTTGACCCGTTCGAAAGCCGTATCAACCAACCGACCGTAGCGCCAGCGTTTGCGACTCACGGCACACTCGGCGTGGCAACATAGTGACCAGTTTCCCAAAACAAGTTTGGTGCGATTCGCGGTGCGGCCCAGTTTACCGATTTTAGACGGACGCAGGTCGACCAGTTTAGAATGCAATCACTCATGTTTTATTGGCGATCGGGTGAACTTAAGGTGCCGTCGCGTTAACGACTTTACTCAGATGCGTTTCGGAACTTGGAGGCGATTCGGGAACCAGCGACGTCTCCCCACTCGTCAACCGCGCCGAACGGTTCTTCGTGAAGTAGTTCCAGCCCCACTGTAAGGCGACGAGAAGACGGTTTTGATGGCCCACTAATTGCAACAAGTGGACAAACAACCATGCGAACCAGGCTGGATATCCGGTGAGCTTGGCGGGGCCGATTTTCGCCACGGCGGCACCACGGCCAATTACGGCCATCGAACCGAAGTCGCGGTAGCGGAACGGCTTCAGGTGCTTCCCACGCAGATGCCTTAATACGTTGTAAGCAGCATGTTTGCCTTGTTGGATTGCAACCGGCGCGACGCCCGGCAACGTGTTTCCGTTACTCTCCGCGAAACGAACCATATCGCCCACTGCAAAGACGTTCTCATAGTGGCTGACGGTAAGGTCGGCATTTACCGAAACGCGACTGTCTCGTTCGGTGGCGATGCCCACAGCCCGTGCAAGTTCGCTGGCTAGCGGCGCCCCAGCGATTCCTGCTGCCCAGACGATGGTAGCCGTCCGAACGATTTCGAAACTGTCGCCGCACTTGAGCATTACTTGGTCTTTATGAAGTTCATCGGGCATCGTGCTGAGTCGCAACTCGACGCCCATCGCGGTGAGACGCTTTGCCGCCGCGGTGGACAGCGACTTTGGGTAGTTTGCCAGCAGTCGATCACCCGCTTCAACAAGCAGAATGCGACTCTTTGACGGGTCGGTGCGACGAAACTCGCCAACGATGGTGTGACGGGTCAGCTCGGCAATCGCCCCTGCCGTTTCGACTCCGGTCGGACCTCCCCCGACCACGACAAACGTTGGCGGGTCAGCTAAGCCCTTCAACTCGGTTATCTCGAGGGCCCCCAGCACCCGTCGCCGAATCTCGCGTGCGTCGGTCAACGTTTTGAGTCCGGGAGCGCTGACTGCCCACCCTGGCTTGCCAAAATATGAAGTCACCCCTCCCGCAGCAAAGATCGCGTAATCATAGGCATATTGCTCGGTGGCCGACCATGCCAACGACGACTCCGGATCGACGCCGGTAATTTCGTCTTGCAGCACCGTTACGTTACCTTGACTCCGCAGCAGATTGCGGAGAGGCGCTGCAATGTTGGCCGGCGAAAGCCCGCCAGTCGCTACTTGGTACAGCAGCGGTTGGAATAGGTGGTGATTGGTTCGGTCGACGAGTGTCACGGAGACATCAGCCCGATGTAGGCGGCGAGCCGCTGCTAGCCCGCCGAATCCTCCGCCGACGATCAAAACCTGTGGTCGCTGCGACATTGATCAATCCGTAAAACTCGGTGCGTGCAGATCGTTTCAGCGGCCATCGCTCTTTAGCTAACCGCACTTCAGCCGTGCGACTAACACCCCCTTGACAAAAAAAGTTTTTTCTTGTCGCCAGTGACAAGTGCACCTATACACACATCAGGCAGCGCTCGCCTCATCTTTAAACTCGCGGCACTCGCCGTGTAGTGTTTTTCCACCCTATCGTCTAAAGAGGTTCGATCATGTTAGAGAGTTGCATGCTGTTGGGCTCAACCATGCCCGACCTATCCATCTTTCAGTTCAGTGCGGTCGACAACATTTTCTCGATGACCGTTGCAACAATGGGTGCCGCCGCCCTGTTTCTGTTTATGTCGCGAGCGCAGGTTGATCCAGAATATCGGCCAGCGCTCATGGTATCGGGGCTAGTTACAACGATCGCGTGTTATCACTACTTCATGATTCGCCACAGTTGGAATGGGGCCTACGACCTGGCCGAAACGGGGGGAGGATATGTCGGAACGGGTGCTGCATTCAACGACTTTTACCGCTACGCCGACTGGATTCTGACTGTGCCGCTATTGATGGTCGAATTGGTGGCGGTTCTTCGTCTTCCATCCGCGAAAGCAACGAGTCTGCTGACTCGACTGGTGATTGCCGCTGCTCTGATGATCGCCCTCGGATATCCGGGCGAGGTCATCTCAACTCCTGAAGGTTGGGGCGCTCGCGTCGCGTGGGGCGTCGCGTCGTCCATACCTTTCTTTTACATTCTCTATGTACTTTGGGTCGAACTCACGAAATCACTCGAAACTCAGCCCCCCGCGGCTCGGAAGCTCATTGAAGTGTGCCGACTCGTCCTGCTGATTACATGGGCCGTTTACCCCATCGCTTACGCGATCGGCGGCACCCCAGAGGCATTGGCTGCGAAGGCCGGAGGAGACGTAGGAGCTGGAGGAATCGTTGGCTTGCAAATTGGTTATGCCATAGCCGATATGACAGCGAAAGCAGGCTTCGGGGTTCTGATCTACTTTATCGCTCGTGCGAAGAGCAATAAGTCGCTCGTACCCGGCGCATCAGGAGAGCCAGCCTTAGCAACAGCGTAAGTAGGATGCGGTGCTGTTCGCAAGTTCACTGATGATTCTTCGGAGTAAATGGTATGCACGCGACTTCGGTGACATTGCTCAGCGTAGCGATCGTCGGGGTCGCGTGTTTTCTTCCCACCGCCGGCGACGCAGTACTTGCAGTCTGGTTAGCTCCACTCGTTGCTATGCTTGGCTTGCCGCATGGCGCAGCAGATCATCGATTTGCACGCCCACTGCTCGAGCCACTTGCCGGCCGTTGGTGGGGGATACTGTTTTTTACGTGGTACCTGTTAACGGCCGCTTGTGTCTTAATCAGTTGGTTCGTTACGCCAGCAGTGACGATCATCATGTTTGTCATCGCTTCTGCGTGGCACTTCGGAATCGAAGAACCGCGCCCCGCAGTAAGGACTCGATGGCAACAGCACCTGCACCGCCTTGCGCGTGGCGGGCTCATTATATGGGTGCCTGTCGTGTTTCAACGAGATGAGGTCTATCGGTTGTTCCTTATTACCTCACCGGCAGAGTCGCAAGCCGAAGTGTTAGCGGCAATGAGTGCCCTTTATGCCTGTGCGTGGTTGTTCTTGGGTCTCGCGGCCATGGGTTGCGTAAGGCAATTCGCGATGGCCATTGCCAGCACCGGCCGAAAACGCCGCGTGTTGATGAACGACTCTGCGTTGCTGCTGTCGCTTGCCTTCATGTTCGCTCTGGCGAGTCCGCTGGTCAGCTTTGTGGTCTACTTTTGTGCGTGGCATTCAGCCCGAGGCCTGAAGCGTTTGAGACGAGAATTGGGAGAGACTTGGCCGCAATTAATCAAAAGTCTCGCCCCCATGACGTTAGTCGCCATCGCGTTGATTTCTACTACCACGGTACTGCTGCTGAGAATGCCTGACCTCGATAACACTCTCATTCGTGCCACTTTCTTAGGCCTGAGCGCGCTGGCCGTTCCGCATTTGCTGCTTCACGGCGCGTGGCCACTGCTGCATCAGCTCACACCGACTATCAGGCCAAAGCTCCTATCGACGGGGAGGTCTGCATGACTCCACCCCAAGAATTTGACTTTGTGATCGTTGGCGGCGGACTGCAGGGATGCCTGTTGGCGCACGCATTGCACCACCATTGCGCCGATGCGCACGTCCTACTTGTTGAACGACGCGACGATTTGTGCGGCAATCATACCTGGTCGTTTCATGAATCGGACATTCCGGCAGCATGTCGCGTGTGGTTTGATCCGCTCGTCGTGCATCGTTGGCCCAGCTATTTAGTGAAGTTTCCCGGTTTCACCCGCCGGCTGCATATTCCTTACGCGACTATTACGTCGGACAGGCTTCGCGACGCGACGATGTCTCTCGCACTGAGCGAAGGAGCTACAAGCAGAAATGGCTCAATGGTCATACGCTGCAGCAGCGAATGCGACATTGTGTTGTCGCATGCCATCTGCATTGATGGGGAGCGGCCGATTAGCTGCAAGGTCATTGTCGACTGCCGAGGGCAGACCGCGACACATGCCGCCCTGCGTGGTGTAGGCTATCAAACCTTCGTTGGTCACGAGTTCAAAACACAAAACAGTTGGCCCACCTCCGAACCGACCGTTATGGATGTTCGTGTAGACCAGACCCAAGGTTTCGAGTTCCTGTATGAGTTACCGCTTCAGTCTCATGGAGTATTGCTCGAATACACTCGGTTTCACGAGGACCCGAACTGCGACATCTCGCGTGCCAAACAGCTCATTTCGGAGCGCCTTCACGAGGCCAACATTGGTTCCGCGGAGTTGGTTAGGACCGAACGTGGTTGCTTGCCGATGCCGTACGAAGCTCAAGCTCCGAGCCGCGAGTTACCCGTCGCCGGCGGATACGCGGGCGGGTGGTATCATGCTGCCACGGGGTACTCGATGCCCTTGGCAGTTCGTTTTGCGCACATCGTGGCGACATCTCGTCCTGAACGCATCAACGCAGCATTGTCCGCGGCGGCATCAAGCGATGCGTGGCGGCGCGGTTTTGCGCGATTTCTCAACCGCTTGCTGTTTTGCCTTGTGAAGCCCGGGCACCGTTGGAAGATTTTTCGCCGCTTCTATCAGGTGCTTCCGGAGGAACGTATCGCACGGTTCTACGCTCATCACTTCACTTGGACCGACGCGGTTCGCATCGTCGTCGGTCGACCGCCAACTGGTCTCGCTCCCATGCAGTTCCTCAGGTCGCTCACCTCGCCGAAAAGGAGACCGTCGCCATGATCGTTAATCCGCTCGGCTTTGCCGGACGCGAACACCTTACGAGTTGCACGCGATATGGATGGTCGAAGGCGCTGCAACTTGCCGCTGATCTTTACCCCGGGGTCGGTGGCAAGCGTTTCCGTGCCGCCTTGTTGCAGCAAGCATACGAGTTTGCGGGGGGAAGCGGCGATGCTCCCGTGGCGATCATTGAAGCTGTCGAGATGTTACACGCCGGTTCGCTGGTGATCGATGACTTTGAGGACGATTCGCACATGCGGAGGGCGCAACCGGCTTTGCACCAATTGATTGGCCCCGAGCGGGCTGTCAACGCCGGCAACTGGTTATACTTCCGCGCGCTCGAACTTGCAGGAACGGTCTACAACGATCCATTCCGCTCCACCGTCCTGCTGAAGAAGTTTATCGAAGTCGCGCGTCAATGCCATGAAGGACAGGCCATCGACCTGTCAACGCGTGTCAACGAGATTTCACGGCGTCAGGTGTTCTCGACGGCGCTTGCTATCTCCCGCTGGAAAACTGGCAGGCTTGTATCGCTTGCCGCTTGGTGCGGTGCCTTTGCCGCCGGTGGCGACCGAAGCACTCGAAACGCGGCCGCTGCGTTTGGATGCCGGATTGGCATCTGCCTGCAAATGAAGAATGACCTCGACGAACTGATTGCTTTTGCCGAAGGGGCTGACCGCTGCGATGATCTGCGGAACCGTCGGGTAACGTGGCCGTGGGCCTGGGCTGCCTGCTCGCTCGAAGCCTCGCGGTTCGCTCAACTCCAGCGACTGATCGCAGAGGCCGAGCAATGCCCAGCCCAACTTAACGGCGTAGCAAACGAGTTAGTCGACGCCGTCGGCGACATCGGCGCTTCGAAGATCGACGCACGCATTGATCGTGCGATTACTCTCCTCGCACGTTCGGCCTCGAAATCAACTCGGGCAACAACGCTAGCGGAGGTTGCCAACGGTCTGCGTGACGTAAGCTTGGCTCGATCCACCGAGGCAGAGCGATGAGTGTTGCAGTAAATTCTCCGCAGTCGTCCGTCGATCGACCTCCGGGTTCGCGCCGACGAGCAGCCGTTATTGGTAGTGGTTTCGGCGGTCTTGCGGCGGCGATTCGCTTGCAGTCGATGGGCTTCGAGACCGTTTGTTATGAAACCCATGACAAGCCGGGAGGGCGTGCTTATGTCTACGAAGACAATGGTTACATCTTCGATGCTGGACCGACCGTCATCACCGCGCCGCATTGCCTAGAAGAGTTGTTCGAGCTCTCGGGTCGACGACTCTCGGATTATGTCCAGTTGCTGCCGGTAACACCTCTGTACCGCCTCCAGTGGAGCGACGGCGTTTCGTTCGATTATGTTGCCGACGAGCAAGGGCTGATCGAGCAAGTCCGTCGCGTGAGCCCGGACGACGTCGACGGTTACCGGCGGTTCGCCGATTACACACGACGTGTCTTCGAAAAGGGTTACGAGGAGCTAGGTGCTGTGCCGTTTCTGCACTTTACCGACATGATTCGTGCGGCGCCGCATCTCGCTCGCCTACGTGCTGATCGCAGCGTGTATGCAACCGTCGCGAAATTCATTAAGGATGAGCACCTTCGACAGGCGTTTAGTTTTCACCCGCTGCTCGTTGGTGGCAACCCGTTCGATACGAGTTGTATCTATACGTTGATCCACTGGATCGAACGTAAGTGGGGCGTATCTTTCCCAAAGGGTGGGACTGGTGCTCTGGTTCGCGGGCTCGCCAATCTCTTCGAAGACTTGGGGGGCGAAATGCTACTCAACACCCCCGTCAATCGAGTTGTACTGGAGAAGCGCGGCGACTCTTTGCTACATTTGTTGCAGGCTGGTGACTTGGCAACTGCAGCCTACGACGTGGTTGTTTCGAACGCCGATGTCCACCACACATTCTCGCGGCTGTATCGAGATGTCGGCGGTGCCCGCCGTCGCGTGCAGCGACTCGAGCGGATGTCTTGGTCGATGTCACTGTTCGTGCTCTACTTCGGTACGAACAAACGCTATCCGAATTTGGCCCATCACACGATTCTCTTCGGGACTCGATTCCAAGGGCTGATTCAAGAGATTTTCCATGGCAATCGGTTACCCGCCGATTTCAGTCTCTATCTGCATGCGCCAACGATTACCGATCGCGACATGGCCCCCGACGGGGGCGAATCGTTCTACGTACTCAGCCCCGTTCCGCATCTTGGGAACGCGCCGATCGACTGGGATGCTTGTGCTACTGCCTACGGAAACGCGATCCTCGAATCGCTCGAAAGGCACTTGCCTGGCTTGAGGGACTCAATCGTGACCCGTCGTCATTTCACTCCCGTCGACTTTGCGACCAAATTCGGAGCCTACCATGGTTCGGCCTTCTCTGTTGCGCCAAAACTTACGCAGAGCGCTTACTTTCGACCGCACAACCGAGACCCAAGCATACCGGGACTTTACCTCGTTGGGGCAGGTACGCACCCCGGTGCAGGTGTACCAGGGGTTATCAATTCGGCAAAAGCAACCTGCGACACAATCGCGGCCGACTACCGAGTCGTCGTGCGATAGCATCGCGTCGGCGCGAGCGTCGATTCGTCTACATAGCCACTCGTTCGCATTGGCCAGTCGTCTGCTGCCGGCAAGCAAGAGATCCGATGTCGAGCGTCTTTACGCGTGGTGCCGATGGTGTGATGACGGAGTCGACAACGGGGTGTCCGCGGAATCCGCTGCTGAATTTCTTGATCTTGCGGAGGAGGACTTGCAACGTATCGCCAAGGGTGCAGTACCTCACGCTCCCGAGAGCCTGTGGTTGGCCTCGGTGGCACGCCGCTATAATTTACCCACCGAGGCTGCTCGCGCCATACTCCACGGCATGAGATCCGACCTGCGACCTGCTGCCGGATTGTCCGAAGACGACCTCATGCGGTACTGCTTTCGCGTAGCGGGCGCGGTTGGCGTGTTGATATGCCCCCTCCTCGGTTTAAGGGACCATCGCTATTTGCCGCACGCGGCCGCGCTGGGCATCGGCATGCAACTTACCAACATTGCACGTGATGTTGCAGAAGATTGGGGCCGATCGCGATGCTATCTTCCGCTTAAATGGACTGGTGGACTGCGGCCGAGCCACGAACCGCCAGATCCAGACAAGGTCAAGCATGGCGTAGACCGGGCGCTACGAGTTGCCGACGGCTTCTACGCTGCCGGTGAACAAGGCATCGTCGCCCTGGATCGCGGCTCACGGCTGGCTGTCCGTGCTGCGTCGCGGATCTATCATGCTATTGGGACAAGAATACGCAAGGAGGATTGCCAAGTACTCAATCAACGAGTTCGAGTTCCGTTTGCCCAAAAGGTCCGAATTCTCGTCCCCCTGCTCCTGACTGCTGGTCGCAGCGGGTCGAAAGAGTTACGCAGCGAATCAGCGAAGCAATCACTCGCTAGGTCGAAATACTTACTCATTGAACACGGAGTTTTGCCATGAAGTCAGAAGCTTGGAGTTTGGTATTCACAGGGTTATCTCTGACGTGTGTCACGTCGGCCGCCTTGTTCGTTTTGGTGGCGATCAATCCGAAAGCTGATGTCTATGGCGTTACACCGCTGGTCTATGCCGGTGTTTCGGCTCTGTTGGCAATCGCCTTCAATCGGGCCGCGGCGTGGATCGGGCCTCGGCCAGCGATGTCGTCTCAAAATCAATAGCCGCGTCGGCTGCATCGCACGACCGCCGACTGGGAGACTTCGCAGAGCGCCGCCAGAGCCATTCTCCCGTGAATACAGTGGTCGACACAACATACAATGCCGGGCGCGTGACGTTCTCCCCACAAGTCATAGGATTCAATATGCAGATTGCGGTTGTTTGCGGTACAAATCGAGAAGGCGCTTTGTCGCGCTTGCTTGCGGGCGAAGCAGCACTTTGCTTTCGCGAACTCGGTAATGCCGTCGATATTCTCGATATGGCGGAACTTCCGGCGGATGCGCTCGCGGCTGATGCTTACAAAGTGAAATCGCCTGCGATTCAGACGCTCATCGATCGATTTCTGGCGTCCGATGGCGTGGTATTTGTCATTCCAGAATACAACGGAAGCTATCCCGGCATCTTGAAGCTATTCGTCGACCTTCTTCCATCTCCCGAGAGCTTCGACAGCCGGCCGTGCGCGTTTATCGGTCTAGCTGCCGGTCAGTTCAAGGCACTCCGCGCCGTTGAGCATTTCCAACAAGTTGCCGCTTACCGCAATGCCTACCTCTTTCCCCGCAGGCTATTTATTGGCGACAGCTTTCACGCATTCATCGATGGCAAGCTGGCCGACGACGAGCTATCGTGCCGACTCCGAGAGCAAGCAGCTGAATTCTCGTCGTTTGTGAGCAAGCTATCCCGGTGATACGCCTTGTTCGCAGCACCTCGCCGTGGGCTGAAGCACGTAAGAAAATGCCGAAATGTCCGCAACGGCGGCGAAGCACTCTTGGCGAATCCTGACGCGGTTGCGTCAACCTCAGCAGGTTGCGCTCAGACGCAACTCGCTGCGGGGAAAACGTCCGACGACGATTTTGTATCTCAAAAGCTTCTCCGACAACAAGGACACTGATCTTCGAAACCGCGGGCTAACGTAGTAAACGCCGATGGCTGCGGCAGGCTGAGGATCGCCCGCATGGCCAGTGGTGCGTGATGGGCGTAGTGACGGTAGGTGATCCCGCCCGCGGAATGTCCCAGGATTTCGACAGACGACTCGGGTACGTGCTCGTCGTAATACGTCGCGCACGTCTTCCGCAGGTCCTTGAGCACCCAAGGCCGCTGCGCGCCTGATTCAATGCTCCTCTTCGGTGATATCCCGGCATGATTGCACAACGCTCGAAACCGATTGTTGGGTCGAGTGCCCCCACCGTAGAATACTGGAGAGTCAGGATCCGGGTTCTCTGGCATGATGTTCCTGAGAGGCAAGCGAACTGTGCGATTCATGGGTCGCCAGAAAGTCTTGCCGGTCTTTACCCGCCGATAGAACAGCCAACCCCAAGGACAGGGATCTTTGTTTTCACGATCAGGCGACTGTCGTCCCCACGACACGTGCCGCCAGAGTA
>JBGSRO010000057.1:0-16271 GCA_041737535.1 Pirellulales bacterium | reverse complement strand
TCTGCTCGTCGACTTAGGCTCGTCGACTTAGTTTTCCATTTGTGGCGCTCCGTCGCTTTCGTTTCACTTCTCGAAAGTCGTGGGTTGCCACTCTGTTTCGTGGCGTCGTCTTGGCGTTCTCCGCGTCTTTGCGGTTTTTTTGAATAGGTCTCTGCAAAAAACCCGGCCATAGTTTCTTGTCAGACACAGTGCGACTTGCTGTGGGCAGGTCGCGGCGCTAGAGTGTAGGCTGCGACGGCGGATGTCTCGCGTTTCGTGAACCGACTTTCCCTCTTTCTGGAGCTCACTTTGATGAAACTTGCCATTTTGCTCTCGCTGCTCGTGGCCGCGTTTGCCACGACCGTTGCCCGCGCCGACGACGCTGAGAGAGAGTATCCGGCCGTGCTGAACTTCAAAATGGAGACGCTCGACGGCGACGAAGTGCTGCTGGGCGAGAAGTATGCTGGCAAGGTCGTGATGTTCGTCAACGTTGCTAGCCGGTGCGGCTACACGCCCCAGTACGAAGGCTTGCAAGCCCTCAATGAAAAATATGGTGAGCAGGGTCTCGCGATTGTCGGCGTTCCTTGCAATCAATTCGGTGGCCAAGAACCGGGCGACGCCGAACACATTGCTGAGTTCTGTGAGAAAAACTATGGTGTCACTTTCGACATGCTCGCGAAGGTCAACGTTCGCGCCGACCAAGAGGGACAATGCCCCCTCTATGCTTATCTCACCAGCGAAGAAACCAACCCCAAGCACGCCGGTGACGTGAAATGGAACTTCGAGAAGTTTGTCGTCGGCCGCGATGGCCAAGTCGTTGGTCACTACAAGAGTGGCATTGCCCCCGATAGCGAAAAGCTGGTCAAGGCGCTCGAGAAGGAACTGAAGAAGCCAGCCCCCAAAACGACCGCCGCGGCCGAGTAGTGGGGTTGCGGGGCGATGTTTTGACGCCGCGAAGCCGAGAAGTCGCTAAGCCGAGAAGCGCAGAGAAGTGAGTCTGTGCGATGGTCACTGGTGCATTGACGTTTGCGACTGCGAGGCCGAGAATCGGAAGAGTGATTATTATTGCCGCCGCCGAGGCCTTGATGCGTCTGCTCGCACTATGCTTAGTAACCGTTGGGGGTTGGTCAGTCTGTTTGGCTCAACCATCTGGCTATCCGCCGGTTGTTCTGTCGGGCGAACATCAAGAGCAGGTAAAGGTTGGCGTAGGCGAAACGCTGCCCGAGCTTTCGCTGCCGGCAGTCGGTGGCGAAGCAGCGAGTCCGCTCGCCGAGCGCTATGGCGAGGCAGGGACGGTCGTAGTCTGGTTTGGCAAGCTCGACCAACAAACGAAGTCGCTCTTGCGTGACCTCACACCCGACATCGTCGACCCCTACGCGAAACGCAACTTGGCTGTCGTACCGATTGCAGTCGGCGAAGCGACTAGTATTGAAGCGATCAAACAACTCGGCTTCAGTGGCGAAGTACTCGTCGATGCGAAAAGCGAAGCCTTCTCACAAGTCGGCAGCGAATCGCTTCCCCGCGTTTATGTGCTCGACGCGAAGGGAAAGATCGTGTGGTTCGACATCGAATATTCGCTGTCGACGCGGCGAGAACTCGCGCAGGTGCTAAAGCTGTTGTTGCCGGCCAGAAAGTGAGCAGAGCGAGGCTAATCGCCCAGCGACGCTCGCCATTTGGCGACAAGCTGTAACGCATCGAGCGGTCTGAGTTCGTCGATCTTCACAGCGCGGACTTCGTCGAGCACCGGGTGCGTTTCGATGCCAAAGAGCGAGAGTTGAAAACGGTCGTTCGATTTCAGTTTGCCATTGCTCGCGGCAGGCGATGCCGACGGCGATGCGTTGTGACCATGCTGTTCGAGGTCGGCAAGAATCTGCTCAGCGCGCCCAGTGACACAACTCGGCACACCGGCGAGCCGCGCGACGTGGATGCCGTAGCTGCGATCGGCCGAACCGGGCACGATTTGATGGAGAAACACAATTTTGCCAAAGTGCTCGCGGACCATCACGTTGCGGCAACCAACTCTGGGCAGGCGCTCTGCGAGTTCGGTCAGCTCGTGATAGTGAGTCGCGAACAGTGTGCGGCAGCCGATGGCGTGCAGATGCTCGGCAATGCTCCAAGCGAGCGAAAGCCCATCGTAGGTGCTGGTGCCGCGACCGATTTCGTCGAGTACGACAAGGCTGCGATTGGTCGAGGTGTTGCAAATGCGTGCCGCTTCGGTCATTTCGACCATAAAGGTGCTTTGGCCGCGCGACAGTTCGTCGCTCGCACCGACACGCGCAAAGAGCCGATCGGCAATGCCCACGATCGCGCGGCGCGCGGGGACGTAACAGCCGACTTGGCTCATGAGCACCAACAGCGCCGTTTGGCGGATGTAAGTGCTTTTGCCCGCCATGTTGGGCCCGGTTACGAGCAGCAGCGACTCGCCCTCCTCTGCGGCTTCATGGCCCGAACAGATCGTGTCGTTGGGCACAAACGTGCCGGCCGCCTCGGTCGCTTCGACCACTGGATGGCGACCCGCTTCGATCACCAATGTACTGTCGTTGGTGATTTCGGGTCGGACATAACCGCGACTGCGGGCCACTTCGGCGAGCCCCGCCAGCACATCGAGCTCCGCGAGCGCGGCGGCCGTCGTCGTCAGTCGCGCGCGGGCGGTGGCGGCCAGTGCTCGCAACTCGTCGAACAGTTGCAGTTCGAGCTCGATGCCTCGCTCTTCGGCCGTGAGGACTTTCTCTTCGTGCTCTTTGAGCTCGGGTGTGATGTACCGCTCGGCATTTTTCAGCGTTTGTTTGCGATGGTACTCGGGCGGCACGCGGTCGCGATGGGTGTTGGTGATTTCAAGGTAATAGCCAAACACGCGGTTAAACCCGACCTTGATCGAGGAGATGCCGGTCCGCTCGATTTCGGCCGCTTGATAGCTGGCCATCCACTGCTTGCCGCCGGCCGTGAGCTCGCGAAACTGATCGAGCCTCGAGTCGGCCCCGGTGCGAATGAATCCCCCGTCGCGCGCGTGAAGCGGACAATCGTCGGCGAGCATCGCTTCGAGCTTGGCCCGCAGCTCAGCACATAGGTCGATTCGTTCGTCGCAGCCATTGAGCAGCGCGCTTTGGCGGCCCGCGAGCTTCGCCTTGAGCGCGGGGAGCGCCGCGAGTGTGCGCGCGAGAAACAGCAAATCGCGCGGCCCGCACCGGCCGGTCGTTACCCGGGCGACCAGCCGCTGGATGTCGTAGATGCTCCCCAATGTTTCGCGAATCGCGGCGGCGAGCTTCGTTTGTTCGATCAGTTCACCGACCGCGTCGAGCCGCGATTCGATCGCGGCCGCGTCGACGAGCGGATACGCGAGCCACTCGGCGAGCAACCTCGCCCCCATGCTGGTGATTGTGCGGTCGAGCACGCTCAGCAGCGAACCTTCGCGGCTTCCGTCTCGCAGGGTCCGTGTGATTTCGAGGCTACGCCAAGTCGCGGCGTCGATTTCAAGCGAATCGGCAGCAGAGTGCCAGTGCAGTTGGTCGATGTGTTCGAGCGAAGTCTTCTGCGTCTCGCTTAAGTACTCGATCACCGCTCCCGCCGCAGCGATGGCGAGCGCGTCGCGCGACGTTTCACCACTTGTGAAGCCAAACCCTTCCAGGTTCTTGGTCCCAAAATGCGCGGTTAACTTTCGCTCGGCGTCGCGAATGGCAAAGTCCCACTTGGGCCGCTTCGTGATCGTGCGGCCCTCGATCCAAGCGGGGGGCAAAGGCGATGAATCGTCGGCTACCAGAATTTCGGCCGCGTCGATGCGAGTCATGACATCGTGTGCCGCTCGGCGGTCGACAGACGTCGCCGAGAAGCGGCCCATTGATATATCGACCCACGCCAGTCCAACTTGGGTTTCGCCTTCGCCCGCGAATCGCACCGCCGCGAGATAGTTGCTCGTCTGCGGATCGAGCAGCGCGTCGTCGGTCAGCGTCCCCCGACTGACGACGCGAACGATGTCGCGTTTGACAATTCCCTTCGCCTGTTTGGGGTCTTCGAGTTGTTCGCAAATCGCGGCTCGCTTGCCCGCCGCGACGATCTTGGCCAGATATTGCTCAAGCTGATGGTGAGGAAACCCGGCCATCGGGACCGGATTCTCGCCCTTGTCGCGGCTGGTGAGCGATAGTCCCAGCAGCTTGGCTGCGAGCTTTGCATCGTCGTGAAACAGTTCGTAGAAATCTCCCATCCGAAACAACAGCAGCGCATCGCCAGCGGTCGCCTTGGCGGCTTCGTACTGCTGCATCATGGGACTGGTGGCCATCGCATTCTCGCGTGCAAAGACGTGTACGCGATGCTACCAATTCAGGCGAGAGTCGGGCAGGTGCCGAATTAGCCGCTGAGCACACGGAGTGCGCAGAGGGTTACGACGGAACCTCGAGTCGGTGTTTTTTCGCTTGTGTCGCCGTGCCGACGTAATGTTTTCTTGCATTCACGTTGTTTCGCTATTGTTCGCCGATTCGCTTAAGGCGAATGTTCTTGAATTCGATCTTCATTGCCGGGCCGACGTGAACTTGCAGGGCCAGGATGCCATGCTTGGCGGCATTGGCCGTGTCGTTGTCGACAACCTTGATGGTGGTCTTGCCATTGAGAATATGTTCGAGCTTATTGTCGATCGCGCGGATTTCGTACGACTGCCATTCTCCGGGCCGGACTTCGGCGACGATGTCGGCGGGGTCACCAACGCTGCCGGTGACTTTCTTCTGCACCTTTTTCGCGCCGGGCAATAGTTCGACCGCTTCACCTCGCAGGGCGAGAATGGCGCGACCACGCTCTTCGTAGAGAATGCCCATGTACTGGTTGGTGCCGTCGATGTCGGCTTGATAACCGCCGACGACCCATTGGCCGATATCTGACAATCGCTTGCTGCGGTACTGAACGCCCGAGTTGGCTTTGCCTCCCTTCGCGACGCGAAAATCGAGCCGCAACACAAAGTCGTCGACTTCGCCGTCCCAGATCAGAAAATCATTCTGCTTGAGAGGCGCATCGTCGGAAGTTTGACCAACGATCACCCCCTCTTCGACTCGCCATAACTGGGGGTTACCGTCCCATCCTTTCAGCGACTCGCCATCGAACAACGACTCGAACCCCTCTTCTTGAGCGAAGGCAGTCGAAGAAAACAGAACTGAGTAAATGACACCAGCAATACAAAATCGAGTGAACATGAATGCCCGCCTTGTGTTCGAGTTGCGAATGAAATTGTCGCGAAAACGCCGAAAGCTGATAGCTGACCGCTTTCGGCTACGTCCACCGCCGCGCGACTTGGCTTTTCATAAACGCCAAACCATCGCGAGCGAGTTGCTCTTGGCTATCGTACATCTGCCGCCAAATCTTCGTTGCCGCTGCAATGGCGGGGAGCGCCGTGCCGAACGCTTCGATCGTCAGCCATCCATCATAGTCGACCGCGAGCAGCGTGTTGAAAGTTTCGTCCCAGCGGACGTTGCCCGCCCCCGGTGTGCTGCGGTCGTTTTCGGAAATATGAACATGGCAGAGGACCGGCGCCACGTCGCGGATGGCACCGGCCGTCGATTTTTCTTCGATGTGCGAGTGGAACGTGTCGTACATGGCTCGGCAGTTCGGATGATCGACATCGCCGACAAAACGAGCCAGATCGCTGTAGGTATTCAGGAAATAAACCTCGAAGCGATTGAGCGCTTCGAGACCCAGCATCACGTCAACTTGTTGGGCGTGGGCGGCAATCTTCTGCATGCTCTCGACGCCCCACTTCCACTCATCGGCCGTGGGGCCTTGGCCGGTGAACTCGCCGAGGGCCGAGTGAAATGGTCCAACCAGGTGCGTCGCCCCAACGGCGGCACAACAGTCGAGCGCCCGGCAAACAGCGTCGACGCCTGCTTTGCGAAGTTTCGCATCGGGGCTAACGGGGTTGGCGGCGGCTGTCGCCACCGTCACGGCGGTCGATTCGAGGCCCACATCTGCCAACCGCTTGCCCCAAGCGGCGTAGTCGAGATCGAGATTGAACAGCGGCACTTCGACGCCGTCGTATCCCAGCGACTTCATCGAGTCGAGCACTGGGCCAATCGAGTCGTCGAGTTCCATCGACCAGAGCAACAAATTTATGCCATACTTCATCGCTGCTTAGCCTCGCCTATGCCAAATAAGGTAGTTCGTCTGCCGTGGCTCTCAGTGTAAAGCTTGCGGTTTAGAGAATCCAGCATCGCGCCAGCGTTCGTTTTTTCGACGCAAAGTCGCGCTGGCGCAGAGAATCGCAAAGCCCTTGAAATGTCAAAGCCTGACTTTGCGACTCTTTGTGGCGCAGCGACTTTGCGTCGAAAAAGAGAGGCTCAGCGTTGCGACCGCAACCGCTCGGTCCAGGCCGCCACGCGCGGGTCGCTGTCGCGAAGCGCCGTCTGCCAAGCCAGCTCGCGCAATTCGGCGTTGCCACTCACGGCGATCGCGCCGACGCTTGCCGCGCGGACTTCTCCCGCGCCGTCGACGATGAGCATTCGCAGCCACTTTGCGGCCGCCAAGTCGCGGCTCGTGCTGACGACGTTCACGAGCGCGACCCGATCGTCGACGCTCTTCGATAGCAACATTCGGGCGTCGCGTGGAGACGCGTTGCCAAAACCACGGCGAGCGAGTTCCAGGGCAGCCAATCGCGCGCGTTCGACATCGTCGCCGGCGAGTTGATTGAAGAGCGCGATGTCGCTCGCGGTGGCTACATCGCGAATTGGCAGGTCGACGCCATCGAGCGGAATCCGCTGTTGTTCGGCGATCAGCGGAAGTGGTGGTGGCGGCTGATCGGGCGAACGGGCCACCGGCATCACGATGGGGCCTGTTGCCGCTCGCAGCATAGCCGAGTCGTCGGCCGCACGTTGATCGACTAACTCCTGATCCCGTTGCTCGTCGCTTGACGTTTCAATTCGAGGAACAGTCGGTTGCCACTCGACGATTTGCTCAGCAACCTGTGGCGGAACGGCCGGCTGCGTCGGCCATCGCTGCGCGACGAAGTCGCCGTTCGGTGTCGCGGCGACTTCGGTCGCGGCAAGCACCTGTTCGCACTTGGCATTCACATCGATCCACACGTCGCGCGAACAGTCGTCGGCCAGTTCGAGCAGCGACACCGCAACTGATTGCAACCACGGGTGCGAAACCACATCGAACTCGTCGGCATGAGCCGCCAGCGCGTCGGTAAGTTGCCTGATGCGACTCGATAGCTGGAACGAACGTGGATTGAGTCGGTGCTGGAAGTCCCAGCGTTCGACAAGTTGGTCGATCACGCCTCTTGCTGCCAGCGCGATCGCCGCGCGATTTGACGCAGCCGCGCGAACCAAAGGTTCGGCCGCTGCCGCGTCGAGTTTACCCAGCTCGCGAACACGCTCGGCCGCGCTCAGCTCGTCGTCGACATGCACCGACGCGGCCAACTCATCGACCACCCACGAGCGGGCCACCCATCGCACGGCCAACACCAGCAGCGTAGCCGCCGCTAGCAGTGGCACCAATCGCATCGCGATCGCCACCATCGGACTCAGCGTATGTCGCAGCGTTTGTCTAAGCGGGCGCATCGACGGATTGTGGCGGCAAGGGCGAGCCGAGCCAAGGCCAACTCGCTACCAGCCGTGATGCTGGCGCAATTTTCCGTCGCGGCGTGCGAAAGCCATTTCGACGAGCCCCAAAGCACCGTCATGCTTCCGACGGTTCAATTCGGTAATGTCGTAAGGTTCGTAGTCTCGTTCGCGCATGAATTCGATGATCGAGTGAAACGACTGATCGGGAGAAAAATCGAACAACGGAAGTTCCAGAAAGAACAGCTCCGACTTTCCGATCAAACTGGTCGATCCTCGCATGACATCGAGCTCGAGTCTCTCGGCGTCGATTTTTACAATTTCGGGAATGGGTAGCTTACCATCGCGGCAAACTTGGTCGAGCGTCACGACCGGCACGATGCGTTGCTCCCACCCGTGAGCGGCGGCTTCTTCGGCACTTCCCGCGAGGCTTCGACCATCGAGTTGGGGCGAGAGCGTCAGTGGAAGTTCGCCCGACTCGGCCCCGGCGCCGCCAAGAATCCACGTCGCTTGCTTCGCCTCCTGGCAAAACGCATCGATCTGCGGCTTCATTTCAATCTGCGGTTCGATCAAGGTAAATCGGCAATCGCCAAAAACGGACCTCGCATCGCGACTCCAAGCCGCCTTGTGGGCACCAACATCAATGATGTGCTGAGGAGCGAATCCCAGTGCGGCGAGTTGTCGAAACAACCGCAACCGCAACTCACGAGCGGTCGGCTCGCCAGCCCGTGATTCGTAGACGAGACGCATTCCCGCCCCTGAAAGTACCGAGTTAATGCCGCGAGCCAATCGGCTTTTCAGGGTCAGCTTTCTCTGCTGCTGAGACATTGCGTATCCGGAAGTGGAGTCATAGTTTCGCCGGTTGACCAGTAAGCGATAGTAATCGAGCTTCTAGCGGTCAGCAAGCGATGATCGTCAGCACGTTCATTCAATCGCCGGCCCGGTCAAATGACAGAGACTTCCCCAACAGTCGATGCCGAACGATAGGAGCAATCTGCCGCAAGGCTCGCGAGCGGTGGCTGAGCGCCCGTTTCACGGCAGGGCCAAGCTCGCCAAACGTTTGGTGATATTCACGCAACAGGAACAGAGGGTCGTAGCCAAAGCCCCCCGAGCCACGTCGTTCGCTAAGAATCTGACCTCGGCAACGGCCGGTCGCTTCGGCGATGACTTCGCCAGTTGGGTCTGCCAGTGTGACGTGGCAGTAGTAGCCCGCGCCCCGTTTTTCAGATGGCAAACCGGTCAACTTTTCGAGCAGCAACCGGTTGTTGGCTTCATCATCGCAGTCCGGCCCAGCGAAGCGAGCGGAGTAGACGCCGGGTGCGCCATCGAGCGCATCGACTTCGATACCGCTGTCGTCGGCCAGTACCCACTCGCCCAGATGCTTGGCTTGCCGGCACGCCTTGAGTCTGGCATTTTCGGCAAAGGTCGTTCCCGTTTCGTCGACTTCGATCGCTCCGGGCAAGTCAGCCAGCGTCAACACTTCGATGTCGGTGCCGGTGAGCAACTCGACGATCTCGCGTCCCTTTTTCGCGTTGTGAGTACCGACGATAAGTCGGGGTGCGGTGGGCATGTTGGCCAATGTCATTTCCGCGCAGGCGGGAATCTCGATTGTGAGCTTTGCGTCTGGATTCTCGCCTGCGCGGGAATGACCAGTGGTCTGTCAAAGCCGATAATTAGGGTTGTGTGCCACTGGCTATGCCAGTGGAAGTGATTGCTGACGCGACATTTGCGTCACACTGGCGGAGCCAGTGGCACCCGAAGTTTCTCATTTGACAGTCCACAAGATTCATTCTAACGATTCCACACATACGCACTACTGACCGACTTCTTCGGTGCCTTGATGACTTCGGGATGAATGTCGAGCGGAATGACATTGACCTTCTTGTCGGTACCAGAAATGATCTGAACGAACTTGGGTTGCAATCCGCCGGTAACTTGGCCATGTTCGCTATTGAACATGTTTTCGAACTGCTGCCGCACCGCGCTTGGGTCAACTTTGGGCGCACCCTTCGAAAGGGACGGCGTCAAATCTTGAGGCGTTGCATAGGCCGCGCCGAATGTCCGCATGATGATGTCGACGTTTCGCGAGGCGACTTGCTGTCCGCCGGGACCACGCTGCACGACTTCATCGAACGAGCCGACCGTTACAAAGCTCTCGGTCCGATCGTGAAACTCGAATGCCGGCCAACCTTTGGCCCTCAGGAACACGGTCAACTCGTGGGCCTTTTCGGCCGCTTCGACCAACGGATCAACTTCGTCGCGTTTGACGTTGCCTTTCTTCTTGCCTGTGCTGAAGGCTCCTTGAAGTTCCGAACGACCGCGAAAAGTGGCGATTTGCACCGAGTAGACGCCAGGACAGTCGAGCAGCGAATGCGTCACCCCTTTGTTCATGTCTTCAACAAATTTGTCGACACTGTTGGGTTGGAAATACTCCTCGGGGAGTAGTGGGTTGCGCGTCATGAATGCCTTTTGCATCGGTCCGGCCGACTTGCTGCCGGTCAAGCGGCGCAGGTACTCGCGTTCGCGGGCCAGCGACTGCGAAGTTTCGAGAAATGCCTCTTCGAGCGCGGCCGGGTGCAGGTGTTTGATTTCGTCGAGCCGATCTTGCGCCGACGTGTCGTCAATCGACGGAAAATCGCCGACGAGCACCGCATGTTCGTCGCTCTTTTGCGTTTTGTACTGACGGCGAATGCGGTCGCCGTAGTTGTCGATGCCGCGGCCCAGATTGTCGGCTTGATGCTGGAAAGTAAGGTGATAGTGATAGGCGGGCAAGTTGTAGCGTTGGCGCAACTCGACAACCAACTCACGGGCCTGTTCTTCGGCACCATCTCCATTAAAAGTGGCGGCCATCACAAGCCAGGGGCCGTGAATATCGCGGAGCGTATAGTCGCCGGTCGGGTCCGACGCGATTCGCTGCACGGGAGCGAACCGCGACCAGAGCGGATCGGCCATCGCCCAATCGCTGGCAGAATACGTCGCGAAAACAACCGCAAAAATGACGAATCGATCGAACATATTGAAACCCTTGGCAACCTGAGAAGGTAGACTATCAAGCGGTCCGGCATGCGGAGCGAGCGGAAGATAGCAAACCGAACGCCGCGTTGCCAGACGAAACGCCAACGGTACGACGGGCCCCCAGCCCGCAAAAAAAGTACGACGGGTCCCTCGCCCGTCGCTGGATAATCGATAAGTACGGGCCGGGGACCCGTTCTGCGAACGAAACACAACGACACTTAATTGCAGGAGACTTCAACGATGACAAAGAAACCAATCAACCTGACCACAATGCTGGCGGTGCTACTACTGGCAAATCCCGCAGCGTTTGCGGACGAAGAGAAATCCGACATGAAACCCGTCGCGAAAGCGGCCGACGTGAAGGACGAGGCAAAAGACTCCGCCGACGCCAAACCCGAACAACTCGCCAAGGCCCGGCTCGCCTACATCACTCTCAGCGGCGCGACTCCCGAAGGGGCTCCGAGCGCGAGTCCATTTGCCGAGTTGACAGACGACTTGGCGACCCTTATCGGCCGCATCGAGAGAGCGGCCGAAGACGACAAGATTCATGGCCTCGTCATCGAATTCAAGAACCTCGCGGCCGGTTATGGTCAGGTCAACGAACTGCGGGCCGCGATTGCGCGCTTTCGCGAATCGGGAAAAAAGGCCCACGCCTTCATGGAATCGGGCGGCACCCCCGACTATTTGGTCGCCATCGCTTGCAACGACATCACGCTCCCCGAGTCGGGTCAATTGATGGTGCCCGGCTTGCGCGTCGAGACGACTTTTTACAAAGGGATGTTCGAAGTGCTAGGCGTCAAAGCCGACTTCATTCACATGGGCGAGGCCAAAGGCTTTGCCGAATCTTACACCCGTCGTGGTTGGAGTGAGCCGGTCAAGGAAAACCTTACCAACATGGTCGACGGACTCTACGAACACATCGTTGACACCATCACCAGCGACCGGCCGATCCGGCGGAAAGAAGTTGTCGACGCGATCGACGTCGGTCTGCTAAGTGCCACCAAGTCGTTGGAAATCAAACTCATCGACCGCGTTGCCTACGCCGACGAACTCAAAGAACAACTCACCGAAGAGTATGAAGCCGACGAACTGGTTTATGTGCTCAATTACGGTAAGAAAGAAGTCGATACCGACTTTTCTGGCCCGACCGGCATGTTCAAGTTACTCAAGCTGCTTTCGGGTAGTGGTGGCAGCAAAGCGAGCAGCGGCAAGAAGATTGCTGTCGTTTATGCCGTCGGTCCGATCATGTCGGGCAAAAGCTCGGCCGACCTGTTCGGGAGTTCGACGCTCGGCAGCGACACGATCGTCAAGGCTTTGCACGACACCAACGAAGACGAAGATGTCGTCGCCATCGTCTTGCGAATCGACAGCCCCGGCGGCTCGGCCGTCGCCAGCGACATCATGTGGCGCGAGATCGAAACGCTCGACAAACCGATCGTCGCCAGCATGGGCAATACGGCGGCCAGCGGTGGTTATTACATCGCGATGGGTTGCGACAAAATCTATGCCGAGCCCGGCACCGTGACCGGTTCGATCGGCGTCGTCGGTGGCAAAATTGCCATCGGCCGGTTGATGGACCGCGTCGGCCTTGAAACGGGCGTGATTTCGCGCGGCAAGAACAGCGGTCTGTTTTCAATGGACACCGGCTTCACCGCGAGCGAGCGCGATGTCTTTCGCGCGAACATGGCAGAAACTTATGAGCAGTTCACCGGCAAAGCGGCCGCCGGTCGCAAGATGCCGATCGAGAAACTGAAAGACCTCGCCGGTGGCAAGGTCTACACGGGCGTCGCCGCTAAGGCGAACGGCTTGGTCGACGAGCTGGGCACCCTGCACGACGCGATCGTCGAAGCCAAGAAGCTCGCCGGACTCGACGCAGACGAAAAGGTGAAGCTCGAAACCTTGCCCGAACCGGTTGATTTCTTTGAGTCGCTGTTCGGCGACAACGAAGCCGAGAAAGAAGTCGCCATCAAGATTGGCTCACAAATCGGCTTGGAACAGCTCTCGCCCGAATTGGCCGCCATCGCCAAAAAGGCCCGACTGATGCAGCAGATGTTCAAAGAGCCGGTGGTGCTGACGATGCCGTTTGATTTGCAGGTGAAGTAGAGTTGATTCACGGGATGTGACCGTTCCCCGTCCCCTCGTCACTCCGTTCGGAACGCTAGTCATCGCCGGGATTCAACACTGCTTTCGTCGTTGATGCGTAAAACATAAATCGTTGCACGACCCGTCGGCGTTGCGCCCATGAAAATCGGCCCGTCCCAACGAAAATGCTGGTGCCAATCGTCTTTACGCGGATGGAACAACTGAATGGCAACATCGGCCGACCCCGTTCGTATCTCTTCGGTTATACGCGACATGCCGCCAGGACAAACATCGCCACTCGCAAACCCCCGGCCTAGAATCGCCGTACAAGCAGAAAGAAACCAAACTTCCGCGACCCAGCAATGCAAAATTCGTCAGCCGACACGCCAAAAGAAATCGTTGTACTCACCCACGGTATTTTCAGCAGCAAGTGGCTCATCGCCCCGCTCGCCAGGCGTCTGCGTCACGCCGGTTACGACACGCGGCTGTGGGGCTACTTTACGCTGCGTGGGTCGAACCGCGATATTGGAAAGCGGTTTGCCGATTATCTGGCGAAGCTCGCGAGCGAGAATCCGGGCCGCTCGGTTCACGTCGTCGCCCATAGCATGGGGTGCATCGTCTCGCGGTGTGCGCTGCTCGCTGGTGTGCCAGCGAACATCGGACGCATCGTGATGCTCGCCCCCCCCAATCGTGGCTCGCATGTCGCGCGGCAATTGCTGCCGATTTATGGCTGGTTCTGCTCGACGCTCCGTGAACTTTCCGATGACCCGGCGAGCTTCGTCAACATGCTCCCGCGCGAAATCGTCGGCCGCGAAGTCGGCGTCATCGCCGTCACCCGCGACAACGTTGTGCGGCTCGAATCAACCTACCTCGACAACCACCGCGACCACGCGGTCGTCAACACCTGGCACACGGGCGTGCTCTGGCTGGCCGAAACAGCAGAGTACGTCGATTCGTTCTTGCAAACGGGCCAGTTCGCAAAACACAGACACGCAGCGTTAGCAAGTGAGGAATCACCAGTAAGTATTGAGGCCGTTTGCAAAACGGTGTAAGACACGCACGCAGCGCGAGCAAGTGTGGCCTCGGGTATTGCCTCACTCACTTGCTTCCGCAGCGTGCTTGTACTTTAGCGCTACTGCCTGATCCCCAGCAGCGGAAAACACAAAATCGGTATCGACAACGACGCCACGCCCAACAACCAGCGAAAATTGTCGAGCTCAACGCGGTCGTTCGATGTTGGCGGGTGGTAAATGCCCATCAGAATCACGAGTATCAACATCGGTGTCCAGAGCGCCGCCTGCTCGATATAGAGCACGACATAGGCCACCGCCACAATCACAAACGCCCGCACGTAAGTGTGGGCCCGGCGGCCAAACAGTCCATAGAGCGTGTGCCCGCCGTCGAGTTGGCTGATGGGCATCATGTTGAGCCCCGTGATGAGCATGCCAACCCAACCCGCCATGAAAAATGCGTTGACTTTCGACAGCGGAATCCACTCCGTGCGGCCGCGATACTCGGGGTGCAAGTGGTCGATCATCCAGGTCACTACCAGCGGGCTGTTGAGCTGAATCTCCGTCGGTGGCGTCGGCACAGCTGGTCCCAGGTCGAGCCTCTGCACACCAAGCCACAAAATGGGAACCGCCACGACGAGCCCGGCCAACGGACCGGCCAGCCCGATGTCAAAAATCTCCTTGCGGTTAGCCCGCGAGCCATCCATGCTGATCACCGCCCCCATCGTGCCGATGGCATTAAACGGGACCGGAATGCAAAGCGGATAGCTGGCTGGTATCTGGTGGCGAAGCGTTTGGATGAAGTGCCCCATTTCGTGAGTCAGCAAGATCGCGATCACAGCCCCCATGTAAGTCAGCCCTTGCTGCCAATGTTCGGCGATGGTTGCCCGCATGGCGTTCGCGTCGCCAAGCCCCTCGAGCGGATGCCAATCGGCCGCGCCGACCCAAAAAGTCGATAAACAGGTGGCGATGAACAGTCCCAGCGGCAGCCCGACTTTGCGTCGTGGCAGTTGCTGCGGCGCGACATCGCTCGCCAGCAACTCGCGATATTCCGGAGCCCCGACGTACTCAACGTCAGCCGACAGGTGGGCCGAGAGAGGCGAGGGGTCAGGTGTCGATTCGGGCGATGATTCAGGCATGAATCGATCATACCAATGAGCCGGGGTCTTCGGCCACCCGCCGCGCGCGTAGGCCGGTGACAAGCGTATTTGCCCCGTTCTGGCGTGGCGACATTTATCGCACCACCTTGTCGAAGCGGTCCGGAAATGCTCCGGCCTAATCGCTCCGCTTGCTGCCGCCGCCCCAAGGTGTCGGCTCGTGCGTCGCGTGCCACGCCTCGTAAAGTTTCGTCAGCCGAGCGACATCGTCGGGCCGTTCGGCGTTCAGGTTGTGTTTCTCGCTCAGATCGTCGGCGAGATCAAACAGCATGGGCTTATCTTCCTTAATTTCGGGCACGCAGAGCTTGAGATTGCCTTCGCGGATCGCCCACTTGTCGCCATTTTTCCAGTACAGAACTTCATGCGGGGGGGCTTCTGATTTTTCCGTGACGTAGGGCAAAAGGTTCACCCCATCGAGTGGTTTGCCGGGCGACTCTTCGATGCCAGCAGCCGCCAAGAACGTCGGAAAAATGTCGAGTGCGATCACCGGCGCGTCCATGACACGACCATCGGCAATCACGCCGGGCCACTTCATCGCGAAAGGCACCCGGTAGCCCCCTTCCCAGCAGCTCCCTTTCTGGCCACGCAGCGGCAGATTGTTATGGCCCGTCGCGCCGCCGTTGTCGTTGACAAAGACGATGAAGGTATTGTTGGTGAGTCCATTAGCCTCGAGCCCATCGAGCACCGTGCCGACCGCGCGATCGAGGGCGATCGTCATCGCGGCAATCTTGTCGCCCCCGGCCTGAGCGAGATCTTCTTCGGTGGCATCGTGCGGCCCGTGCGTGGCATTGAAAGCCAAGTACATGAAGATCGGCTCGTCTTTATATTTTTCGATGTACTTGACTGCTTCGTGAGCGAGTTGGTCGGTCATGTACTCGACCGGCTCGGGACGCACGGGCTCGCGGTCGCGAAGCAATTGGTTGAGCTGAGTTGGCTTCCTGAGGGGCCAATAACTTCGCGCGCCTTGCAAGAATCCGTAGTAGTCGGTGAAGCCCCGCTCCATGGGGTGAAACTTGGGAGCATAGCCCAGATGCCACTTGCCGAGTGCGATCGTGCGATACCCGGCCGGCTGAAGTACGGCCGGCAGCAACGTTTCGCTCAGCGGCAGTCCGTTGGTTTCGCTGTAATTCGGCGGGATGTTGAACTCGTGGCCGAATTTTTGTTGATAGCGCCCGGTCAAAAGGCCCGCCCGCGTGGGGCTACAAACCGAACCAGAGACATAACCATTGGTGAAGCGAACACCATCGGCCGCCAGCGCGTCGATGCGGGGAGTTTGGATTTTGGACCCGTGCATCGAGAACTCGTTATAGCCACAATCGTCGCTAACGATAACGAGGAGGTTGGGTTTCTCGGCCGCGATGGCGATCGTGGTCGAGATGAGGGCGAGAGCAAAAACGAGGGAACGGAGCATGATCGCCTTGCGAGTTAGATGTGATGGACAATTGATCGTATTATAGTCGTTGATCGCTCCGCGATCAGACGTTAGATCGCGGAGC
>JBGSRO010000019.1:0-32293 GCA_041737535.1 Pirellulales bacterium | reverse complement strand
GCTCGCCTTATTCGCCCATTACGCAGCCGGACAGTCTTGGGAAGGCGATCTTCAGTACCCCTCCGCGATTTCCATGCCTGCTAGCGACGCTTACTTCGATGCCGATGTCGATGCCTGCGCTAATTGCGATTCACCAGCCCCCTATTGCCAGCACTGCAATACAGGCCGTTGCCAGTGCCAAATGAGCCTCAGCGACGAGCTAACCCAGCGGCTCACCATGCTTGCCAAGTCGATGGCGGAAAGTGGTATCACGTATGGCGTCGTCGTGCCACAGTTCTATCAGGGGGTCACCAGCGGTGGCGTCGACGAAGGCTTCGAGTATGGCGGCAAAGTCGACCAGTTCCTCATTCTCGACAGCTCGAAACTTGGCCTCTGGCAAGGGATGACCCTTACCATCCATGCCGAGACACGCTTCGGCCAAGACGTCAACAACGAGGCGGTTGGCTTTTCTCCCGTCAACGTTGCGATGCTCTATCCTAACGCTGGCGAACACGACACGGCCCTCACCGGATTTACCTTCACTCAGGCACTTAGCGAAGAGCTGCAACTGACTTGGGGAAAGTTCAACGCGCTCGACTTGTTTTACACGCTCTATCCACAAACGGGACGAGGCGTTAACGGCTTCATGAACACGGCGATGGTCATCCCCATTTCCATTGCCCGCGTAGCACCCTTGTCGTTTAATGGCGCCGGCGCACTCAAACTTCGTGGCAAGCAAGTACAGTCGGGCCTCTTGGTCTACGACACCAACGACATCACCACCACCAGCGGATTCGACGAACTGTTCGACAACGGGGCCAACATCATGGCCTTTCACCGCTTCTTCACCAACATCGCCGGCCTGCCCGGCTCGCACATGTTCGGCGGCGTCTGGTCGACGGGCGAGTTCACGACGCTCGACCGCACCGGCTTCGCTTTCATCCCCGGCCAAGGCATTGTTGCCGAGCAAGTCGGTGGTGCCTACACGCTGCTCTATGTTGCCGAACAAACGCTGTGGGTCGACCGCTGCAACAAACAGCGGAACGTCGCCTTCTTCAGTCAGTCAGGATTCTCCGACGAAGAAACGAGTCCCTTCGCGTGGTCGACAAACCTCGCCATTCAAGCGACCGGCCTGAATTGTCGCCGTCCCCAAGACTCACTCGGTGTGGGCTACTTCTACACGGGCCTGAGCGACGATCTGACAAACCTGCTCGGCCCAATCGTTACGCTCGACGACGTGCAGGGTGTCGAACTCTACTACACGGCCGCAGTCGGCAAGCTGATGAAACTGACCGCCGACCTACAAGTCATCGAACCGGCCGATCAAAGCAATGACACGGCCGTCGTCGTTGGCCTTCGCGCCACAGTTGGACTTTAGGGCTGACAGAATTACGAATATGAGAGAAGTGGCGCCGAGCGGGTGCGAACTCCTAAGCTCTGGCTAACATGTACTCTGGTCCGACGCTGCCGTCGTGTCGACTTGCATCAAATACTGGGTTTCGAGACGAACAGGTCCATACCGAGTCGCTGCGAAAGAAATTTCGCGACGAGTTGTCCTTTGACACTGTTGCCTGCTGCGTCGAGAAGGGGGGCAAACGTGCCGAGCCCCCCCTTTCCGGGCGACACAGTAGCGATGCCGCCGCCGATGCCGCTTTTGCCGGGCAGTCCGATTTCGTAGAGCCAATCGCCCGACGTCTCGTACAAGCCGGCGGTCGCCATCACCGCGAGTGCATAATGACAGACGATCGGATCGACCACTCGCTCTTTGGTCACGGGGTTGACTCCTCCGTCAGCGAGCGTTGCGCTCATCACGGCCAAGTCCTTGGCTGTGACGTTGAGTGAACACTGTTTCGTGTAGAGATCGGTTGCTTCGGCGGGATCCAGATAGACACGCCCCATGCTGTGCAACAGGCGCGCGATCGCTTGGTTGCGATAATTGGTTGTTATTGCCGATGCAAAGACTTCGTCGTTAAGTGGCAGCGACCGCCCGGCAAAGCGCGACAACCCGTCGTGAATAAAATCCCACTTGTTTTGAATCGTCGCACCGGGCACGAGGCTGGTGGTGGCAATCGCGCCGGCGTTGACCATCGGGTTGGTGCGTCCTCCGCCACCTCGTTCGACCGCTTCGAGAGAATTGAAGGCGCGCCCCGTGGCATTCACGCCGATTTTATCGCGGACCTCATCAGGACCGAGAACCTCGCCGACAAGCGCCATCACGAACGGTTTCGAAACGCTCATAATGGCGAATTCGTGCTCGAAATCGCCAACGGCAAAGACGTTGCCCTCGGTTCCCACGACGCAGATGCCAAATAAGTCGGCTGGCACCTGCGAAAGGGCCGGATAGACTTGTGAATTTTGACCCTCGGCATTCGAGGCGAAAGTCGCATACGCTTCTTCGACCAGTCGCTGAACGATGCCGTCGTCGGGCAGACGACCAGTCGAGACGAAGTTGGAAAGTGAGGGAATATCGTCGGCCACCGAATGTCTCCGGAGCATCGCTTCGTGAGGAAGAATAGGCTTGCTATTCGAGGGTCGCTAATGCCACGGCTAAACGGCAGCCCAGCGCAAATTCGGGCAGATCGACATATTCTTTGATCGTGTGAATTTCGTGCTGGCCCGCTCCAATGGTCACGGTCGGCACACCATGTTTGTCGAGCCAATTGGCGTCAAGCCCACCGTTTGAGAAGAGCGTGACCGGTTCGAGCCCGATCGACTCGACGGCCCGTTTGGCGTGCAACACCGCGGGAGCATCGTCGGGTACCTCAAACGATGGATACGAAGGCTTGCTGCTAAAGTTCACTTCGGCAGTGGCTCCGTCGAGGTCGCAGACTTCGGTCTGAGCTTTGGCAAATGCCGCGCCGTAGGCATCGGCAATTTCTGCCGCGAATGCGATGTCAGGACTACGCGCTTCGCCGACGATGTGAACGTAGTCGGTGACGACATTCGTCGCGTCGCCGGCTGCGCGGCCCTCTTTGCCGCCAAAAATGCCGGGATTGCTGGTTCCGTGGCCATGGGGTTTAACGACCTTCCCAAACCAGCCATCCCGGTGGACTTCGGCAATCGCCAGCGATGCGACCAGCGTCGACGAGATGCCTTCGTCGGGCGCGACGCCGGCGTGCGACGCCTTGCCTTTGATCTCGACTTTCCAGTTCACTTGACCGACTGCGCCGATGATGAGTGTCGAAGGCAGCTTGCCGTCGACGTTAAAGCACATCGTGGCGCCATTCAAGTCGGCCGGGTCGAGCTCGCGGGCACCGTGCAGTCCGCTTTCTTCACGGACCGTGAACAGCAGCGTGATCGGTGGGTGAGGCAGATTGTGCTTCAGCAGTGTCTCGACCATCGTCACCAGCACGGCGCAGCCTGTGCGATTGTCGCCACCGAGCGCAGTCGTCCCGTCGGAGACAATTCGGTCTCCTTCGCGGCGAGGCGTGGCCCCCGCGCACAGCGGCACCGTGTCGAGATGTGTCGAAAACAACAGTCGCGGCCCCGGCTTTGTCCCGGGCAGGTCGACCCATAGGTTTCCCGTTTGCGTCGGTAGCGGGATGCGCTCGTTCACCGTGTCGAAGTGAATGGCCGATTCGGGGACACCGCACGCCTTAAGAGCATCGGATACGGCGGCCGCAATCGCCGCCTCTTCGCCGGTCACACCTTCGACCGACAGAAAGTTCATCAAGTGGGCTTCGGCCGCTTCGACATCGATTTGTGGAACGTTGTTGGCCATGGAGTTTGTTCCTGTTGACTTGTGATAGGTTTGATTCTTCGAGCGAAATGTCGTTGACGGACGGCGATGCTGTCGCGCTACAATCCCCAGGGAATTCCCATTACCTGCCACACAGCGAAGAGCGCGGTCCAGAGAACAAACATAATGACAACGTAGGGCAGCATCAGCGAAACGACAGTGCCGACTCCCGCGCTCTTGTCGTATTTCTGGGCAAACCCGACCACCAGCGCAAAGTAGGCGTTGAGTGGTGTGATTGTGTTCATCGGTGAATCGGCGATACGGTAAGCAGCCAACACGGCTTCGGGAGCGACGCTCAGAGTCATCAGCAGCGGTACAAAGATCGGTGCGAACAATGCCCACTTGGCGATGGCACCCGTGATGAGCAAGTCGATCAGCGCGACGACGACAATAAAGCCGATCAACAACAACAGCGCGGGAAAGTTAGCGCTTTTGAGAATGTCGGCCAAGTTGAGGGCCATGATCGTGCCCATGTTCGTGTAGTTGAAGTAAGCGACAAACTGACTCAGGACTAAGAACAGGAGAATCAGCCCACCAAGCCCCGACATGGCTTTTTCCATCGCCTTGATGTTGCCGGTCAGGGTCGTGATGGTTCGAGCGCCGTAGCCGTAGGCTGCGCCTGTGACTAAGAACAGCAGCATGATCACGGCAATCAACCCACTCATGAAGGGTGAGTTGCCAATCAATTCGCCCGATTCAGGATTCCGCAATATGGCTTCCGCTGGGAGTGTTAGAAAACCAAGAATCACGAGCGTCGCTGCGAGTGCCAATCCGGCGAACCACAATCCCCGCGACTCGTCGGCCGAGAGCGAACCTTGTTGCACTTCGGGGGGTTCGTCGCCGGCGAGTTTAGGGTCGTAGGCGCCCAGGCGAGGTTCGATCAATCGCTCGGTGATAATCGCGAGAATGAATGTCAGCACCACGACCGAGGCGATCGAAAACCAAATGTTCGATGCCAAGCCGATCGAGACGTCGGGATCGACCAAGTGAATCGCTTCGTTGGTGAATTCAACCAACACGGCATCGAGTGGTTTGATGAGCATGTTGACGGTGAACGCACCGGCCACGGCAGCGAAACCGAGGGCGAGCCCGGCGATCGGATGCCGACCAATGCTGAGGAAAGCCGTGCCAGCCAAGGGAATCAGCACAAGATACCCCGCGTCGGCGGCGATGCTCGATAGGATGCCAACGAAAGACAGAATGTAAATCAGTGCCCAGCGGGGCGAGACGATAACGAGCTTGCGAATCAAGGCGTTCACGAGCCCCGATTCCTCGGCAACACCCGCCCCCACCATGGCCGCGATCATCAAACCAACTGCGGTAAAGCTCATGAAATTAGGAATGAGCGAAACATAGATAAAACGAATTCCCTCGCCGGTAAGAAGGCTGCGGACCGCGAGCGTTTGCTCTTCGATGTGGTAGCTCTTTTCGTCCATCCGTTCGTAGTCGACGTGCATGCCGTAGTCGTAGGTCATCGAATAACCATCGAGGGGCTCGGCGGTCGACTCTGCGGCCGTTTCGTCATCGGGGACGATCGACTCGAAGGTGACGTTCAAACCGGCCAGATAGAAGATGTGTGACAAGACGATCACAATCGCGATCAGGCTCAGGAAGATCAGCACCGGATGGGGAACGAGGTTGCCGACCTTCTCGACGACATCGAGAATCTTCTGCATGACACCTTTGGGAGCATCGCTGGTCTGGTTCATATTTCGGTACTAACTAATGACAATGGCTAATGACAATGGTGAGACACTCGCACGTGTCAGAGCGGTAATAACCAAGGGACCATCAAAACGCTGACAATCATAACGATAATGGTAAACGGAACCCCAACTTTTACAAAATCGCCAAAACTGTAATTGCCGGGCGTGACGACCAGCGTGTTGACCGGCGACGAGACCGGAGTCATGAAAGCCGATGACGAAGCCAACGCAACGATCATCGCAAACGGATAAGGCGATGCCCCCAAATCGGTGGCCAACGCGATGGCGACCGGTGCCATCAGCACGGCTGTGGCCGTGTTGGAAATGAACATACCGAGAAGCGCCGTGATTGCGAAAACAGTCGCCAACACCAGATAGGTGCCGGCTTGCCCCACCACGGCCATCATTCCGTCGGCAACGAGTTCGACGCCGCCGGTCCGCTGAAGTGCAATCGAAAATGGCAACATGCCGACGATCAACACCAGCGTCTTCCAGTCGATCGATCGATAGGCGCTGTTCATATCGACGCAACCGAGCGCTCCCATCAATAAACACCCAATGAGCGCGGCCAACACGTTCGGGACCAGTCCGCTGACCATCAAACCAATCACGATCGCCAAACAAATAACGGCGGGAACTGCTTTTCCATGAGCGGGAAGTTCGTCTTCGAGTTCTGCGGGAAAATTGAACACCACAAAGTCACTGCGTTGCGACTGTAAGCCGCGAATCGCACGCCACGCACCGAGCACCAGGAGCGTGTCACCGATCTCAAGTTCTTCGTCGCTGAGGTCACCATCGATCGTCGCCAACCCCCGACGGAGGCCAACGACGCGCACCCCAAACTTGTCGTAAAATTGCCACTCTGCCAGCGAGTTGCCAATGAGACTAGAGTTGGCTGTCAAAATCAGTTCGGCCATGCCGAGTTCTTGTGATCGGTCGGAAAAATAACCGCCCGTGAGTGGTAGCGGGTCGAGTTCATACTTTTGACGCAGCGCTTCAACCGTCGATGTGTCGGCGCTCGAGTCAACGAGCAACACATCGCCAGCCTGAATGGGCGTATTCACGGTCGGCAAGATCAGTGACTTACCACGCTCGATGGCGATTAACTTCGCATTCACCGCTTCGCGGCCGCGAAGCGATTCGACCGTCTCGCCTATGAATGCCGACTGCTCGCTGACGCGCACGCGATGCTCACGAGTCGCCAGGTTATATTCTTCGACCCAGGTGGCGAGGGTCGGCACACCGGTGTAATCGGCTACCACCTCGCCGTGGCCCTTCAGCCAGTTGCGGGCAAATGTCATATAGACAATCGCCAGCAGAATCACGGGAAGTCCAAATGGAGTGAAGGCAAAAAAGTGGAACCCATCGAATCCGTTGCGTTCGAGTTCGCTGCTCACCACCAGGTTCGGTGCAGTCGCGATCAAGGTCATCATGCCGCTGATGAGCGCGGCCATGCTGAGCGGCATCATCAAACGGCTCGAACGGGTCCCGGTGCTTTGCGCAATTCGCAGTGTCACCGGAATGAAGATGGCCGTCACGGCGGTGGAGCTCATCATCGACCCCAGCCCGCAGACAACGGCCATCAAGAGCGCCATGAGTTTGGTCTCGCTACTGCCCGCCTTGGCGGCGAGCCAGTCACCCAACATGCGAGCGACACCGGTGCGAACGAGGCCATCGCCAATGACGAACAGAGCCGCGATGAGCACAATGTTCGCGTCGCTAAAGCCGGCCAGAGCTTCAGGCACATCGATGATGCCAGTCAGCGGCAGAGCCGTGAGCATGATCAGGGCGACCACATCCATCCTTGGCTTGCCGATCGCAAACATCGCGATCGCGGCCACCAAAAGCGCGACGACAATGGCCAACTCGACAGTCATCGCGCGATACCAGAACCCTCAGATTTCAACGGGAAAGTCAGCATTGACTTCCGCTACGTTTCTGACGGTTTTTATAGACTGGCTCGAGTCGCGAAACAAGCCACGCGACTAGAAGTTGTATTGAGCGAGCCCGTGTAGACGCTCGGCCCGAGCACTTGTGCCATCGAAGTTCTCGCGCTCGCCCGTGATGTACTCGATCCCCAACGACAGTCGAGGTACCGGAATCCACCACAGACTGGCCGCCAAGTATTCGGCCGAGTCATAGGTGGTGACTGGCTGGCCAGCATTGTTGTCGACGTTCACGTTCGCATAGGTGAAGTTGGTGAGCCACGACTTGTTGAACCAATGCTCGTAACTGGCGTTCCAGGCGGTTGCTTCAACCAAGTCGAACTCACCTGTGATCGGATTCACCTGTCCATCAAGACCCTGACCGGCAAGGTCATTCACGTAGCGACTGATGCCCGAACCCCAGGTGGCTTGCATCAAAACACGGCTGCGCGTTAGACCCGAAGGGTTGGTCTCGTGGACAGGGTCGGTGCAAAAAAGTATCGCCCAGGGATGAAACACGGCATTACCGCTGATCCCGCCCCCAGTTTGCTGGATTACCTCGCCCGCGTTCGGTTCGTAGCCAATTGTGCGGAGCAAACCACCTAGCTGTAGGTGTCCACGATCTCCTTCGAGGCGGAGATGCGTAGCGAAGTCGGGAACTCGTTGAACGTTCGTTCCAAGCTGATTTGTCGTAATATCGGAAAAGGATCTTTCGATGCTGCTCGCCCAAAAGATCTGCTCGCCCAGGGGCAACGTCACCCGCATCGACGGTTGCCGCTGATTGATCCAGCTATTCGGTCCTTGAAAGTCAACCAAGCTGGGCCAGTTGCTCCCGTCCATGAACACCGTGTTTTGTTGGCCAAACCGGAAATAACCAAAGTCGAAGAATGCGTGCCGCAATCGGAAGGGATTGCCTCCACCGCCGGCCGCTTGCGCAGGTCCATTGAAAAAGTCGCCCTCAATGAACGTGTGAACATTCCACTCGTCGTGAGAGGTGGGGGTCCACGTTTCGAGGGCGAATCGGCTAATCCGGCCACTCATGTTGTAATTCTGACCCGCGTCTTGCGGCACCGGAATCGTATTGGTCACGAAAGAATCGGTGCTGCCAATCGGATCAAAATCGTACAGGGCCGCCATGCGCACAAATCCACGCAGCCGAAACGAAGTATTGGTCCCCGGAACGAGAAACGAGCCGGGGTAAAGCCCCCGCACGACATATTCGTTTCGCTCTTCAGCACTCACTCGCGGCGACGGAGTGAGCCGCGTGAACTCGGGCTCGCCCGGTGCGTCTTGATAGTCGCGTTGGTAATATCCTGCCGGTCCGTAATCGGCGATCGGTCGCGCGCCATCCTCGTCGGTCTGGTCGAAGTAGGATTGGCGATAGAAATAATCGGGCAACTGCCTCGACGTGACTTGGTAGTCGGCCCCCGGCGCGTCTTGTTGATCGGGCAGGTTTTGCGATTCGGGTAAGACGAACTCGGGAATATCGAGCGACAGGCTTTGAGCAACCAGCGTCGGCATGGAAGCGCAGACTAAAATCAGCGAAAATACCGTTCGCAGACTGTTAATCGTGTTCATAAGTCCAACGCGCCACCAGCGCAGGTGTTTGATAGCCCCATGAAGGCTATCGACCGGCCGACTCGGTCGACTTTAGCGGTCGTGACGACTATGCCGATTTTGCGCGTTCTTCGTGAATGTCGAACACGATCGCGTAGAGCACCGGCGTGACAACGAGTGATAGCACGGCTGCGAACGAAAGGCCAAACATGATGCAGACCGCCATCGACCCAAAAAAGGGATCGGTCAGCAGCGGAATCATGCCGAGCACAGTGGTGATAACAACCATACAAACCGGGCGCATCTTGCTGGTCCCGCCATAGAGAATGGCTTCGTAGGGATCTTTGCCCTCATCGATTTCGGTGAAGACTTTGCTCAACACAACAATCTGGCTCTTAATCAATTCGCCAGCGAGCGCGAGAGTGCCGAGCAGCGCCATAAAGCCAAACGGCTGCCCTGTCACCAGCAAACCGAACACCACCCCGACAATCGCCAGAGGCATGATCAGCCAAATGACGGCGGTCACCCGGAACGAATTGAATAAGCAAACCACAATGAACACCATGATCGCCAAGAAATAGGGGATTGGCGCAGCAAGCGCGGCCCGCGCGTCACGCGAGTCTTCGTATTCGCCACCCCAGTCGAGCGCATAACCGGGAGGCAATTCGATCGATTCGATAGCCTCGCGAACGCGACCGAAAAGTTGGCTCGGAAGTTCGGCGCGAGGATCGGCGTGTACGGTGATCGTGGGAAAGCGATTGCGCCGCTTCACGACCGGAGTTTCCCATTCGATGTCGACTCCCGATACGATCTGGCTCATCGGTATCATTCGCCCCGCGACCGGGCTCCAAATTTGCATGCTGGCAATCGAAGCAACATCATTTCTCTCACCCAGAGGTGGTCGGGCGACAATGGGTAGCAGTCGCGTCTCTTGCGGATAGTCGCTCGCTTCGGATCCGGCGTAGCCCGGATCGCGATAGAATCCGACGACGCGTCCTTCGAGGCTTGTCTGCAAGGCGCGAGCCACGTCGACCCGGGTCAATCCGTTGCGTCGCGCTTGTGACTCGAACAGCGTGGGACGGATGGTTTTTTCGCGCTCGAGCCAGTCGTGTCGAACCCCTTTGGCCCCGCCGTCTTCGTCGAGCACCGTCATCACCTGGTCGGCCAGTTGCCTGAGCTTGGTGGAATCGGGACCGCGGATGCGGGCCTGAATACGACCCCCATCGCCCGGTCCGAGCAAAAACTTGTTGGCCACCGCATTGGCATCGGGATATCGCTCGTCGAGGTATTGCTGGATCTCGGTCACTAAGTCATCGATGGCATCGGGGTCGTCGACCATCACCAGAAACTGCACATAGGCACGATTCTCGGACTCCGGCGAATACACGAGCAGAAACCGCATGCCGCCGCTCCCCACAAACGCCGCCGTGTGGGTGACATGAGGCAGCGCTCCCACATAGTTTTCGACCTCTTCGGCAAATCGCTCGGTCTGCCGGATATGCGTCCCACTCGGCAAAAACACATCGACCATAAATTGAGGTCGAGTCGCTGGCGGAAAGAAGCTTTGATCGATTTTTGTGAATCCATAGAGCGACGCGATAAACATCGCCACCGATACGATGATCACCAACCAGCGATAACGTAGCGCTAAGACGAGCAAATTGCGGTAGGCCACGAAGATCGGACCGCCGTAGGCATCTTTTGACTCACCACCTTTATTGTTGGCCGAAAAAAACAAGGCTCCCAACATGGGCGTCACCGTCACCGACGATACCCAGCTCAAACTGAGCGCGATGAGGATGACCCAGAACAGCGAATTGCAATATTCGCCAGTGCGATCTTCTGACAGCCCAATCGCGGCGAATGCGATGACGCCGATGGCAGTGGCTCCGAACAGCGGCCATTGATTTTGTGCGATCACTTCTCGCACGGCATCGAGCTTGTCATCGCCGGCTTCGATGCGCACCTTGATGCCTTCGATCACAATAATCGCGTTGTCGGTGAGCATACACAAAGCGATGATGAGCGCCCCCAGCGAAATGCGTTCCATCAGTAAGCCCCCCACCATGAACATGACCAAAAAGGTCGCCATGATCGTGAGGAACAACACCAGTCCAATAATCAGGCCCGTTTTGCGTCCCATCGTGAACAGCAATACGACGACGACAATGCTGACGGCTTTGAACAGATTAAACACAAAGTCGCCGGTCGCTTCGCTCACGGCTTCGGGCTGAAAGTTGATTTCTCCAATTTCGATTCCGATCGGTTGATAAGTCTTCAGTCGGGCCAAAGTCTCGCGAATCCCTTCGCCCATCTGGACGACATTTCCCCCCGGCACGGTCGAGATGCCCAAACCAATCGCCGGCTGCCCATCGAAGCGAAGAATGCGACGTGGCGGATCGGAATAACCTCGTTCGATTGTCGCAACGTCGCGGAGTGTGAGCTGGCGATCCGAACGATCGGAGCCAATCACCATGTCGAGCATTTCTTCAGGAACGCGAAAACCCCCTTCGGGATCGACGGGCAAATGCTCGTCGCCCACTTCGACGCGGCCCCCGTCGGCGGCCACGTTCTTTTCCTGCAACAAGCGGTAGATCTGATCTTCGTCGATACCAAGTTGCGAGAGCCGCTGCCGTGAAATCTCAAGAAATACTTGTTCTTGTTGGGCCGCGAACAGCTCGACTTTTTGTACGTTCTCGACAACCAGCAATTCGCGTCGCAGAAATTCGGTATACTGCCGGAGTTCGGGATACGAAAATCCTTCGCCTGAGATAGCTAAAAACACGCCATAAACATCGCCAAAGTCGTCGACGACGATCGATTGACCACGCACGGCAGGGGGAAGCTGTGGCTGGATGTCGTTGACCTTGTGCCGAAGTTCGTCCCACACTTGAGGAATGCGATTGCGATCGTAGCGATCGCGGATGACGGCCTTGACAATCGACCGACCACGCAGCGATTCGGACTCGACCCTTTCGAGTTGGCCAAGCTGCTGACAAGCGCTTTCAATCTGATTCGTGACCTCGAGCGCCACCTCGTCGGCGCTGGCCCCCGGATAAGGAGTAATAATCAGCGCTTCTTTGATCGTAAACTCGGGGTCTTCGAGTCGTCCCAACGATTGGTAGGCGGCAAACCCACCCACTAGCGCGAGCGCCATCGTTATGAAGATCACGCGGTTGTACTTGACCGAAAGAACGCCAGGGTTCATAGCGAGCCCCTGCCGAGAGCGTCGCCAAGATCTCGCACAACCATTCCGTCTCTCAGGAAACGCACACCTGCGATGACGATGCGGTCGCCCGGTTCAAGCCCGGCGACAACCTCCATCCGACCCCCTGAGGCGGTACCCAGCTCGATTGCTCGCGGAGCGACACTCTCTTTGTCACCCAGTACCCACGCTACCTGATCACCGTCGGGAGTTTCGCCGACCGCTTCGGCGGGTATCCAAACGTGTTGCTCGCCGAGCGCTCGCGACTGTTGGTATCGCACGCGCACTTTGGCCGTCATTCCGGGAAGGACTCGCAATTCTGCGGGCGACTCCATCGCAACGCGGACCTTAAACGTCTGAGTCACCGGGTCGGCGACTTTTCCGACTTCGCGAATGCGGACGGGAAAGTTGATGCCCGGAGCGGTGCTGATTTCAGCCGTCAACTCCGAAATATCAGCCAATTGAATTTCGCCGACCATCACCGACTCCGGGACGTCGACGACGATATCAATTTCTTCGACGTCCTGGAATTGTACCACTCGCGTGTTGGGCGTTATGTTTTGTCCTTCGTCGACGAACCGTTGAGCAATGACACCATCGTAGGGTGCCAAGATGGTTGAGTCATCGAGCTCGAATTGACTCTCGACAACTCGCCCCTCCAGTCCTCGCACCTGTGCTTCGGCCGCTTCGATCGATTCGATGCGACCGCTTGTCCCTTTCTGGAGCAACTCAAGCGCTCCGGCGAGCTCTTCTTGAGCGACTTCGTAAGCGAGTTGCGAATCTTCGAGTTCTTGCCGAGAAATCACATTACTCGGAGCCAGTTGCCGGTTTCGCTGGAAGGTCATGCGAGCTTTCGCGACGCGCACTTCGCCCGCTCGCACCTGGGCTTCACGACGCCGCATTTCTTCGGGGCGTTCACCCATCCGAAGCGCGGCAAGATTGGCGCGAGCTTCGGCCAACTGGCTTTGCAGCGACTTGAGTCGTGCCTCGAACTCTCCCTGCCTTAGCTGAGCAATGAGGTCTCCCTCGGCGACCTGTTGTCCCTCCTTGACCGGCAACTTGGCGAGCAGTCCCGCAACTCGGAACGTCAACTCGACCCGTCGGGAGGCTTCGACAGTGCCCGGAAATGTCCGATTGCGCTCGCCATCGCCTAGGCTGACGATCATCGTTTTCACCGGGCGAGCCCCCGTTACTATCGGTGACGCTTCGGGTTGACAGCCGACGACCAGTCCCAAGATGACAATACCGCTTGAGAGGGATCGAACGGAACGAATTCTTCTAGCAGCCATTAAAGTGCGGTTCCCATGATGGTGTGCTTGCGGTTCGTTCTAACTCGACAAACGCGGGACAGCGGTCACAAACTTCAAAAAAAGGCGCCACCATCTAGCCTCTCACCTGCCCTTAAAATTGACCTCGACGAGTCTCCGGCGCCAGACGGGAGAGTATGTCCCCTTTCATCGGGGTTGTCTAGCTGGTTTCCCAAGGAGAGCGAAACTACCTATCCTGATTTGCTTCTCCCCCTATCAGCAGTCAAAATCGCGGTTGCGAGAGCGAACCCTAGTCAGCAACATGCCCTAGTCAGCAACATGGAAGCGCACGAAAAACGATCGAACGAAACAACGAAGTCGGCCGCTACGAGCGGACTGCTGGGGCTGATCGAACGGGTCGGCAACAACGTGCCCCATCCGGCGGTGCTCTTTTTGTTGCTCATCGTCGGAGTGGTACTGCTCTCCCAAATCCTCCAGACGCTGGGGGTCGCCGCTTCGTACCAACGAATCAACGTCAAGACCGACGAAATCGAAAACGTCACGACCGAGATCCGTAGTTTACTGTCGGCCGACGGTATTCGATTTATCTTTACGTCGGTCGTGTCGAACTTTGTCAACTTTGGTCCCGTTGGCATCATCGTTGTTGCAATGATTGGTGTAGGGCTGGCCGAGCGATCGGGGCTGATTGGTGCGTTGATTCGGAAAATCGTCGCCATTGCGCCGCCGAGTTCATTGACCGCCATCGTGATCACGCTGGGCGTGTTGTCGAGCATCGCTAGTGATGCGGGTTACCTTGTTTTGATACCACTCGGGGCAGCCGCGTTTCATAGCGTCGGCCGCCATCCGCTGGCTGGCCTCGCCGCCGCGTTCGCGGGTGTCGCTGCCGCATTTGGCGCGAATGTCCTCGTCAAGCCAATCGATGGTATCCTCGCCGAAATGACGAACGATGCAATTCAGGTCGTCGATCCGACGATGTCGATCGATCTCACAGCTAACTTCTACTTTGGTGTCGCATCAAGTTTGGTGCTGATCGTCGTTTGCACAGCGATTACGACAAAAGTTGTTGAGCCACGACTGGGTAACTTTTTAGGTGAGTCGCCGACGGAGCCGTCGAGCAAGCTCTCGACGGCTGAATCGCGAGGACTTTGGTTTGCGCTCTTTGCGTTTGTCGCCGTCACGGGATTGATTGCGGGTCTGACGCTGCCAACGAACGCGCCGCTCCGCAGCCCCGACACAGGTGCGATCATCGGCGATTCGCCTTTTATGGCGAGCCTCGTGTTTCTTATCATGCTGATGTTTTTCGCAACGGGCGTTGCCTATGGATTCGGCGCGAAAACGATGACGACCGCCAACGAAGTGATTGAGGCCATTACTGCCACGCTCGCGAGTTTGGCCGGCTTGTTGCTGCTGTTTTTTGTGATCAGTCAGTTTGTGGCCTATTTCAACTTCAGCAACATCGGCACCGTCTTGGCTGTGCAGCTTGCCAGTACGCTACAGGAAGCCAATTTACGCGGTAGCACTCTGCTGTTGGCGTTCGTAGCCATCGGGATTTTGATGAGCCTTCCGGTCCCCAACATTTTGCCCAAGTGGGCCATTTTGGCTCCCGTGTTTGTGCCTTTGTTCCTTAAACTGGGTATCGACCCCGACGTCGTGTTGGCAGCGTATCGGGTGAGCGATTCACCGCCCAACGTGATTAACCCGTTACTGCCTCATTTCGCGCTCGTAGTTGGCTTTGCGCGCGTTTGGCAGCCCACCGCTGGCGTCGGCACGATTATCGCCATGATGATGCCTTACGCGATTGCGACCACCGTGAGCTGGACGCTGTTATTCTTCATTTGGTACTGGCTGGCCATTCCGTTCGGTACTTGACCGTAGGCGTTCTCATTTATGGCTGGTACCGACTCACCCGATTCACCGTCGACTTCATCGGCAGCGAAGGCGTCAATTGTCTTAGCGAGCGAAGTGAGTCATTTGTCCGACTTCATGTGCCAATTAGGACAAGCCTACTTGGCGAGTGGCGAGCAAACAGCGATCGTCGAAATGATTCTCCGGCAAGTGGCTGCTGGATACGGGATCCGCCGTTCGAAGGTGGTCGCTTTTCCGACCGCGATTATGTTGAGCCTGTTCGTGGGCGACGAAGAACGAGTGGCCATCGCCGAAGCGCCAACACAATCGCTGCGTTTAGACCAAATTGCCGATGTCTATCGCTTGGGAGAAGCTAGCCAACGAGGCCAAGTCGATCCTCGACAAGGGATTCAGAATCTACGCAGCATCCTAAGACGACCGCTGCGGTTTGGCTTCGTTGGTGCCGTGGGGGGGCACATTGTGCTATCGGTTGGTTTGGCATTGATCCTGACATCGGCATGGCCCAATCTGGTAGTCGCCGCGTTGCTCGGCGCGATCGTTGGAATGTTGAAAGCGTTTAACAGCGATCGACCGGTCATGTCGATTCCCATGCCCGTGTTCGCCGCCGCTTTGGTTTCGACGCTGGTGTTCCTAGCCGTCAAACAGGGTTTCAACGTCGAACCAATGTACGTGCTAATAGCTCCGTTGGTGACGTTCTTGCCCGGCGCGCGACTCACGCTCGGTATGGTCGAGCTCGCCTATGGCGATATGGTAAGTGGTTCGAGCCGACTCATGACCGGATTCGTACAGCTTTTGCTGCTTGCGATTGGCCTCACCGTCGGCGCCATGTTGGTCGGATACACGGCCGCCGATTTAGTCGACAACACGCCACTAGCCGCCGACAGCGAGGCCAAATGGTGGGCCGGATGGTGGGGTGTGTCGGTCTTTGCAGTTGGCATTTACTTTCACTTTTCCGCTCCCCACGGATCGCTGTTCTGGATGTTGCTCGTCATGCTGTTCGCCTTCGCGACCCAGCGACTGAGCGCCGACATCGTCGGCACCACGGCCAGCGGCTTTTTTGGAATGATGGTCGTCACCCCGCTAAGCTACTTGATTCAATTTCGCTTCAAGGGCCCCCCCGCCATGGTCACATTCCTACCTGGCTTTTGGGTACTTGTTCCCGGAGCTCTTAGTCTCGTTGGCGTAAAAAACATGCTGAGCGATCGCGACGCGGGTATCGATGGATTGACGACCGCGCTGTTTGCGATTGTTTCGATAGCCCTCGGCACACTAGTCGGCGCATCGATTTACAAAGGACTGGCGGACACATTCGGGTGGTGGCGACTGCAACTTGGCCGAGCAAGGCGAGGGGGCTTGCGACGGCGACGGTAGTCATTCATCGAGCGTAAACTGCCCTCGACAAAGGCAGAAAAAACGCGACCACCTCGCTATTTGCTGCGGTTGTGACTTTGCGAGTGCGGTAGCCCAGAACTCTTGGACAGTGGCGGGCGAGATTGTCACGCCGCTTAAGACGGAAATGAGATCGACAAGTTCAATGGGCTGCTACGCGGCAGCTTTGAAGAGCCAGAGCATTGTCTGCTCGCGATAGGAATCCGTTCCAAGCGAACCTTTAGTCTTGACCGCTTATGGATGTTGTTGGAATCGATTTCACTTCGGCGCCGAATCGCCGTAAGCCGATTGTCTGTTGCTGGGGTCGACTTGGTGACGACACACTCGAGATAATAGACATCGAAGCTTGGTACGATTTTCCGCCATTCGAACGTTTCTTGTCTGGAGAAGGCTCGTGGATTGCGGCCATCGACATTCCATTTGGTCAACCAAAGCAGCTCATCGACGCCCTGGGATGGCCATCGGCTTGGGACGAGTATGTGCGGCTATTTGGTTCGCTTACCAAAACCGAGTTCGTGCAACTTATCGACAACTACCGAAGTGCTCAGCCGGCTGGTAGCAAGCATCACCTACGCGCGACTGACAAACTTGCGAAGTCTTGTAGTCCAATGATGCTGTACGGCGTTCCCGTTGGCAAGATGTTTTATGAAGGAGCGACGCGATTGCAACGCTCAAGTGTCAGCGTGCTTCCATGTCGACCTTCCGAGCAACCGAGGATTGCAATCGAGGGCTATCCGGCGCTTGTCACTCGCCAGCTGGTGGGTCCGCATCGGTACAAGGGAGGCAAACCGAGTGAGCGTGTATGCCGAATTGTCCGAAGACGGCTACTTAGTCTGCTGGCAACTGACAAGCTTGCCACAACATACGGAATCAAAATTGTGATACCGGCACAGCTTGAAGAACAGCTTGTTGCGGATATTCATGGTGACAGAATTGATTCGGTGCTCTGTGCCGTGCAAGCAGCTGCCGCGCTTCTCAGAAAAGAGACAAACTACGGAATTCCAGACGATGTCGACGATGCTGAGGGTTGGATCGTTGATCCCACGGCCTGGGCAAATACCGAACATTGATCGCTCGTTTGCCCGTAAGGTTCCGCGCGGAAAAACGTGAATGAACCGGAAGGGTGGACGAGATCGGACGTGTTGGCCGGCAACAGGGGCCGTCGCCGAGCATCTGTGACTTCGCCGGCCGTTGGCGGGTTTGAACTTGATTTTGGGCGGAAGTAGTTAAGCGCGGAGGTGGGTGATGTTTCCGCTCACTTAGTCCGTTGGCGGGAAGACCCACAAAGCGGGTCGGCCACAATTGCAATGGACGGCTCTGCCCAACAACCCAAGGCCGCCGGCACTCAAGTAGACGGCGGTCCTCGCCGCGTCCCAAGCTCCCACCGTGCCCCTTCTTCGCGGCCCGCGGGTGCGGTTTTGCACGCTTGGAACGGGGTGAAAGATCGTCTCGATGATTCCTGGCCGCACGGGCTCGTCGTCCTGGCGTGCGTCAAGCGATTTTGTCGTGCGCTCGAGCAATCCTGGCGGGCAGCCGTCGTCGAGGAGTCGCTGATCGATTGCTGCGACGGCTCGTCGGCTCAAACTCGGCAGCACCAGCAGACCGACGAAGGACCACAAAGTAAACCAAAGACTCATGGCGACCGTGCCACCGGCCGAGCCAAGCCGTTCAGGGCCGGCTAGCCAAGCGGAAATGGTGACCCCAGCAAACGTAAAGACGACGGCAACCGCGCGACCGCGGATCCATGCTCCGCTGCGGATGGCCAGTGAGCGCCGCCTCAAGGCTAGCTGAAAACCGTCGCGACCTAAGACCTGTCGCCACTCGAGCGGAAGAAGATGGCCAGTCGGCCGCAAGACGCCGAGCACACCTCCGGTGAAGCCTTCGTCGTCGGTCTGAGTTAACAGCAACCGGAGTGAATCTTCACGCTCCAAGTCGCTTGGTTCGCTGGGCGTGATTGTCAGCGGCGCGCAGAGCGAGGCTAGCCGCGTTCGTATCGACAACAGCAAAGCGACTGCGAACGTTGCGGCCATCGCAACACCGGCGACTCCGAAGGTTGCGCCTGCGAATGTCAACAAGCAAGCACACGACAAAAGAGTCGCGGCGTGCATGACGACACCCCGGGCCAATCTTCGGAGAAAGTCATGAAGTGTCGGATGAGCGCGCCTGTGACGGCGCGGGAGCAAGTAGCCACCAAAGAAGTCGAAAGGAAGTTGAACTAACAAATAGGCCAAGACGAATAGCAATAATCCAGCAAGCGTGCCGGCTACTGAGTCTCCGACCAAGCGGTTAAGGAGACTCGGGACGTCGAACGCCAGTGCCAGCGACGAAAGCACAACGATGGAGCCGACCGCAGAGATGCCAAGCCAGAGCCGCGATCGGCCATAACCAGACTGATCGCGCGACGAAGCTGAATCAAATGTACTCGCTTGTTCGCAACCCCGGCGGATCGCCTCAGCGGTGTCTCGAATCCCTTTGAGCATGCCGCCGAACACGATGTCGTGCAGCGGGACGACAGCGTACCAATACGCGATGCCGACGAGGCCGGTTGGTCGGTACCTCGCTGTCATGGTGAGCCTTGTCTTGTTGCTTTCGTTCGGCGGACTGATAGCGAAGTCGAGTTGTGCTTCGCCGGGCAGTTTCATTTCGGCACGCAGCGACAGGCTGCGACCGCGCTCAAGTCCAACCACCCTCCAAAAGTCGAGGGTCTCGCCGTACTCGATGTTTTCGGGATGACGTCGTCCTCGACGAAGTCCCGGCCCGCCGACTGCTTGGTCCATCCAACCGCGAATGCGCCACAGCAGGTCGCCTGCGTACCAACCGTGCCCACCGCCTATCCGACAAACGGCAGCAAACACTGATTCGGCGTCCGCTTCGACGTCGATTGAACGTTCGTCGACGAACACCTTCCCCCCTGACCAATCGGGGTCTCCCGCGACTGGACCGGCCACCGACCATCGCGTTTCAACCTGCCCGGCCCGTGTCGCCGACAGTGCTTGCCTGATCGACTCGCGAACGCCGAGGGCCTCGTGCGGCATGACATCCTGCACTGAGTGGTCGGTGACCACGACGCGATTGCTCAGGCCATCGGCTAGCGGCCGGGCAATCGCGAAAGGAACGGGAGTAACTAAACTAATCCATGCCGAGCTGAGCCGCGGAGTGAGCACAGGGACTGTGATGATCAATCGGCGTGGCAAGCCAAGTTCAGCCGCCGCCACCTGCATGAGATCTTTGTACGACAACACATCGGGACCACCGACTTCCAGTACTCGCCCTTCCGACTCGTGCGTCTGAAGGCACTCGGCCAGCCAATACAGTACATCGCGGATAGCAACCGGTTGGCATTCGGTTTCAACCCAGCGTGGTGTGATCATCACGGGAAGTCGATTCACAAGGTACTGGAGTATCTCGAATGAAGCAGATCCACTGCCGATGATCATGGCGGCGCGAAGCACAGTGACTGGTACGCCGGTGGAAGCAAGAATTTCTTCCGTTTCGCGCCGCGAGCGTAGGTGCTCACTGAGCGAATCGGCAACTTCTCCGAGGCCGCCCAAGTAGATGATCCGCTTCACACCGGCATTAGCAGCCGCTTCAGCAAAATTTCGAGCCAACGTCCGATCGCGGTCAGCATACTCTGCGCCCGCAGCGATCATCGAATGGACGAGGTAGTAAACTGCCGAACAGCCTTGTAAGTGCTCGGCGAGTTCCCCGGCGTCGGAGAGGTCATCCCGCACAACCTCAACATTGGCATCATGACGCCACGGACGTTCATCGAGTTTCCGTGGCGCTCGCGCGATGCAGCGAACGCGGTAGCCTTGTTCTAAAAGCGTGGGGGCCAAGCGACCGCCGACGTATCCCGAAGCGCCCGTGAGCCCGATCAACACACCTCTACCGGGGTCATTACCAATTATGGTTGAAGTCATGCGTCGCCAATCTCAGGGCCAAACCATCGCAGGACGGGATGTGGCCGCGGCAGCACGGGCAACGAAATCACTCCCACCGACAACGATAATCTGAGCCCAACTCGACGGGCAAGTCTCAGAAGAGCGGAGCTGCCAATCGAACGACCACGGAGTCGCCAAGCCGCCACGATGCCTGGCAAGACCAGGCGAATGTGGTCGCTCTCGCAAATAATCTCGACCGGGCGGCCATCGACTGTTCCCGATAGTCGTCCGGTCAAAATCAGTTTGGGGCTGAGTTGAGATCTTTCGTGCGGATCTTGATGGTTCCCGAAAGCACCCACTCGGCGTGCTCGGCGTTTTCGCCCGTGCCAGACGGAATCTTCACATGCATATTATCAAAATCGTAGGTGATTTCGGCATTTCGCCCGGTTAGTCGGTCGTAGAGGCCGATTGCTAGGTCGGGCCAATTGGTCGTGTGGTCGTGATCAGACATTGAAATTTCCGTAGGTTGTCGTAAATAAGAATTTCGCCGTTTTGCGGTTTCGGTGTGTCCGATTCAGCAGACTTAAGCATTCGGACATCCGTTTAATGCAACAAAGTATTCACAACGATCACGCACTCGATTGCGTGCTGTCTTTTTCGAGAGCTTCAATCTGCTTCAAGACCTCAGCCGCTTCCGCTTGTTTGAGGTCGCTTGCCCGCCGATCAGTGTGAGAAAGCCGGTAAGCCTGATCTGACAGCTTACGATGAAGCTTTTCAAGCTTGGTCTTTCTGTCTCCAAAACCGAACATACGATCCCAGCCTACCCGTTAGCGTCCAGCAACTCAAGGCATTCTAGGCGAAGCTTCACTTGCGACCACTCAAAGTCTGACTCGGCTTTCATCGCGCACTGTACTGCGTCGTTTCGCGGAAACCGCAGGGTGCCGGAATCCCGAACCGCGTTTCCGAAGCGATTGTTCGGTTTTGAAACCTTGGGTCGTTTTCTGCCGGGGTTGCTAAGATACCAGCGGCGTTTTAACCCGATTCAGTCGAACCAGTTCATGGTGGTTGGGAAATCCACGCCGACAAGCTCGGTTCAAATGGGAGCAGATGGTTTCGAGAGACGTAAGTCGTGGAGCTTGTGTGTTAGTCACCCGGCTCCCTTGAATGGCTAACGTCGAAGTTTCTACGAGTGAGCGATGCGGACAATGGCAAATCGAGACAGAATCCGACGAGCGACAGCACTTTGGACAAACACGGGTCAACGACGCCCGGCGTTTGCCATTGCTCCTGCGGGCGATCAGGAGTCGGTTTGGGACTACCCAAGGCCTCCGGCAATTTTGTCGGACGAACGCGAGGTGGTTGTCCGATTTCAAGAGGTAGAAGTTGCGCGCACATCGCGAGCCGTGCGAGTTTGTGAAACGGCGAGCCCGCCGACTTTCTCCATTCCGGCTGCCGACGTGTGCGCCGAATACTTGCGACCAGCCGACGGCCGTTCGTTCTGCGAATGGAAGGGGCAAGCCACTTATTGGTCGCTGGCAATCCCCAAATATCCGCTGCAGTACCACGTCGGCTGGTCATACGAGCAGCCGTTTCCCGAGTTCGACGCGATTCGAGGCTATCTTTCTTTCTATCCGGCTAAAGTTGAATGCTACGTCGATGGGCACGCCGTGAAACCGCAACCTGGTGGCTTTTATGGCGGGTGGATCACACCAGAACTTGTCGGACCCTTTAAGGGTGAACCGGGTACTTCGGGGTGGTGAACATCGTCATGGCCGAATGGGATGTGATCATCGTTGGTGCCGGCATCGCTGGTTTGACGTGTGCGGAAGAACTTCGCTCGCGGAATCTCAAATTGCTGGTGCTCGAATCGTCGTCAACGCCGGGCGGGCGAATTGCAACTGATCGCGTCGATGATTTTTTACTCGACCGGGGCTTTCAAGTATTCTTGACCGGTTATCCAGAGGCCCAGCGCACGTTGGACTACGCCAAGCTTCAGCTACATCACTTTGAGCCGGGAGCTCTCATTTGGTACGACGGAGCATTCCGCCGCTTTTCAGACCCTTGGCGACGTCCTCGGCATTTCATTGCGACGGCATGTTCGCCCGTCGCGACATTGCTTGACAAACTGCGGATAGCCAAGTTTCGTCGCGACACGACAGCTTGCGACCTCGATCGACTCTACCAGCGTCCCGAGACCACGACCATCGAAATGCTGCGGCGACGCGGCTTCTCACCCACCATCGTCGAACGATTCTTACGACCATTTCTGGGGGGCGTGTTTTTGGACCACGAGTTGTTGACATCGAGTCGACTTTGTGAGTTCGTGTTTCGCATGTTTTCCAGCGGCGACGCTGCGCTTCCTGCCGGCGGTATGCAAGCGATTCCGCAGCAATTGACAGACCGGCTGCCTGCTGGCGTTTTGCGTTTGAGCACGCCGGTGCGGCGAGTCACTCAAGGGCTGGTTGAACTCGAGTCAGGCGAGCAGCTCAGTGCCAAGCAGGTAGTTGTCGCGACCAACGAGCCGACCGCGGCCAAGCTTGCTGGTGATCGGCCCGTTGCCGAAGCGAACCGTGTCGCGTGTCTCTACTTCGCAGCAGACAAGCCACCCATCAAAGAACCAATCCTCATGCTCAACGGCGATGGCAGCGGTCCGGTAAACAACGTCTGTGTGCCCAGTCAGGTGGCACCAAGTTACGCCCCACTCGGCCAAGCATTGATTTCCGTTACGGCCCTGCAATGGACGGATGTCGAGACGCTGCCGTGCGATGTGCGAGGTCAACTGCGAGAGTGGTTCGGCTCGGAAGTCGATACTTGGCGGCATCTGCGCACGTATCCCATCGAGTACGCCTTGCCTCGCCAAGTTCCGCCGGCGCTCGACCCCGTTGTAAAAACTTCTCGCGTTGCCGATGGCGTTTATCGCTGTGGCGACTATTGCGACACCGCATCCATTAATGGTGCGATGGCGTCAGGTCGCCGTGCTGCGGAATCCGTAATGGACGCTCTTTTCGACGAGAGGTCGACGTTATCAAGAGGCCAAATTTAGTGTTGAAGGCCCGAAGACACTCTCAGTCGCGTTCTCGCAAGCTTTGACGGTTCTCGCAAGCTTGGAATTATGGAGCCGTGTAACGCACTTCGCTCGATTCATAGATCAGCCAAATGCTGGCGGTTGCATCGACCGGGCGTTGCAGTGTTCGGCCGCGCGACGCTCTGGTTTTCTACCGCTGGCTACACTCCGAACGACCGAGAGTTTTTCGGTAGGTACGGAGAAACCGTTCGGCAGAACGCGGCACTGCCGATCATCGGCAGGTGTTCTAAGTTGTTGAATGGTTTAGGTTTATGTCGAGTGGAGCCGAGGGGGGTCGAACCCCTGACCTCCGGCTTGCAAAGCCGGCGCTCTCCCAATTGAGCTACGGCCCCGTTGCTGAGTCGATTGTCTCGACTCTCACAGGGAGTGGGCGCGCCAAGACTCGAACTTGGGACCTCAGCCTTATCAGGGCTGCGCTCTAACCAACTGAGCTACGCGCCCGACACAATCGCTTGTGGCGAGCCCCTTATTCTAAGTCGCTGGTGGATGCTGTCAAACCGCCTTCGAGCCTAATAACATGGGCCGAGCCCGAAAATTCTTCGCTTGCCGTGAGGCCTATTTCGAGACACCCGTCCTGCGAGAAGGTTCGGTACTGGCTCGGCTGTTCTCGATAAAGCTGCTTGCGTCGGCACCCCGAATAGTGAAAATGAGGGGATTAGTACAGACCGAATGTTCCCGAATGGTTCGAGGTCATGTCCCTCTCAACGAACGCACCCGCCGACCAAACGCTTCCGCTCGACTTGGCTGGCCGCGTTGAGGAGATCTCGCTCGCGTTCGGCAACTCGCTCGCGAGCGGTTCGCCGCCGGTCATGGACGGCTATCTCGATCAGATCGAGAATGAGGGCTTGCATTCGTTGACCGTCGCCATGTATCGGCAAGCAGTTGCCAAGATGCGCGAGGCCGGTGTAGCCGATCCCCACGCCAGGCTTGTCGAGCTCAATCCGCACTTGGCGAACAAGTTCGATCAGATTGTTGCCGACGCCAACGCAACCGTGGCGCATGTCGTTGGAGCCGGACGTTCGGGGCGCAACGAAACGTTGGCCGGTCATGGTCTCCACGTTCGGTGTCCGAACTGCCATAGCCCGATGGAATTGCTTCCCGATGCGGAGCTCGAAAGCATCGCGTGTCCCTCCTGTGGCAGCGACTTCAGCCTGGTGGGTGATGGTCTGGCGACGCGTGAGGCCACGATGGTGTCGCAGGTGGCTCATTTTCTTTTGATCGAACGAGTCGGTGTGGGCGCGTTCGGATCGGTTTGGAAAGCGCGCGACACGCGTCTCGAGCGGACCGTCGCGGTGAAAATTCCTCGCAAGGGGCAATTCGACGAGAAAGAAGAAAAGGCGTTTCTTCGCGAAGCCCAAAACTCGGCCCAACTTCATCACCCCGGCATTGTGCCAGTTCACGAAGTGGGCCGCGACGGCGACACGCTTTACATCGTCAGCGATTTTGTGCGCGGTATCACGCTGATGGATTGGCTCACCGGGCAGCGCGCCACGCTCCGCGAGTCGGCGGAGATCTGCGTCAAAGTGGCCGACGCCCTCAATCACGCTCACGAGCGGGGTGTGATTCATCGCGATCTGAAGCCGGGCAACATCATGCTTGATGGCGACGGCGAGCCTTACTTGATGGACTTTGGCCTGGCAAAGCGCGAAGCAGGCGAGATCACGATGTCGCTCGACGGACAGGTGCTCGGCACACCCGCCTACATGTCCCCCGAACAAGCCCGCGGCGACGCCCACGATGCCGATCGGCGCAGCGACATCTATTCGCTTGGCGTGATTCTTTTCCAATTGTTGACTGGCGAACTGCCGTTTCGTGGCAACGCCCGGATGTTGATGCACCAAGTCATCCACGACGAAGCTCCCAGTCCGCGAAAGCTCAACGCGAACGTACCACGCGACCTCGAAACCATCGTGCTAAAGTGCCTCGAAAAAGACCCGGCGCGACGATTCGCGACGGCCGCCGATGTGGGGGACGAATTGCAAAGGTGGCTCAACGGCGAGCCGATCGAAGCCCGCCCCATTTCGAGCATCGCCCGCGGGTGGCGCTGGTGCAAACGCCAGCCGATTATCGCCGGATTGGCGGCGGCGATTTTGCTTACGTTTGCTGCCGGAAGCCTCACTAGCGCGCTGTTCGCACTGCGTGCCACCACCAGCGCGCATCTTGCCGCCCGTGCCGAGCAGCTTGCGACGGCGCGAGCCGACGAGTTGACGATTGCCCTGGCCGACACCAAAAAAGCGGAGGCGATCGCCCGCACCGAAGCCGAAAAGGCAACGGTGGTGAGTGGCTTTCTCGAACAGACGCTTGCTGGTCTCGATCCCGAGCGCACCCAGTTTCAAGATGTCCGCGTGCTCGAAGACTTGCTCAACGCGGCTACGGCTAACATTGCCGACACCAAATTCACATCTCCCGATGTCGAGATCAAGTTGCGGCAGATCATCGCGCAAGCCATGCAGAACATCGGTCGCCACGAAGATGCTCTGAAGCAATACCACGCGACACGCGAACTCGTCGAGAAGACGGGGACGAACGCAGCGCTTGTTGCCCAACTGCGAGCCGAGACGGGTCGCTGCGAGTACGCCATGTGGAATTCCGCGCGCGATCCGCTTTGGCTCGCGCAAGCCAGTCGGTCGCTGACCGCCGCCGTCAACAGCTTGCCGACCGACGACGCTCTTCAATCGGTCGAAAGCAAGGTCGAGGCGGCTAAGCTGCTCACGACTTTGGCCGAAATCCGCACGGCCGAAGGCGACTACGCCGAGCCAATGGCTCTCTACGGTCGCGCGATAAAAGTCCTCGCCAACGAAGAGCGAGTCCGCGGAGATTGGCTCGACACACAGGCTCAGTTTGCCGATTTTTTCGACCGCAATGGCTTTGTCGACGCGGCCGACCTCATCTACCTGGGACTTGAATGCGCTTATCGAAACTTCGCGAGCCAAGAGCCCGCCGGTCGACGGGGGCGAATTCTGACAATCGCCTATTTAATGCGGGCGCGACCGCGGCTGCAACTTGCGGGCGAGTCGTCGGCGTCGCTCGACGAAGTTCGCCGCGAAGCGTTCGAGTACTGGCGGCCCGGCTTTGGACTCACGACCAGTCTGACGAATCTGCTTGCACAGACGCTCGAACAACAACAAGATTTCGTTGCCGCCGAAACGAACTACCGCGAAGCGATCGACGAGCTGAGCCAAGCCTACGGCGACGATAGTTTGCAGGCTTTACGCGCAAAGCAGAACTTCGGCGAGTATCTTTTGCGTCGCGCGCGAGTCGACGAGGCAGCCGCGCTTGCGAGCGACATCCAGCAGATAGCCGGAACGCGATTCGGACAACAGAGTCGCGAACTGGCGCAAGCGGTTAACCTAAGATTGCTCTGCGCGAACGCACAAATGCTCGCTTCGCCCGAAGCCGATCGGGTGAAGTCGTTGGCAGCGATAGTCGAACGCCGCTACGGGGCCGGACCCTATCGACTAGGTGAGAGCCGCGCGATTGAAGCGGTGGCGGGTGTCGGTTTGCCGATCGAAATCGAGGCGACAATTGGCGCCGCTATCGCCTGTCCCCTAGGTGCGGCTCACGTCCATGTCGAGTTCTTCGATGCCAACGACACCCACCTTCGCGGGACGAGCGATGTTGGCTATCTGCTTATCTTGAAGGCTTTGGCGGGGCGGACCGTGCGTTTCCGACTGCCCGTGGAAGTCGATTTGAGCGTCACGCTGTCGCCGCTCGGCCTGATGCCCGTTGAGCGGGATATTCGCCGACCCAAACCGATCGCAAGTGATGCGTCGGTTGCCGTTGCGAACTGGGACACCGTGTCGGATCACAGCTTCGCGTCGGGAACGGTCGAAGGCTTTGTCACCAAATGCGTCGAGATGGGCTACGTGAACGGCCCAATGCTGTATGTCGGTCCTGAAGGGAGGCACATTCAGGTGGGGCTACGCCGCGAACTGGCGGCATTGCGATTTGGACCATCGTTCGAGAAGGCGGTGATCGGACAGTACGTTCGCGTAAAGGGCAATCTGCGGAGCTATCTGGCCATGCCTTTTATCGAAGTCGAGCGAGACGATGATTTCACGGTGGTTCCCCAAAGGAGTCGATCGCTGGGCGATTTGTTGCCGATCGACATTCTGAGGTATTGGCACGGTGTCGTCGGCGACGAATATGGAGCGGCGAGTGAAGAGGCGATCGTGGCGAACGCGGCGCTGATTCACTATCTCTTACGCATGGAGCGGATGAACGAAGCGTTGCCGCTGACGCTCGAAAGCTTGGCCGAGGCCGTGCGACTGTTCGGCCGCCACGATCCGCGTACGATTGCCATCCTCGACCAATTGATCGACGTGCGGCTAGCCCTCGTCGAAATCGACGAGTGCATTGCCGATGTCGAGCGGATCATCGGACCAGGGCCTTTCGCAAGTAGCGACACCGAAGCCATTCGCCTGGCGAGCCGGTTATCGCTGCCCATTACCATTGAGGGGGATATCAGTGGCTTTTACGCTTCGCCTGCCGGAAATACCGTTCACTCACTCGAACTCTACGACTCCGCTCTTTCGGGGTTTAACGTGACGATACGCAACGACGACCTGCCGCGTTTCGCTCGTCAATTAGGTGTTGAGCCGACCTATGAAACTCTCCGTGGGCGTCGCCTTCGTCTGGTCGGCACGCCCAGTAGTTATCGCGGATTGTCGCCGGGCATCTTGTTCGACGACGACACTGAGGTGTCGTTCGTTGGCTCGGACCGGCGCCCGCTCGAGGCTTTTTCACGTAAGGATCCGATCGATGCCGAAGATAACGAAGCGATTCTTGCCGCCTTGGGACACTCCGTGACCGTGCGTGGTCGAATCGTGCGTGCCGAGTGGAACCTTGGGCGTTCGTTACTCAACTTGACTTTGGGTGCCGATAGCGGACCAACCGCTGGAGAAGATCCCACAGTTTCCGACGCCGAACGGACAAAGTTGGCCACCAAACAATCGGCCGAGCAACAGCGACCACTCGACCTTGTCGTAGCCGCCGAACCAGCAGAGGCTTTGCTCGCAGGCCGGGGGCCTGACGAAGTTTTCGTCGGCAAGTTGATCGACGTGAAAGCAACGGTAGTGACCTACCGAGGTCGGCCGCAATTGGTGATTCTCAAACCGGCTCAGATCGATTTTCTGGATTGAGACACCGCGATTAACGGGACAACGCCAAGTCGTTGATCGAGGGAACGCCGAGGCACAACGATTTTCGAAGAGGGTCATCGTTCGCGCGTTGTTCGCTTACGCGAACTGTCGCGATCGAGGTTGGGAAGTTATTTGCCAGCCACCACTAAGGTTCACTCGATGCAGGTGGAAGCTCAGTCGGCATGTTCGCGCGGCGAGCTGTGAGGGGCGCGTCGTCTTTCGTGACGACCAGACCAGGCGAACCGATGTCTTGACCACCGTACTCAAAAATCTTTCGGCACTTGAAAGCCCCCGCTTCGCCCACCTTAGCGAGTCGCCAGCTTTTGCCATCGTCGTTCGACTTTGCGTCGAGTTTGTCGGGAGCGAGTACGATGCTCGGACCATGGCCAACCTTGGGCCAATCGCCCGCATCGTCGTAGTGGACGGCATCGACCAGTTCGCCATTCGCGTCGTGCAAGCCGAGTAACTCGTTGCCGTCGCCAGGATCATTGCTGAGGTTTTTTAGGCTCGTATTCCAATTGCCGAGGCGAATCACGTGAGTTTCTTTGCCCCAGGCGGCTTGAAAGTGCGTCGCCTCTTGAGCGGAGGTGATCAAGATCGCCACCGCCTGAGGTTCGAGTCGTTCGCCCTCGGCGATTGGTAGCGTTTCGCCATCTTCGTCCTTCAGACGCCAACCTGATAGGTCGACCGCTTCCTTTCCTGCATTGTAGATTTCGAGCCACTCGGTGCGATTTGGATCGGCTTCACTGCTCCGCGGGTCGTACATAATTTCGGTGACGACCACCTGCGCCACAACGGGGGAGACAATTGAGCAAAGCAGCGTGGCATACAACGGGCGAAATAACTGGATTGTCATCGGTGAGCGTCCTGAGTAAGCAGCCGTCTTGGGTCAAAAACCTGATCTTGATCATAGCCTCGCCAACGGGAGAAAGCCACCATCATTCGCACGCCGCCGTCGACAACCCCTCGCCACCCCAACAACCACAGGTGCTTTCGATCTGGCCAATCACAATCGCGCGCGACTGTGCCGGTCCACCAGCGGTTCACTGGCCTCAATATCGCCGAAAAAGGTTATGCCAGCACCGACCGACTCGGCTTGTCACACGATTGCCGCAACAGTACGCTCGCCGCCCATTATCCTCGCACGCACAGCGGGATGCGCACGCAACGATTGCAACAGAAAAAACTTAAGGAGGGGAGCCGATGTCTTTCGACGTTTCTAGTGTAGTCCGGCAAATCACGCAGTTGCAGCACGACACTGTCGCGCTTTGGCACACCCGAGAGCCCAGCAACCCCTACACGGGCCTGCTCGCCGTGGCCTGCGATCAACACCGCTTCAACTTCCTGCTCTGGCACGAAGAAGACATCGCCCGCAGCCCCGACGTGGGGGACGCTCGCATAGCCGAGGTCAAGCGTGCCATCGATGGCTACAACCAACGCCGCAACGACGGCATCGAAAAAGTCGACGAATCGCTGATCCAATTGCTCGCCGCCGAACAAGTCGTCCCGACGGGCCAAGCCCGGCTCAATACCGAAACCCCCGGCAGTGCTATCGACCGGCTGTCGATCATGTCGCTGCGGATCTATCATCTCCGCGAGCAACTCGATCGTGACGATGCTTCACCCGACCACCGCGCGACGGTCCAGGAAAAAATCGACCGTTGCTGCTTGCAACACGCCGACCTGTCGAACTCGCTCGCCGAGTTACTCGCTGACATCTTCGCGGGCAAGAAGCTGCTGAAGGTTTATCGCCAAATGAAGATGTATAACGATCCGACGATGAATCCCTATCTGTACGCTCGCCGCGCGAGTTAGTCGTTGGCCACTCCCCTCCCTCGCAGAGAGGGGCTGTGGGTGGGTCATTCGTGGTTGATCGTCGCACGATTCAATCCTCGGCCTTGCTCCCATCGCCGCACATCTTCACTACCATTGGCTGAAACGTGCCTAACGTTTCGACCAAGTCGGCTTGCGCCGCCATGACGGCGTGAATGTCTTTGTAAGCCCCCGGCACCTCCGCACCACGGCTGAATCGCGAGCGGCACGCAATCTTCGGGCACACCGAGCTTGGTGAGTTGGCGTGCGTTCATAGGAAGTAAGGGCAAAGTAGTGTACTTGAGCAAACAAGAAAGCAACTCGTTGCGTTTCGTCATTCCCGCGCAGGCGGGAATCCAGAGAGTTGTATTCTATCGAGCAAAGTTGGCAGTATCACAACTACGCACACGTCGAAGGCAGAATTCCCGCTGCTGTGACCCATTTTGCTTGCCATCCGTGGCGTCTAGATTCCCGCCTTTGCGGGAATGACGCAGCGCGCCAACCAGTAAGAGCAAAACAATGATTGGTGGTTCGCGCATCGTACCGCAATAGCCGACGAGCTACCGCTCGTCGCCGACGAGGTGTAACTCGTCGGCTATTGGCTTCGCGCTCGTCGGAGTGCGATTCCAACACATCTCGCGCCCAACTAAACTAAGGGGCATGACGACCGAACCACCCCCCGCGCCACCAACAACCGCGCCGCCAGCCGCACCGCCCGCCCCCGCGAATCGTCCATCACGCCCATGGTGGCAGTTTAGTTTGCGGTCGATGCTTGTCGTGATGACGGTTGTCGGTGTCTTACTGGCGTTCGCCATTTGTGTGCCAACAATAGCCAGTTTGATTCTTCACACCGTCGCGCTTTCGATGTGTGGCGGAGTACTTTCGAGCGCCGTGACTCACGACTGGGATCGGTCAAGAATTGCAGGGTACGGCGCGGTCTCGGCGATCGGGTTCTGGGTTTTTTTGGGGCGAGACGACGTTCAACTCCGCGTGATGGACGCCTACGCAGACTGGCTGTTCGAAACCACAAATTGGACACCGCTTGGGTACTCGATAGATGCTGGTGTCGAACCAGTGACGATTGTCTTCATCTGCGTCGTGGGTGGCTTCGTAGCACTCAGGTCAGCCCCTCATTGGCACCGCTGGGCCACCTCGGAAGCCCCTCGCGAAAAATAACCCACACGTCGCCTCTTGCTCACAGCTCAAGTCGCCATAAAATTCTGGAGATACCAAGTCTTCTCGGTTGTAGGTGATAGCAGCAGCAGGGTGTCTCGGCCGGGCTTTGGTCCGCTCCAAAAGGTTTTCGGAAAAAAGTTCTTCCGGACCCTTTGACAGTCTTTCGAAAGCTGGTATTATCTGCGATTCCCCAGTACGAGTTAGCTCGCACTGGGGACTGCCCAAAAGAGGATACTCTGGCGGGCAAAACGCGGGTCGGCAGTTTGTGGTCGACAGGGTGAAGCGTTAGCCGCTCGCGGCTTAGCTCTTTGCTCGCTCTTTGACAATTTGGTGAAAGCAAGAGTGGCATCTTAAAAACGAAGATGCGCTATTTGTTCGACTTTGAGAGACTTGCCTTCGGGTAAGGTTCTCGGGGAAGTGCGGTAGTGCATGTTCACCGAGCTCTGTGCCTTAGATAAATTGGAAATGAAAGTTACTTTCTGCTGATTCGCAAAGTCAGCAGATTGGTAGCAGCATTTATTAAGTGTCTTGAGAACAACCGCTTGCGGTTTAGCCGCAAACGGC
>JBGSRO010000018.1:0-13637 GCA_041737535.1 Pirellulales bacterium | reverse complement strand
GGGCCCCACGCCACTCTCGACGGCGTCGATTTTCGCGAGCAAGCTCGCCGACTGCGTACCGGCCTTCGTCACCTGGGCATCGGTCAGCCGTTTGCGCGCCGCTTCAGCCAATCGCGATTGATGTTCGACGGTTGCCAGTTGCCGCGAATAAGGGGCCCGTTTGTCGGCGAGTTCGGCCAGCGTCGCTTTTGTTTTGTGAAGCTGACTTTCGAGCAACTCACCCCGGCGAGCCGTTTGCGAGAGTTCGAGTTCAACACCACGCAGGGCGATGTTGAGTTCGTCGTGCAACTGTTCGCGAACCTCGGCTTCGGCAAGCCGAGCGGCTTGCACAAACGGATGAGCCGCTTGGCGGGTGCTCGAAAGTCGAGCCGTCTTGAGCTGAGCTTCGATCAAACCTTGCTTGAGACGTTCGAGGGCGGGCTGCGAGGCGATCAGGCTTGCGGGCAGGGCAATGATCTGCGAGGCATCGCCATCAGAAGCAACGAGTGCTTCGTGCAATTGTTCGTAGCGAATACGCGCTTCGTCGATCTGTCGCAACTCGGTTTCGAGCGACGCAGCGCGTTGAGCGAGTTGCGACTGACCTCCGAGCGGTGATTCGATGCTCCGCAGGTCGGCGAGGCGATCGCCGATGCTCGCTTCAAAGTGGGCCAGTTTAGCCACCTCGGCATCGAGAACACGCTCCGATTCGCTGACACCGTTTGTTAGTTCGGCCACCATGCTCTGAGCGCGATCATCGCGAATTTGCTTCAGCCGCGTTTCGAGCTGGGTGCGAAGAATGTCGACGCACCGCAGAGCCCGCGACGCCTGCTCGTCTGTGTAACCCAAATAAAACACCTCGGTCTTGCCAAATTCGGCTCCGCCCGGTGGATTCATCGAAAGTTTCTCACGAAAGTCGGCGACGTCTTGAGGCGATGGAAAGCTCGAATTGCCGAACCACGAAGGGGGCGGACCGAGTTCGCTGAGCGTCGCGTTCACGACCGTTTGGCTACGGGCGAGTTCCAGCAGTGTTTCTTGCAGCGTTTTCATCTCGCTGAGATCGGAGAATTTGCCGAGGCGGTCCTCGCTGAGCCCGGCTGCCGACGGACGAATAAGCACGCCCTGAGTCGCTTTCCACTCGCGAGGCGTCAACACGGCGTAAAGAGCGGCGACGATAAATCCGATGATCGCCGGGGCGATCCACCAAGTGCGATGCTTCGCAAGACTACTGCAAATGTCGCGGGGCGAGACGTTGGCCGGATGGTTGTTCGACATGGATGGATCAATCGCGAAAAGCAAGGGTTGAGGAACGGGCGTTTTCTGGAAGGCGATGGAAGCAACCGTTGTGCCAGCCGACTTGTCGAACCGGTTCGCGCCCTCACAGTCGTTTCATGTCGCACAACAAGTCGCAACTCGAGCGAAAGCGGCGAGTTAGCCCCGCTGCGATACGTTCGCGAAACGCAACACGTTGATTTCCCACAACGCTCGACCTGAGAGATTTCGCGTCAACGGTAAACTTCACTTGCATCGGCACGCACGCAAGGCAGAGTTAGGAAACCTTGCCTCCAAACCTTCTTCGGATAGTCACAGTGTTTACCGAGCGAATCGACGATCCGCAGCGACTGCATTCGATCGCTGACGACTGGCACCGGCTCGCTGGCGACGTGCCGTTTCGTGACTACGTTTGGCTGTCGACCTGGTGGAAGCACTACGGTGGCGGCCGCGACGAACTCGCGGTGCTCGTCACGCGCGACGACAATAGCACGGTAGTCGGAATCGCTCCTTGCTATATCAAGCAGTCAATCACGTACGGTCGTGAACTACGGCTGTTGGGCGATGGCGAAGTCTGCAGCGATCACCTGACGACGTTTGCACGGGCTGATTCTCTCGTCCAGGCTTCGCAGTCGATAGCGGCGTGGCTTGTTGAAAACCGACAGCTTTGGGATCGCCTGAGCTTCGAGAATGTCAACGCCGACGACGAGGCAATTGCCCACCTAAAAACGGCGCTCGATGGGAATGAGTGCGCGACACGCATCACACCCGCTGGACGTTACTGGGCGATTGATTTGCCCGGCGATTGGGAAGGATTTCTCGCGGCGCAAAGCAAGTCGCACCGCAAGCAGCTTCGCCAAGCCGACAAGCGGGTGCTGTCGACATCCCGCACCAAATGGAATCTCGTCTCGCATCTCGATGAGCTTCTTGTTGCTTGGCCGATACTCGTCGACCTGCATCAACGCCGACGCAACAGTCTGGGCGAGCCGGGCTGTTTTGCGTCGACGACGTTTACCAAGTTTCACCGTGAGATGAGCCAGCACTTTCTGAACACAGGGCAACTGCGAATGTCGTGGATCGAACTCGATGGTGAGCCAGCCGCTGCCGAATACCATATCGCAAGTGGCGACACGCTCTATGGATACCAAGGAGGTGTCGATCCCCACCGGCTCGAAGAAGGTCCGGGCCAACTATCGATGATCGCCTGTTTGCAAACCGCTATTGCCGAAGGGCGGAGCCGCTGCGATCTGCTGCGCGGCGACGAACCTTACAAAGCCCACTGGCGCGCGGTTCCGCATGAGACGATTCACTTGCGCGCGACATCGCCTCGTACATCGGCGCGACTCCGCGAGTCGGCCGTCGCAACGGCTGGCAATGTCGCACGATGGCTCGCATCGGGGTGGTCGAGTTCCGCTGCTCCCGTCGTCGGAAAAGGGAGCTAACGTGCATCGTCTCAAGAAAATGGCCCTATCGAGTTACTACTATTCGACGCTCCCCTGGCGGCGGCTGAGCGAATGGAATCGTGCGCGAACCGGTCGACGGCCAGTGCGAGTACTGTTCTACCATCGGGTGGCCGATGTCCATCCGACACCCTGGACGATTAGCCGAGGTCAGTTTGCTGAACAAATTAATTGGCTCATGAAGCGGTTCCGATTGGTGTCGCTTGCGGAAGCCCAGACCGCGATAGCGAGCGGAAAAATCTACCAGCCGCTGCTTGCGATCACCTTCGACGATGGCTATGCCGAAAACTGCGATTTTGCGATTCCGCTGCTGTTGAGGCTGGGCGTTCCGTTTACCTACTTCGTGACCACGCACAACTTATTGGCGCAAACGCCCTTCGCTCACGATCTCGACTTGGGGCTTTCGCTACGTCCGAATACGACGACTCAGATCATCAGCATGGCTCGCGCCGGCGTAGAAATCGGCGCTCATACTCGATCGCACTGCGACCTGTCGCAAATTGAATCGGTCGACGTACTCCGCGACGAGATCGCCGGTTCGCGGTGGGACTTACATCGGTTAACCGACAAGCCGATCCGTTACTTTGCGTTTCCCTTTGGTCAACGCGAACATCTTTCGCAGCAGGCGTTTCAAGTCGCTTACGAAGCAGGTTACTCGGGTGTTTGCAGTGCGTATGGCGGAGTCAACCCGCCGGCTGCCGATCCGTTTCATATTGAGCGTCTGCACGGCGATCCCGAACTCGCGAGGATTCGAAACTGGTTGACACTCGACCCGCGCAGGCACCTCGCGCGAGGCGGATTTCATACAGGCGATTATCGGCGGCCACTACCGCCATCAACGCCAATCGACCAAGTCATCGCAAAGCGGACGACTGTCGCGGCGGAGACTTTTCAACATGGATAGTGGCACGAAGTCCGTAAAAGCATCGCGTCCCGCGCTGCGCCCCGATACGTTGCTGGGGGGGGTCTTGGTGATGCTGGCCGTTAGTTTGGTCCAGCGCAGCGTCGGATTTGGCCGCGGCATTTTGTTTTGCCGTTGGCTCGACCCCGAAGCGCTCGGTCGCTGGGAGATGGCTTATGGATTCTTGCTGTTGGCGGCACCGGTGGCGGTGCTGGGACTTCCCGGCTCGTTCGGTCGGTATCTTGAAAAGTTTCGCCAACAGGGCCAACTTGGCACATTTCTCTGCCGCACGGCTACTTGGTCGTTTAGCCTGGCGGCTATTGCCGTGCTGGTCGTCGGGTGGCGAAACGCCGACTTTGCTTGGCTCATATTCGGCGACCGCTCGCGTGGTGGATTAGTGATACTGTTAAGCGCAGTGTTGGCGGCAGTGATTGGCCATCACTTTCTCGAAGCATTGTTTGCCGGTCTTCGGCTCTTTCGCGTCGTCTCAGCGATGCACTTCGCGCAGAGCATGACCTTTGCGACACTCGCGCTCGCATTGATTGCTTGGCACGAAGCGGCCGCGAGCAGCGTACTGGCTGCTTATGGCATCGGTTGTGCTGTGTCGATAGTTGGAGTGCTCGTGTGGTCGCACTCTCGCATTTGGTCGAACGATCTCACGGGTGCCGATTCGAACGATCCCCTGCCCCACCGAGAGTTCTGGCCGCCGCTGGTTCGCTTTGCTGTGTGGGTGTGGGTGACGAACCTGCTCAGCAATTTGTTCGCCGTTGTTGACCGTTACATGATTTTGCACTTCAGCGGACTGTCGGCTGACGACTCGATGACGCAGGTCGCCAATTATCACGCCAGCATGATCGTGCCGGTACTGATGATTTCGGTCGCCAACCTGTTGGTCGGGGCGATCATGCCCCATTTGAGCCACGATTGGGAAAGTGGCCGTCGCGGTGAGGTTTCGTTTCAAATCAATCTCACGCTCAAGTCAATGCTCGTCGGTATGACGCTGCTGGGCTTCGTCGTTCAGATGGGCGCTCCGCTGCTGTTTCATTTCTCGCTGGCAGGAAAATACGACGGCGGCCTGGCTGTGTTGCCCTGGACGATTGCGTCGTGCGTGTGGTTCAGTGTGTTGCTCGTTTCGCAAATCTATGTCTGGATTGCCGAGCAAACTCGTCGCGCTGCTTTGCCATTGGGCGTCGGCATTGCAATAAATGTCGTGCTCAATTTGTTGTTGCTGCCTCGATTTGGGCTGCTCGGAGCAGTGATTGCAACGGCATTGGCAACATTCATCGCGGTCGTCCTGCAACTCTCCGTCAATCATCGGCTTGGTATGAAAATCCACGCGGGCACGTTGGTGCTGACGGGCTTGCCGTTGCTGTTGATTTTGCCGCCAACGTTCGCTGCTGTCGGTTGCGGGCTGGTGGCCATTTTGCTGACCGGACCAGGACTCGTGATTGACACCAGCGAATGGCAAGTCATCAGAGTGTCGCTCGTCGAGCGGTTCTCACGTTTTACCAAATCGCAAGGCGACATAGCTCATGGCTAATGGACTGTGCATACTCGATTCGGTGGCGTCCCCTATGGCACAGACGTCGGAGATAGTGCGTCCGTTGAAGACGATGTTCTGTGTCACATCGCTACCAGTTGGTGGTGCTGAGACGCTGTTGATGAACCTCGTCCGGCGAGTCGATCGTCGTCTCATCGAACCATCGATTGTTTGCCTGAAAGAAGCCGGGCCGTTGGGCGAATTGCTCGCCTCTGAGCTACCGCTCCATACAAACGTGCTGAACAACAAGTGGGACATTCGAGTGCTGCCGCGCCTGACTCGGCTGATGCGAGCCGAACAGATCGATGCCGTTGTGACAGTTGGTGCTGGTGACAAGATGTTTTGGGGACGACTGGCAGCACACCTTGCCAAAGTCCCCGTCGTTTGCTCCGCACTCCACAGCACCGGCTGGCCTGATGGCGTGGGGCGGCTTAACCGACTGCTGACACACTGGACAGACGCATTCATTGCCGTTGCCGATTCGCACGGCGAGTTCTTACGAGAATTCGAGCGTTTCCCGGCCGAGAAAGTTGTTGTCATTCCCAACGGCGTCGACACCCAGCGATTCGCCCCACCGGTCGGTCGCGGGATCGTCCGCCACGAATTAGGCATCGGTCCAGCGGTGCCGCTGGTTGGAATCCTTGCCGCACTGCGGCCCGAAAAAAATCACGAGCTATTCCTCGAAGTGGCGAGAAAAGTTCGCCAGCAAGTCGGCGACTGCGCATTTCTGGTGATTGGCGACGGTCCGCGTCGCCCGCTGCTAGAAGCCGAAGCCACGCGGCTCGGTATTGCCGACTCGGTTCACTTTATTGGCAATCGCAGCGACATACCCGAACTGCTCGGCGCGCTCGACTTGCTCGCCCTCACTTCTCACAACGAGGCCAACCCCGTTTCGATTCTCGAAAGTATGAGCTGCGAAACACCAGTCGTTTCGGTCGATGTCGGTTCGATTCGCGAGTCGATCGCCAACGGCGAGAACGGCTACGTCTGCCCGGCCGGTGACGCTGCCGGTTTGGCCGATCGCATCGTCGAACTACTCAGCAACCCTCTCCGGCGAAATGAATACGGCCGACGGGCACGACAGCATGTCGTCGATAACGCGAGTCTTCAGGTCATGGTCGGGGGCTACGAACGGCTAATTTACAGGCTCTACGAAGCGAAGTGTCCGCGACGTTAGTTCCTGTTTTCGACGCAATGTCACGAAGCCGTTGAGAAGCGCTCAGAAAGCAACAACGACGTCGGTAAGATCATTGAAATAATTTGTCTCTTTGCGCCAAGAAGCGAGAAGTGAGAACAGGCCATCCGATCGGATGGCGTTGGAATCCTGCCCCTCGTAAAGCGTCCAGTGGCGAATCATACTGAAACCTGTGCCAAGGCTCATCGTTCTTTGACTCACCCCCCTGCCCGACTCGATACATGCTGACGGAGTTGATGCTCACCGGCCTGGCGAGGTTCATGAGCGGTGCCAGCATTCGCTGGGTCGACTGCCAGCCCGACACGTGCCAACGGGTTTACTTCGCCAACCACACTAGCCATATCGACGTCGTGCTCGTCTGGTCATCGCTGCCGCGCTACGTCCGCCGGCTGACGCGGCCGGTTGCGGCCAAAGACTACTGGAGCAAGGGAATGCTGCGGCGACACATCGCGCGCACTTACAACGCAATGCTCATCGACCGTCGCGAGATTAAAGTGCATCAAAGCCCTGTCGACCTCATGCTTCGCGAAATCGGCGATACTCATTCGGTGATCATTTTTCCCGAAGGAAGTCGCAGCAGCGGCGAGCAAGTCGGTGAATTTAAGAGTGGGCTCTACTACATTAGCAAAAAACGCCCCGATATCGAGTTGGTACCGGTCTACCTCGACAACATGAATCGTATTCTTCCGCGCGAGGAGTTCTTGCCGATTCCGCTGCTTTCGTGCATAACTTTTGGCCCACCTATGTGGCTCGAAAACGGCGAATCGAAAAACGACTTTCTCGAACGTGCACGTAACGCGGTGCTGAAACTCCGCCGCATCGATAATGACGATGATTAGCACGACGATGAACAATACAACTGCGACTAGCATGCAATGACATCCGACGAACTCAATTGGGCAATGGCCGGTGTGGTCGGTAGCGTTCTGACCGTCGCCACCGTCGTCGGTTGGGTGCTAGAGCGTAAACAGAATCAGCTCGGGCTGAATCCAGCCGCTATTGGCACGTTCAACAGCCGGTTGCGATCCTGGTGGATCATGTGCTGTTTGCTCGCTGTTGCATTTTGGCGAGCGACACCGACGGTCATGCTCTTTGGAGCGGTCAGTTTTTGGGCGCTGCGTGAGTACATTACGCTCACGCCAACGAGACTCGGCGACCATCGCGCACTGGGCTGGATGTTTTATGTCATCGCTCCGCTCCACTTCGTGCTCGTTGCGTTTAACCAATACGCGCTCTATAGCATCTTGATCCCGGTTTACGGGTTTCTCTTTATCCCGTTACGGGTCGCAATCGCCGGCGATACGAAACGATTCTTGGAGCGCGTGGCGAAGATTCAAACTGGCCTGTTGATCTGCGTCTATTGTTTGGGTTTTGCGCCCGCTTTGCTCTATCTCAAAAGCATCGAAAACTACACCGACCGCGCGCGCCTATTGTTCTTCTTCGTGGTCGTCGCGATTCTTGCCGAGTCGCTGCAGTTCTTGTGGGACAAACTCTACGGCCAGCACGTCGTCGCCCCCGAAATCAATGGCACTCGCACTTGGGAAGGAGTGCTGGGCGGCGCGGTGACGACCGCGTTTATCGGCGCAGCTTTTCATGTGTTTACGCCTTACACCCAAGTGTGGCACACGGCACTGGTGTGTTTGCTGGTCGCCGTGATGGTCTTTGCCGGCGCGATGACCATGTCGGCCATCAAACGCGACCGTGGTGTCCGCGACTACGGAACGCTGGTCGAAGGACACGGCGGCGTGCTCGATCGGATCGACGGTATTTGCTTTGCCGCACCGATTTTCTATCACGTTTCGGAGCACCTGCTGTCGTTCGGCTGATCGGTCAAGGTCCGGACAATACTTGCGAGTTCTCGCATCGACCGCCCGAAATGATCGCAAGGGAGGGCACCGTGGAATTCGGCCGGAAGTGCCCGACCGCCCATCAACCAAGTCGTTACCTGCTTCGTCGCTTCGTAGACGAGTACGCGAAAATCAACGAAAAACTGCTGTGGGTCTTCGAGGTGCGTGGCGCTCAATAGCGAAAGCTTCGGGCGATATTTGGTGACGGCGCATTTGATTTCGCAGAGCGGTAGCGCCACACCCAGCAGCGCAACCTGCCAACCATTCTCGCGGAGTACCAGCTCAGCGATGCGAATTGGCAGTTCCGCATGGTCGCCGGCAGCCGTGGTGACCATCGCCAGTGGAGCATCGGGTGACGGAGCGGGCATCATCGCGCGAATTTCGTGCAACGCGCTGGCGGTCATTTCACACGCGCGGCGTTCCTCGTGAACACTTAGACTGCCAGCTTCCCAGCGACTTCCGATCTCGCGAAATGCGGGACAGAGCAGTTCGTCGCCAATCGACGCGCAGGGGTTCCCATGCTGGTAAGCCGACAAGACGATCTCGCGCGTCGCGGCAACATCGCCATTACACAGCGACTCGACCAGCAAATCGACCAACAATCCGAGCGGTTTGCGATTTGGCCGGGTGACAATGCCGAGAATCTCAGGTTGGGCGAGGTCGATGCCCGTTTCCCGCGCGTAGTGAAGGACATCAGAAATAGCCAACTTGCGATGTCCGCCGGCGGTGGTGATGGCGGGCAGTGTACCACGATCAACCCAGCGTTTGACCGACGACTCGCTGACGCCCAGAGCCCAAGCTGCCTGCTTGGGAGTCAGTGAGTAGTCGCTGAAAGGTCGCTGCATGGTATCTCAATCGGTGCATTGATCTCACGCCGAACGTCGTGTGTGCCACTGGCTTCGTCAGTGCGAATGGTCAGCTAACACGCTTTTGTCCACGCAGCACTGGCAGAGCCAGTGGCACACCTGTGGCGGCTTACTTCCATCCGACAGACGACTATCCCAGGTTAACTGTTACCGTCTTATTCTCGGTATACGCATCGAGTCCCGCTTCGCCCAACTCGCGTCCGAGCCCGCTTTGCTTGAATCCACCAAACGGCGCCGCAGCATCGAACACGTCGTAGCAGTTGACCCACACCGTACCGGCTTTGACTTGCGCCGCGAAGCGATGCGCCTTCGCGATGTCGCGGGTCCAAACGGCTGCAGCCAGTCCAAAGCAGGTAGCGTTGGCCCGACGAACGGCTTCGCCGACGTCGCTGAACTTGAGAACACTTAGCACGGGACCAAAGATTTCGTCGCGGGCGATGCGCATATCATCTTCGACATTTGTGAAGAGGGTTGGTTCGATGTAGTAGCCTCGTTCGCCATATCGGACGCCACCCGAAACACACGTCGCGCCATCTTCCTTGCCGTATTCGATGTACTGCATGATCTTGTCGAACTGCGCTTTGTCGACCTGCGGCCCCTGTTGGGTAGATGGGTCGAGCGGGTCGCCGAGCCTACGTTTGGCGTTGCGATCAGCCAGTCGTTCGACAACCTCGTCGTGAATGCGATCTTCGACGAACAGGCGGCTGCCGGCACAGCAGCATTGGCCCTGGTTGAAATAGAGCCCCATGTGAGCCCCTTCAATTGCGCTGTCGAGATCGGCGTCGGCGAAGATGACGTTCGGGCTCTTACCACCCAGCTCGAAAGTGAGTCGCTTCATCGTTTCGGCGGCGGCGCGCTGGATGATCTTGGCGGTTGTCCCTTCTCCAGTGAAGGCAATTTTATTGACATCAGGGTGTTCAACGAGCGCGGCCCCAGCCGTCGGGCCATAGCCTGGCACGACGTTTATGACGCCATCAGGAATGCCAGCCTTCTGCGCGAGCCGGGCCATCCGCAAGCAGGTGAGCGGCGTCTGCTCAGCGGGCTTCATCACAATCGTGCAGCCAGTGGCGAGCGCTGGCCCCCACTTCCACGCGGCCATCAGAGCGGGGAAATTCCACGGGATAATCTGCCCCACCACCCCGACCGGTTCGCGCCGCGTGTAACAAAAATGGTTGCCACGAATGGGAATTGTCTTCCCCTGGATTTTGTCCGCCCATCCGGCGTAGTATCGCAGGCAATCGACTACCAGTGGCAGGTCGGCGTGTCGTGCGTCTCGAACCGGCTTACCATTGTCGAGCGACTCGAGTGCTGCGAGTTCGTCGATTTCGGCCTCGATTAAATTGGCTAATTCATACATCAGCGCACCACGGTCGCGGGCGTCCATTCGCGACCATTCGCCTTGCTCAAACTGCTGGCGGGCCGCCTTGACAGCGAGGTCGACGTCTTTCTTATCCCCCTCAGCGACTTGGCAGATGACTTCTTCGGTCGCCGGATTTATTGTGTCAAAGGTCTTACCGCTGGCAGCCGGCACCCATTCGCCACCGATGAAACATGTCGTTTGACGAATCTCGGGTTTGACGCGACGCGGAGCTAACGTGGCCATGACAATTTGCCTCACGGGAAAAGAGTAATCCGACCTCTGTGTACTGGAACACTCGGGATGCCGCGCCCGAGCGCCAAACTGATTGTAACAATTTGGATTCGCGAGAGCCGAGGGGCGTCGGGCAATTTGAGCAAAAGAGAAGAAATTATACGAAAAATCGCCGAGTCGCTTGGGAACGCTCCGAAATGCGGAATCGTCTACCTGCGCTACTTCGCGTGACTGCGACTCGGCATCGCGACTGCCGAGAGTTATTCAGCGTTGAGCACGGCGAGCGCTGCATTGCGAACCATGTCGTTTTGGTCTTCAACCGCTAGCTCCGCGAGCTTCACCCGCAGCGAAGCCCCCGCTGCTTTCAGATCGGCGACCGCCATTACGGCGTCGAGCCGCACGAGTTCGTTGTTGTCGGCGAGTCCCATTTCGATCGTTGGCAGGATTGCTTGGACAACTGATTCATCGGACGGTGCGATACTCGCCAGGGCGTACACTCGCAGGTAACACTCCGCAGTACCGTCGGCTGCTCCCGTCTTGGGCATCAACTTCGCGACAGCTCCTTTCGCGGCGGGACCAATCCCTCGCAGCGCGAAGAGGGCGCTTTGCCGCAAGTCTTCGTTGTCGGAGTCGAGATCGGCGAGCAACCCGTCAACGGCGGCGGCAGCAGGTTTACCGACACGGCCCAGCACATAGTTGATTCGCGCGGCCATGGGATCGTCGACCGACTCGGCAAGTTCGAGTAGCATAGGCACGGCAGGCGCTGACTTGGGGCCAACTTTGGCGAGAATCTCGAGTGCCAACTCGCGAGATTCTGGTTCTTCGAGCCCTATCATCGCTTTCGACACCACAAGCTCGCCGAGACCGGCAAGGGCTTCGACTAAGTTAACACGCTCAACCGGATCGGCTTTCGCTGCTTCGGCGATGAGCCGCGGTGCGACGATTTCGGCCGGAGCACCGAGCTCAATGAGTCCTTTCGCTGCCGCTTCGCGCATGTTGGCGTTTTCACTGGTCAGCCCGGCGATCAATTTGTCGACGGCGGTCGTCATGTCGGCTTCGCTGCCCGTCGTCTTCGCCATCGCCCAACTTCCGACCATCGCCACAAATGGTTCGTCGCTTTTGGCGCATTCCGCGAGCGCCTCTTCGCAACCGTCCGCGCCAATTGCGCCCAGTGCGTAACTGCCGGCCATTCGGACCGAGGCATCATCGGACTTCGTTACTAGACCGCAAATCGAATCACTTGCCGACTTGGCTGGTTCGCCGATTTCGGCCAGCGCGAGACAAAGTTGCGTTTGCAGCGATGTATCGGTCGTCGAATTCAGGGCTTTGATCATCGCCGGTACCGTGCCGGCCGCGTCGACACCAATTTGGCTAATCGCGATCGCGGCCCAATAGGCCGACTTCTCGTTACCGAGCGATTCAATCAACAACGGCGTGGCACCAGCTCCTTCGGCGATTACCGCTTCAACGGCAAAGCTGGCGACCGCTTGATCGTCCCCCGCGAGCGCTGCGGCAAAAGCTGCCGCAGCCTGATCAGCCGGGAGCTTCATTTCTCGCAACGCCTCGATCGCTTCGCGGGCAATCGTCGCTTCGCTCGAAGTCGCTGCCGCCATCATCGCCTCGATCGTGCCGGGCGATTTGTCACCGATTGCCGCCAGCGCGCGAATGGCATGAAACTTTACGACCTTGTTTTCACTGGTGGTCAGCTTTTGCAACTTTGCGGCCGTGTCGGGTGTGGCGACGCCGAGACGCGTGAGTGCCCGCGCAGCTCGCCACTGCACTTCGGCACGAGGCGCGTCAAGCAATCTTGTAAGCGTCGCGGCGGCGGCATCTTGTGCCTTGGGTGACCGTGCGAGGTCTTCGATTTGCTCGGCTAAGTCTTCAATCGCCGGTGGTAACTTCAGGTCGGGCTTTGGCGGCGTTGAAGGCAACGGCGGTTGAGCGGTACACGCCGAGAACGATGAAGCAAGCAGGAAACCAGTGGCTAGATAGCGAGAAATCATTGTTGTCGGGCCTTTGTAGAAGCGAAAAGAATTGACGCGAGATTGGCTCGGTTAGAATCTTCCGGAACCTCAACCAACCTGGCTTTCGAGCTCGCGGTTCAGCTTGATCAGGAACCGCAGTGCGGTAGCCACGGCATCTTGTGGAAAGTTATCTCTATTCTGTTGCAGCACGCCACGAAAATCGCGAATAGCATTCGACGCGGCAGTGAATTCCGACATTGACAGCAGACCCGAAGTCGCCAGTTGTCCGAAAGCTTCGTCAATCGTGGTCCGAAAGCCGTCGAACTCCTGCTCGCGGCACAAAATGGGCCATTGAATTCGGCCCGACGTCGCATCGAACTGCGAATCGCTGAGAGGTTGCAAAAGTGTCCGCGAAAAAAATGCTTCTCGCGATTGCTGGCGGGCATAGGCCTGTTCGGCCATCCGGCGGTCGTAGATTTCACGTCGCGCCCAATACGTTTCAACGCTCTTAATCCGGTTGTCGAGATATTTACTACGAGCGTCTTCGAAGTTGCCGGCCGCAACACTGTTGTTAAGGTTCTGCTCTCCCTGAGCACGAATCACGTCGGCCATGCCGCGCGAATAGCTCTCGCCGACCGTCGACGCGCGATTATCGACCCAACCGCCGCCGTAAAATTGGGCCTGGGCCACGTAACCGGTCGCGACGATCGCCCCGCCGTAGATGGCCGTCATGAGCATTAACTTTAGTCCGTTCATCTCGATATTCTCCCAACTAGAGTTGCGATTTTTTTACGCGTTAACGTTTTCAGACATAATTGTAGCAAACCCGCTGCCAGCATTCGACTGTTTGCTTACTTTCGCGCGAAGGATCTCAGTCATTATTACCTAAGTTCGAGTTTTGCACTTTTATTGTTAGCAATCGCTCTTGGGAAAAAGGGCGAGCCTCCGCCAAGATGCTTGGGTATCTAACATCCACGCACCGCGACAAGGAGGCTCGCTATGGAACTTGTACCCGGATTTATGGT
>JBGSRO010000007.1:0-5965 GCA_041737535.1 Pirellulales bacterium | reverse complement strand
GCCGGCGTTCGGCATCGGCGGCGCGAACGATGGCGCGGGCGTGACGGTGCGGGACAGCCACCACTCGTCACCAGCCTTAGGGGCGCTGGTCGCCATCGGCTGAGGGTATCGCTGCAGCGCGGGAGCCGAGTCGCCGCCAATGTTCGGCGAGAGGGCTGGTGGGGCAAAATCAAAATGAAGAGGCGGAGTCTCTGCACCGGTCGGCATGAGTGCTTGTGTCGGATTAACACCTGCGAGCGCCGATTCATCAACGGGGGTCAGGTGGTGACTGTTCCAACCGGCCGGCGGAGCTTGCCGAGCAGTTGTCGCCGCCGAGGGAGGGCCGAGCCACGAAGCGGCCAAGTATCCCACCACCAAGAGTGTGGTGGCCCACGCCATTTTTGTAAAATCGTTCACGTTGATCCTCAGTGCATGACCCCACGGCACGCATTTGGCGCGCGGGGAATTGTAAACCGAGTTCGTCCGTGAACATGGTACGTCTGCTGGCTGGTCCCGCTAGCAGACTTCCATTGGGGGAGTCATCGACCGCCCGAGCACCAATAAATTGATGACGCATGTCGATTTCGTCTTATCGCACCTAATCGCATCACAGCGACCTGTGAAGCCCTTTTGGCTGGGCAAACCCTGTTGGCTGGGCAAACCCCTTTGGCTGGGCAAACCCTGTCAAATCGGGCAAACCTTGTCGGACCGCACTGGTGCGACTTTACCTCCCCTGTCGTAGATGTTACGTCACAGCGGGGCAACCGGTTCGCAGCGGCGTTATTTGGCCGTTTCGGTCTTGCCAATTGGCTTCTGCGCGACATTTCTCTTGGTTGGGCTGCTGGCGGGAGCGGCCGATTCGAGACCATCGAGCCATAGCAGTGCCGGCGAGGCGATGAAAATAGAGCTGTAGGTACCGACGATGATGCCCACCATCAAGGTGAAGGCAAAACCGTGGACGCCTGGGCCACCGAACCAGAACAAGATCGCGACAACGATCAGCGTCGTGAGCGAAGTGAGCAGAGTGCGGCTCAAAGTTTGGTTGACACTGTGGTTAATCATTTCGGCCGACAACCGGGGACTCTTGCCACGGACTTCGCGGATCCGGTCAAATATCACGATGGTATCGTTGAGCGAATAGCCGATGATCGTGAGAAACGCGGCAACAATCGGCAGGCTGATCTGAAACGCATCGATCTGCAGCGCGACAGCAAGCCCGGGAATGCCATTCGCGAGCCACGCACTGGCCGCTACGACTCCGAGAGCGAACAAAACGTCATGGATCAGCGCGATAACCGCGGCCAGCCCGTACGATAATTTCTGGAAGCGCAGCCAAATATAGGCGACGATACCAATTAAGCTGACGCCGATCGCGTAGAGAGCGGTTTCTTTCAGGTCGCCAGCGACGCGGCTACCGATCTTGTTGGCTAGCGGAAAGACAGGAGCCGAATTCATCGTTTGCTGAACGCTGTCGAAAACCGTTTGGGCGGCCGATTGGTCAAGCCCCAGCTTGATGTTCCAGTCATTGAACCGCTGGCTGCTTCCTTGGGTAAATACTTCGTTGGTGATGATCGGCACGATGCCTTTGTTACCGGTCGCTTCGAGCGCGGCTTCGAGTTGTGCGGAGACCGTTTCGTAGCTGGTGGCGGTTGCATCGTCACCTTGTTTACCAAACGCAAGAGTTGCCCCGGTGCCGGTCAATCCGTTTTCGTCGAAAGGAGCGATGTCTTCGACTCTTAGTTCGTAGGTCGCGAGCCGTTCGCCAAATGTCTTGGCGAGAATTTGCTGGACTGCGTCGACCGACTGCTCGCTCGAATCGACCGTGTACGACAACCCGTCGGCCCCACGCTGAACGACTTGCAAATTCTTATCGCCGAGTTCCGTTTGCTCGAGTTTCTTGCGGACTTCGCTAAAAGGCATCGACTGACCTTCGCTGAAGGCGAGCGTCACCGACGTGCCGCCGGTGAAGTCGATGTCGAAGATGCTGCTTCCACGCTGGTATGCGCCGAACAACCCCACGACGATGCAGAGCACCGAAACGGCGATAAGAGGCTTCGCTAAGCTGAGAAAATTGATGCCGGGATCGCCAATGATCTTCGACATACTGAGCGTCTTGAGCCAGCCGCGGCGTTCGCAGACGTCGAAGACAAGTCGCGAACAAAAGATGGCCGTATACATACTCATGACGATGCCGAGAATGAGCGTGACGGCGAAGCCCTTAATCTGGTCGGTTCCGATCGCGTAGAGGACGATACCGACAATCAGAGTCGTGACGTTGGAGTCGACGATGGTGGTTGTGGCGCGGGCGAAACCATTGCGGATGGCCATGCGCAGCGAGGCTCCGCGGTTCATCTCTTCGCGAATCCGCTCGAAGATCAGCACGTTGGCGTCGACCGACATACCGACGGTCAGCACCAAACCGGCAAGCCCGGGCAGCGTGAACGCCGCCCCAATCAGCACCATAATCGCCAGCACCAGTACCACATTGAGCGCCAACGCGATTACTGACACGATACCGGCAAAGCGGTAGTAGAAAATCATGAAGGCGACAACGAGCGCCATCGATACCAGCATAGCACTGGTCGCTTGGCGAACCGTTTCGGCACCGATGCCGGCGCTGATGTCGGCTTCGCTGATCGGTTCGGGGTTGAGCGCCGCAGGCAAACTACCGGCGTCGAGGACGTTGACGATTTCGGTGACCTCTTTCTCGGTCATGCCACCGCTAATCGTTCCTTGGCCGGAAATTTTCGATCGGATACCGGGAGCCGAAAGGAGCTCCTTGTCGAGGATGATTCCCAGAAAGTGTTGCCTGCCCGACCCAGACGTTGGCAAGTTGCGACCCGTGAGTTTCTCGAATCTTGAAGCTCCCATCGCGTTAAAGTCGAAGGCGACTTCCCAGCCATCGTCGCCGACGCGTTTGATGGCATTGGTGAGATACTGGCCTGTGACGTCGAGTCCGTCGTCGATTCTCACGAGCGCTTCGGGACGTCCGTTGAGCCCGGCGCGTTTGACGAGTCCTTGCCGCGATGTTTCGTCGAGTGCGCCGAACTGCGACTCTTTGTAAGCGACCCATTCAGCAACGGGTCGGTCGCCCAGCCGCACGACTTTTTGCGTCGGTGGTAGTGCTTCGGCCGCCTCGATGAGGCCGCGCACGCCCGTCTCGCTGGCGCGAGTGCTGTCGACCGTGATCCGGAACTCGAGTTCGCCCAGTCGTGTGATGGTGTTCTTGATCAGGTCACGCTCGGCACCGCCCGCTTTGGGGATGATGATTTCGATGGCGTTACCGTAGGGGCGAATCACGACTTCTTTCGTGCCCGAAGGATCGACACGCTTCTTGAGAGCGCCAATCATCTTGTCGATATCGACTTTGGCGCGCTCGTTGCCATCGGTGAGTTCTTCGCCGTCAACTTTTTCAGTTTCGACCAGTTCGCCGTTTTGGAGTTCGTAAATGAGCGTGACACCACCACCGAGGTCGGGGCCAAGTTTGAATTCGCCCAACCAGCAGATCGCGATCCCAGCGAGCGCCGTGCCCAGCACAGTGGCAATCTTCCATCCGTGGTCGGGCATACTGAGCTTTTTGCTAGCGTAGTTTCCGACGAGCACCGGAATCACGATGATCGCGACCACAAGAATGGCGAGCAGCGCGGAGGAGAGTCCCCCTTCAAAACTCGTTGGTTTGGCCGGCACCGTTGTCGCTGCTGCCGGAGTGGAAGGGGCTTTGTCACTTTTGGGGTCATCGTCACTTTTGGGGTCAGCGTTCTCGGCAACGGGCGGAGCGGCAGTCGATTCTTCTGCGGCGTCGTCCGCAACACCCTCTGCGTTGTCACGCGACGCCGGTTCATCGACGGGGATCGTTGCCTCCGCTGTTGGCTCGTCGGCCGGCGCGTCTTTGGGCAGCGCTTCGTCGGGCACCGTTTCGGTCCCGGCGGCATCGGGCGATGCGAAAGGTTCGTCCGCAGGAGGTTGAGCGATAGCCAAGGAAGCGAAAACCAGCAGGCTCGCTACAAGCGTCAACAACTGTCGCGACCGCATAAACTTCGACTTTTTCATTGCAAGTAACTATCTCTACCGTTGTGCCATCGCTCGGCTACCGTGCGGAGCGACCTATTTGGAGTCTTTTGTTACCTCGGCCGCCTTGTCATTTTCGGTGACAACGCGGGCGATGGCGGCGAGTTCAATGCGAATTTTCGTGCCGTTCGATTCATCGATCCGCAGCGTCGCACGCCCTTGGTCGCGATTGACCTGTGTGATGACGCCGTGGATGCCGGAACTCGTAACAACGTGGTCTTTTTCTTTGACCGCGTGCAACTTGTCGAGGCGTGCTTTTCGCTGCCGCTCAGGAACGATCAGCATATAGTAGGCCAAAACCGGAATCGCCAAGAACGGGATCATCTGAATCCACCATGCACCCGGCGCAGGGTCGGCGGCCGGATTAACAGCTCCACCCGCCCCCCCATCGGCTTGAGCCAGCACGGCGGCAATCGATGAAGCAACGGCGAAAAGCATGGGTCTGGTGTGGATTAAATGGCCCGAATCAGCGATGGTCGATTCCCGCAAGATCTACCGAAACCGGTATGATACAAGCAGATAGGCAAATCCGGAAAGGGGGAAACTCGCTAAGCCGCCGTTGGTCCTTGTGTCGGCGCAACACCCCACCTTTTCAGCTTGCTCATGCGATACTCGGCGAACGTGTCGGCTTCGATCGCCGCGCGCATTTCGGCCATCACTCGCTGGTAATAGAACAAATTGTGCGTCGAGAGCAGCATCGGACCGAGCATCTCGCCCGCCTGGAACAAGTGCCGCAGGTAACCACGGCTATGCCGCCGGCAGGCGAGGCAGGGGCAATCGACTTCGAGCGGCCGGGTGTCGTCGGCGTGACACTCGTTGCGGAGCCTAAGTGGCCCCTCGTCAGTGAACGCTAGCGCATTGCGACCGTTGCGAGTCGGCATCACGCAATCGAACATATCGACCCCGCGATGGACCGCTTCGACCAAGTCCTCGGGTTTGCCAACCCCCATCAAATAGCGGGGCTTGTCAGTCGGCAAGTGCGGAATGGTCACCGAAATGGTTTGGTACATCTCGGCCGGCTCCTCGCCCACGCTCAGCCCGCCAATCGCGTAACCCTCGAAGGGGAGCTTTCGCAGACCTTCAGCCGATTCCGCTCGCAGCTCTGCGTCGAGCCCCCCTTGGACGATGCCGAACAATGCCTGGTCGTCGCGCCTGCGGGCCGCAAGGCATCGCTCGGCCCAACGCAAACTCCGCTGCATCGCGTCGCGCACATCGTCGCGCGGCGCGGGCAGCCCAATCACATGGTCGAGTTGCATCGCGATATCACTTCCGAGCTCCGATTGAATCTCGATCGACCGCTCGGGCGACAGTTCGACAAGCGAGCCATCGATGTGCGAGCGAAACACAACTTGCTGTTCCGTTATTTTCGTCCGCTCAGCAAGACTAAATACTTGAAAGCCCCCCCGAGTCGGTCAAAATCGGCCCCGACCAGCCCGACATGGCGTGAATGCCGCCGAGCGCGGCCACGCGCGGCGAACCGGGCCGCAAGGCCAAGTGATAGGTGTTGGCGAGCATGATCTGCGCGCCAGTCGATTCGAGCCGTTCGATATCAACGGCTTTCACCGTACCAACGGTGCCCACGGGCATGAACGTCGGCAGTTCAACGGTCCCACGCGGCGTCGTCAGTTGCCCACGACGTGCCGTCGAGTCGTTGGCAACTTTCGACAACCGGTAAGCGAAATTCGTACTACGAAATTCAGATGGCGGATTCAAAGTTGGCAACTCAGGAATGAACGCAAAATAACTTCCGCATATGAACGAGTTACGATTGACGTTAGCATCGAGAGAACGGCAGTTGCGAAAAAATGGGACTGGCTCCGCAGCCTGTCGAGTCTCCAGCACTTGGGACCATTTTCTGCGGTGCCTTGTATCTTTCATTATTGGGAGCTGTTAGCACTAGAATAGAGGCGGCTCCGCC
>JBGSRO010000254.1:0-15073 GCA_041737535.1 Pirellulales bacterium | reverse complement strand
GCCACTGCGACCGCCACCGCCACCGCCACCGTAGCCGCTGCGACCACCACCACCACCGCCGCCGCCGCGATTCTCGCGAGGCTTGGCTTCGTTGACTGTCAGCGGACGACCCGAGTGGTTTGTTTCGTGAAGTCCGGTAATCGCCGCTTGGGCCGCTTGGTCAGTCGCCATTTCGACAAAGCCAAAGCCCTTGCTCCGTCCGGTGTCGCGGTCGGCAATGACCTCGGCACTGGTGACTTCGCCAAATTCGGCGAACAAAGCTTCGAGATCGCTGCTCGACACATCGTAACCGAGGTTACCGCAATACAATTTCTTACCCACCATCGAGCTCCTTAAGCGCTAACACCCGCACCGCGAGGGGACCGCGAAGCGAGCCGAGAAATCGGTCAACGTGGTGACCTGCCAGGTGGGACGGACGAAAGCGCGTCGAGTGCCTCGGCGAATTTCGGCGATACGCATCGCCGAGGTCTTTGTCGAAGTCATCGCCGAAGTCGTTGTTCACGATCGACCAACCTACCGTCGGATAGTGTACCCAATTTGCCCGCCGCAAGATACCCCTTGATCGGTGGACATAATGGTAACCACTCATGGCAATCGCGACCGAAGGCAACCCGATCAAGCCCGGGTCGACGCTGCCGATGACGCGACCGCTGAAGCGTCGCTCGGCTTTAACTTGAGCGCCGCTTTGGCTCTCCGATCAGCTTGCAACCGCCCCTGACGTGGTGCGTCGGCTTGAGAGATCGCGCACTGAGGGTGAATTCCTCCTTGCGAATAGGTCGCGTGGCCGCAATAAGGACAAGTCGGCGGTTTCGTTGCGACAAACAGCGGTTTTGGTTTCTTGGTACTCATCATTGTGTTCCTCTTGTTTCTTGACGGTTGTTTGGACCTCGTCGATCACCAGCCATGTGAAGGATCACCCCCGGTACCGATGCCAGCAATTGCACCAGTTGCCGACGCGAAAGCTGCGAATTGTAAGCAATCCGAAAAATCCGCTGCGTCCGACGCGATCCCTCGACCATTGGTTCGCTACTGGTAAACGCAAAACGGCGGCTCAGCGCGTCGAGTACGTTATGGGCGAATTCCACCCCATCGACCGCCAACCGACATGCGTAATCATCGTCGGAGAGCCATTGCACCGAACCCGTGATGGTAGTTTCTTGCAGGCGAGCCGGTCTTTCGCGAGTCGCAGAAAGTGTGTTGCCGAGAGATATCGGCTTGCATGCCCTGAACGAAAGTGCTCACGACACGGTCTCGAGCCAAAGCGGGGAATCCGCTCGACTAGCAACAACGAAAACGACCGACCTCGCGGTGGTGTGGGCGAAAGCGATTCGCCGGAGAGTAGACTGTTTCTGACCCTCAGTATACCAGAACCAGCAGTTCGCAGAGGGCGATAATCTGAGAATTAGCAGAAACGATGGCCCCATTGAAGCGCCGACCGGCTTCATTACTCACAACTAGTACCGCCAGCGACTCTGTTTTTATTTTGCAATTCCCAGTTCGCGACTCGCATTTCCGACGCTCGGCCACGCCTTGCTTGGCAAACCCAACGACACGCGGTCACACAGCCACCGGTGCTTTGATCGCCGGGGGGGGATCGTAACCGACTAACTTTCCGTCGTTGTAGGTGAAGTCGAATAGGTTGGTCACCGACTCAGCGAGTTCGATCCGGGGCAGAGACCGCGGTGGGCGTGAGAGCTGCAGCTTGGCCTGTTCGACATGATTGTCGTAGAGATGAGCATCGCCGAGGGTGTGGATGAACTCGCCCAGCGCGAGCCCCGTCACTTGCGCGATCATCATCGTCAGCAGCGCATACGACGCGATGTTGAATGGCACTCCCAAAAAAATGTCGGCACTACGCTGATAGAGCTGGCAACTGAGCCGCCCCTCGGCGACATAAAACTGGAACAGCAGATGACAAGGCGGTAGCGCCATTTTTGGGACATCGGCCACATTCCACGCACTGACGATCAACCGTCGGCTGTCGGGGTTGGTCTTGATCGCTTCGACCACCTCGGCGAGTTGGTCGATGGTCGATCCATCGCTCGCTTGCCAACTCCGCCACTGCTTACCGTAGATGGGGCCAAGCTCCCCATCGTCGTCGGCCCACTCGTCCCAAATGCTGACTCCATTTTCGGTCAGGTAGCGAGTGTTGGTCTCACCCCTGATGAACCAGAGCAGCTCGTGAATGATCGACCGGGAGTGAACCTTCTTGGTCGTCACCAGCGGAAAGCCACCGGCCAAGTCGAACCGCATTTGATAACCAAACAGACTCCGCGTACCGGTCCCGGTCCGATCGCTCTTGGCGACGCCGTTGTCGATCACATGCTGCAGAAGATTGAGATAGGCTAACACGGCGAAGCGGCGGGGAATGGAGGCGAGGGCCGGGGTTAAAGGAAAAAATCGGGTTCAGAAACCCCGTTCCACGCCCACTGGCCCCCTCGGTTCAGCTCTTCGCGAGATACTCTTCGACGACTTTAGCGAGCATCGCAGGATCGTCCTGCTTACGCAATTGAGCAATGCGATCTTCCTTCATGCCGAGCTTCGCGAGGGCGGCGACGACGTAGTCCCACTGCATCTCGCGTTTCTTGCCTTCGGTCAGATACAGCTCAGTCACCAACTCGCTGAGCCTTTGCAATCCCACCGCTTCGCGATTGTCGTAGAAATTCTTGATCGCTTTTTGCTGGAATTTTGAGTATTGCCGTTCCATGATTTCTCCGTTGGTTCTCTCCGAGCGAGGTGTCGTAGGTTTCGCCCTGTTGAGCGTGCGAGATTTCGAGATTGTCGATATTTGCCCGGCTAATTGCAATCACCCCGGGCACCCGCCACTCAATTCGCCAGAAAAGAGGTGCGAAAACGACCGCCGGGCAAGTATTGTCATCGTCTAATCGGGTAGGGCGTGTTGAGTTAGCTCGGCACGATCATGCGTTTTTGTCGCCCAAGCGATCGGCGAGGTAGGCGAGGTATCGCTCGGCTTGGCGATGGCAAGTGAACTCGCCGACGGCACGCTCGTACGCAGCCGCGCCGATCTTTGGCCAATCGTTGCGTTCGGCAAGAACATGATCGATGGCTGCCGACCATGCCTCGCGGGTCGGCCGACTGACGTGCCACCCCGTTACTCCGTCGACGACCGTTTCTGACGGCCCGCCTAACGCGTGAACCATCGCAGGGCGCCCCATCATCATCGCTTCGATGACCGACAGTCCGAACGGCTCGGCGTCGATCCGGGCGTTGACGGCAATGTCGACTGCTTCGTAATACTTCTCGGGTGCGGCGACATGCCCCAGAAGTCGTAGACGCTCTTGAACTTTGGTTTGGGCCGCGAGTCTTTGCATCGCGTCAACGTACTCAGACTCCAGCGGACCGCCCAAGAGTAGCAAGTAGACATTCTCACCTCGTTCGATAAACGGCAGCAGCGACTCCCAGAACAGCAGCTGGCCTTTCGATGGCTCGAGCCTCGCCACTATCGCAAACACAATCGCGTCGCTCGGCAAATTCATTGACTCGCGGGTCACGGCTTCGATTCGTTGGCGATCAAAAATTGACTGGTCGGCACCCAGGTGAAAGACGCGGCAATCGACACCCAAGCCATGCCAACTCTTGGCCGTAAAGGCGCTGTTGGCGAGCATCAGCGTCTTCGTGTGACGCATGACGGGCGCTAGCAATCGGGCGGCCAAACGCCACCGGTCACCACCAATGACATTGGGAATCTCCCACACCGGCAATGCACCAAGCCGCTGGGCAGTGCGAGGACACAATGTCGAGAGGTTTGGGCTCTGCCAATGAATCACAAGGGGCGACAACGTTTCGAGTCGATCGGCAAGTCGCTTGGCGAACCGCGTCGCGTGAGTGAACTGTGCAAGAACTTGAGAAATTTTACCACGCAGGCCACGACCGGGAGGCGGTGGTTTAGGGATGTCGAGTACGTCGACGGCGAAGCCAGCCTGCCTCATGCGATCGACGCAGTCGCCCGTTTGGAGCGATACGATGCGTGTCGCTTGCCCACTTTGGGCAACGGCACCAACCAAATTTTGCATGGCTCGAGCTAACCCATATCGTTCGTGGCCATTAATAACCCAGACAATCGGTCGCGTTGTGTCGAGCATGTGGCGTTCGCGAGCCTGAGATGGTTTTGCGGCCGAAACCGATGCATGTGGAGAGCAAGGGAAGGCAAGCTGGGAGAGGTGGCTGGCAATGATGGGTGAGCTACGTGACCGTATCGTTGTTGCGGGCGACAAGACCGACCAGCCCAAAGGTGATAATCGCGGGAAAGGCCACGACGTAGGCGAGTTTACCAAGCCTTAGATTCCACCAAAAAGTGTCGAAGTAAAGCCGCCAAGCGGCAGCGCGACGTTTGGCCAACAGCATTTGAATCGACTTGCCCCGGCACATAAAGGTAATGAACGACCGGCGTTGCCATTGCGATGCCCGACCCCCGGGGTAACAGTTGCCTCGCTCTTGAGCCAGCAGGTGCTGCATCCCGTCGAATGCATAGGTGGCCGATCGGGTGAGACTCGCCGGTGTTCGGCGAACGTGGACCATCGCCGGTGCCAAGATCAGCGTCAGTCCAGGATGTTCGCCCAGCCTGAGTCCCAAGTCGACATCCTCGGCCGCCATGATGTTAGTCGCAAACCCCCCTACGTCGACGAGCGATTGTCGCCTAACCACTAGCGCTGACGACGAGAATACTGCTTTTTGTGAGGTGAAGCTGTTGAAGCTGGCGTGTCGACGTATGTCGAGCGATTCTCGGACCTCGCTTTCGGGCGGCGCACTGAACGGCGACGATTTGTCGTCGAACTCTTCTCGTTTGGGCAACACAATCGTCGGCGGCACCGGAGCGTCGACGACTTCGCAAATTACTTCCAAAGTCCAGGGTGTCCAAAAATCGTCGCTATCGAGAAACGCAATGTAGTCGCCGCTGGCTCGCTCGATGCCATTATTGCGGGCCGCGCCCGGTCCGGCATTCGTTTGTTTGACATAGGTCACGCGATCTCCATACTCTTCGAGCACCTCGGCCGTGTTGTCGGTCGAACCATCGTCGACAACGATGATCTCGTGCGGTGCCACCGACTGCGCAATCACCGACCCGAGGCACTCACCAATCAAGTGCGCGCGATTGTAGGTCGGAATCACCACAGAAATTGTCGGCGCGCTACTCACGGAATGACTTTTCGGTTGGGCCATCTATTGGCTTGCGAGTACGTTTCTCATCGCGTCGGCGACAACGACAGCGAAGTGGTCGAAATTATACAGCCGAGTCACCACTTCATAACCGGCGGCGGCGATCTCGTTGCGTCTCGCCGGTGTTTCGAGCAGCGAAACACAGTTCTCGGCCAGCGATTCGGCCGAGTCGCCGACCAACACGCCAGTGCCGTGGGGGAGCGACGCTTCGAAACCTTGATGAGCCTTGGCAGTCACGACGACCGCGCGGCCGTGGCCAAGCGATTCGAGCACCTTGATGTTGGTTCCGGCTCCAGTCAGCAGCGGGGCAATCGAAAAAGCCGACCGCCGATAGGCATCGTCCAAGTCGTCGGCAAAGCCGGTGACGACGACACCCTGCCTGCTCCGCCACCGCTGCTGGACATCGCCGGGAATGCCGCCACCGACAAGTTCAAGCTCCGCACTGCCGGCATGCTGCTGAACTCTCGGCCACACCTCTTGGATGAAATAGTCGACGCCGCGCAGGTTGGGAGGATGGCCAAACGAACCGACGAATAACATTCGCCGCGATGCGTCGTTGGGTGGCAACGACTGCGGAGTTGCCCCGTCGCGTGTATAAGCAATGTTTGGCAAGACCGAGATCGCCCGTTCCGAAATCAAAGGTCCGGAGACAAGCCCTCGGTCGGCCTCTTTCGCGACAAACAAGTGATCACACTCGGCGAGCACGCGCTCGAATGGCCGCCGCACTTGGCGGAGCCGTCGCGCGACCAGCGGTCGCTTCCAGGTGGGCGTGTCGAGCGAGTCGAGCCGCGACTGGTGGACTTGGGTATCGACGTCGTCGATGTCGAGAATCGTCGGCAGCAGCCCAAGCCATCCGCTGCGAGCAAGCGAGTGTGCGTAGCGGGCCACAACCAGATCGTACGCATTGTCGGCGACCAATTGCCGAGCTTGGTCGATCAATTGGGGAGTCGAGCGGTACATCCATCCCGGCCCGGCCAATTGCGAAGCGACTTGGTTGGCGAGTTTGCGTGGCATCATCGCTCGTGCGACCGTCCAAGACGATCCATGCGCCGCTCGCGGCAGTTCGACGACATGCTTGAGCCCTCGCTGGTCGCTCAATTCACGCTCCTGCTGTGGTTCGAGGTTCGAATAGCCAGGAGGCCCGAGCGTGACCATCAAGTCAACGTCACCCACTTGGCTGAGCGCTCGCCAAAGCAAATCAGTGCGCTGCCCATTACCCGAAGTCGCTGGCAACGGAGGGGTAGGGGTGATCAGGAGTATTCGTGGCGGCCGCTCCCTATGTGGCAGTGTCGCCATTGCCTTGCACCTATCTCTTTCACGGAGCTGTGTTAGTAGCTGCCCATTGATGTCGGGTTGAGAATGGGAATATTGATTCTTGCTAGCTCTTGGAGCTTCGCCTGACTCTGTTTCAGTTGATTACGAAATTCGTGCCGATTTGCGCAGAACTTGGTTGCCAAGCCGGCGAACACGTCGGAGTCGGTGAGTTGCTCGCTCGAAACGCGAATCGAACTGATGCCGCAGTGTTCGGCTAAGCCCTCAACTTTGCCTTGGTAGTCCATGCACATGACCGGTATTGACTGACTAACGCAACCGATGGCCATATGCATTCGCCCCACGATTGCCATGTCGACAAGGCGACAAATACCCTTCAATTGCTGCACAGATAGCCGTTTACTCAGGACCAATGTTCGCTGCTGCACGTCGGTGGGCAACCGCTGTTTTAGGTCTTCAAGTAGCCCCAATTCGTTGTGTTCGGGGCGATAATCGTGCGGGAGAAACACGTAAGTCGCAGCGAAAGTTTTCGACAGCGTAACGAGCGCCTTTCGATAAGACTCCAGGCAAAGCTCGATCTGCGAATCGGGGCAGGCAAGTTGATTAAAGTTAACGGCTATCGTTATGCTGGGATCCGAATCATGAAACCCGCTAATCCAATCGCGCACATCGCTAACGACTTGGGCATCTTGATCGGGAGCAAGCAAAAACGCTAAGTCGGCACCTTGAATAATATCCCGCCCAGGCAAATGTTCTCGCACTAGTCGGCACGAAACCGGATCGCGCACCACGATGCGAGTGGCTTCGGATACGTTCTTAAGCTGGGCGATCGATTCACTCGTCGCGCGATCGCTGAAGCTGAAGCTGACGAGCGATGTATCGAGGCCAAGGCGGGTCGCAATCGAGAGTGCGCTAAATCGACGGGTCGCCGAGCGTCCATAGGCTCCGTCCATGACATCGGCACCAACGACGATCAAATGGTCGCACTTTGCCAACTCGCGAAGTGACCAAATCGCCCGCGCAAGGTTGCCGCGATGTAGCAGCAGGGTGTCATCGGCGCTTTCATAACCTGCGAGGTCGCGGTGAGACTCCGCGACTCGAACAATTCGGTCGCATCCGCCCTCGCGCAACTCGGCACACAAAACATCGAACAAGGCATCGTCACCGAGGCTGCCCGAACTAGCGGGAGCGACAATTGCGACACGAGACCTTTGCCGACGACCGACGATTGCACGCGTGAACTGCCGCGCGAGTCGAATGGCGGCGAGCGGAGCATCCTCGTTCATGGTGAGTGTAATCGTGGTGATGGTGTTCGGACGGTCAACTCGACGGACGACGTAGCAAGCTAAGCACGGGCCAAAACGGATTTCGCGATCGGGGAACAATCGCCGAATTCGCGAGAATTGCCAAGGCAGTGAACGCTAGGGAACACGTGGCAATCGCTGCGGGCGGCGCTCCTTGCATAAAGTAAAGGCAGGCGAAGTTGCCCGCTACGACAACCGCGAAGTAAGGCATTGCCACGAAAGTTGACTGTTGGAATTCGAGTACCGGAGCGTTTGCAATGTGTCGCAACCAATAGATGTGCATCGGCAATCGACAGACATAACCCGTGATTGCATAGCCAGCAGCCACTCCCGTGGGTCCGAAGGGCAACCCAATTAAGAACCCAGCGATCGCTGTCGGCTGGCTCCAGATTCCAAAGCGCAGCAATTGCCTCCCCTTACCTTGGGCAGTCAAAATGACGGCCGTCAACGTATGCAGCGGCACAAGTGTGCCAGCAACGGCGAGCCATCGCAACACGGGAATCGACCTTTCCCAGCCTGGGCCAAACAACGTCGTCACGAAGGGGTCGGCTCCGACAATTAACATTAACATGCCGGGGACCAGGGTTAAGAGCAGTAAATTGTATATCTGTCCGACAATTTGATTGAATCGAACCGGATTGTTCGCGATGCGGGCCAGTGCTGGGGCGAGTACGTTGGTAAACGGATCGAGCAAACGTTGTAGCGGAAACATGAGTATCCGGAACGACCGTTCGTAGAACCCCAATACTTCGCTACCCCACCACCAGCCGATCAGCATGTAATCGCAGTTGGATGTGAGATACTGCATGAAACGAAAGCCGGTAAGATTTGCCCCGAAGCCAACGAGACTTGCTGTCTCGGGAATCGAGCGATAGAGCGACGGTAGCCAAGGAAACGCCACATATGTCGCGACCAAACGCACAATCGCCATCGTAATCGGAATGAGTACCAAGGCCCAGTAATCGTTCGTCTCGTGCTGATGCCTCCACGCCCACAGCACTCCAGTAAATTGGCCCACGGTTGCTGCGACCAGTCCAACCATTCCGACGGACGCAAACTTAAGCCCGCGTCTCAATAGTGCTTGATGCTGTATTGTCAGTCCACTTGCAACAAAAGTCGAAGCCAACGCGCACGTAATCGCCGTCAGCCGCGATTCCCCATAAAAAAGCGCCACCAACGGCGACCCAAGGACTACGACTATCGCGATCACACATCCCAGAGCTGCCGAAAGCCAAAACAAATTTGACGCTTGCTGACGGTTGATCTCACGGCGCTGAATAATTGCGTTTGTCAGCCCGGCATCGACGAACATGCTGGCGAAATTCGTAAACACCGCCACCATCGCAATCAGACCGAAGTCTTCTTTTTCGAGCAGCCGAGTCAGCACCGGAATCGTCAATAGCGAAATGACAACACTAATCGCTTGGGTCACGCCGATGATAAGACCGCCACGGACCGTTTTATGCTTGACCCCGACAGGCTGCTCGATGGCCGAAAATACGTCTCGTCGCGCGGCCATGTGCTTTATCAAAGTCTCGCGTCAACATCATTGGAGCGTTAAAAATGCAATTGGTGTGTCAACCACCGCGTTTCGAGTCGCCGGCCTCCATACGGAAGTCGACACGGAGTCAACCAAAGCAACACTACTTAGCCAAATCGAAAATCACTTATTCTAATTTTTTTCCGGAAAATGTGAGAGTCTTTGTAAATGACGATGCACCATACGAATTGCCGCCACGGAATGACAACGTGACGATAAACTTTCCATCATTCGACGAGATGAACACATTTCCAAGCGAATCGACCGACCACATGCGAGTGTCAACAGCATCGCGTCCGTTTGATATCACACAAGAGTTCCCCTTTCGGAACTCGATGACGCGATTTCCTTCGTAGCTCCAACGCGTCCCTTCGAGGGCCGCCGTCGAAGTGGCTTGCGCTGAATCCATCACATTTGCGATCGACTGCGTACCTGGCTCGTCGGCAATCTTCTTGAGTTCGTCTTCCAGCCGACCCAACGACTTGAAGAAGTCTTGAGCCCCCTTATGGTCCTGATTTAATCGCAGAATCTCACGCCACGCTGTCGTGGCGGCCGACAAGTCTCCTTCCCTTACCGCACGCGCTGCCAATCGCTCGTACAGTTTGATGGCGGCATTTCCTTCGCTTGCCACCTTCTCAGCAAACACCTGTTTCGCTTTATTGACATCCTCAATTAATGACTTGTGTACGTCGCGTATGTCGTCTCGAATGTCGCCTCCTCGTGACGGAGCGACACTTACCGTTAAGAACGAAAAACTCGCCAGAAAAACTGCTGTCTTTGCGGTTAGCGAAGATACGAAAGTCATAAGTTTTCTCCAGCGGTTGGCGAAGGTGGACGTCGCACAATGCGCGATTGCGTCGCAGATTTAAGTGGATAGCGGGAAGATTTAGCGAAGAAGCGAAACTTGCGATGGGCGTCAACACGCGGCGAAACACCACGCGATTCCCCTGATTCTACTTGCTGACCTTACGTCCGCAAAGCGCGGCTGCGCCGCTAAGCTGCGTGCTGCGTGCCGGTTGTTGACAACTCATCGGGCGTGATGCCCGGCAAAACGTCACCCATCGACACTCGGCTTGCACTCACGTCGACCCGCAGGTCGGCCCCGGTCAGCAGCACCAGCGGCACATTGCCGGCGAACGAGGCCCACTGCGAAAATGTGCTCACCGGGCCGACGACCAAGTTGCACAGCCCCAGCGCCGTGATGTCGGCAAACGCACTGCCCGGGCCGGCAAACACCGAGTGGGGGGCAAAGCTCGCCGCGTCCCACGGTTCGTCGCTACAAACCAAAAACGCGACTTTCTGGCCCGGAAATTGTCCCGCGATTTGGTGCATCCACCGCTGGTAAGCCAAGTCGTCGAAGTAGTAGCGACCGCCGAGCCAAGTGCGATAGTCTCCCTGGCGACGATGAATGCCCACAACGACGTCGGCGACCTCTCGTAGGGGGGCGACCGATTGCCTCGCGACGCGCGCGATGGCATCGGCAGGACGCAGGTAGTCGCGCACTTCGTCGGCATGTTGGGCGAGGAGCTCCGGAGCGCGAAATTGCCAACCGTAGACGAACACGCGCGACTTACCTGCCAGCCGCGCTTGCAGCGCCGGTTGATCGAGGGAAATGACTCCGCGAGCATCCATCAAATCAGTCGCGCTATCGTCGATCGAAACCGAGCGGTGTCCGACGATCGGCAGTGTCGGAGCGATTTTGCTCGCATAGCGAACGGTGTGGTAACAGACTCGCGTCTTGCGAATCGATGAGTGAACCAGAGGGAGGTAACTTGCCCACGAGCGACGCCGTGAGACAGGAAACCCACACGCAAGATCGTGTTGAAGGTGCTCGAACAAGTGAGCGTAGCTGTGCAGCGTGTAGTTGACGACACGGTGCCCGCGCTCGCGAGCGTAAGCGGCAATGTGGGCAGTGAGTACCAGTCGGTTTGCCAGCCGGCCAAATCGCCGGGCGACGTAGATGGTTTGTGGGGCCATAGGATCGCTGGGAAATGACAGACAAGCACGCAGCGGAAGCGGGTCGTTTACTGCGACTAAGGAATGAATCGAAAACCACCTTTTGAGCCGATCGAAGAAGCTCACGCAGCAAGTAACACGTCGTTCCCACCTGCGAGGTTGTGAAAAAATGGGACTGGCTCCGCACCTAACTGAGTACGCGCGACACAGCGGTTCAAAGTGCGGTGCCTGTCCGACTTTTTCACAACATGATCCGCGAGTGCAAAGTGAATAAATGGGACAGGCACTACGGATGATGCCATTTGGCGGGCCAAAGCCAATGCGCCGTAGAGCCAGTCCCATTTATTCACAGCCTCTGCGCGGGAATGACGGAAACGATCATGCGATTCGTGATTCTTGCTTACGTGCAACGCTAGCAAGAGTGATTGGAGTGAGTCAACGTCAAAAAACTCGCGCGCAGCGCGAGGGCAGCCTGCACATCGCACTCGACCGTCGTTTTGTCGCTTTTGTCGTTTTGTCGCTTTCTGCCAAATACGATTTATGGCGACTAAATTGCTTCGATTTTGTCGCTTCCAAAATCAGCGAACCGCTAGTTTTCAAGCCGATTCTCCGGAGTCGATGCGACAAAATGGTGGCCATTTTGGCGCTGGTGTTTTCAGAAAAGCGACAAAATGAACTTTTCCGTCATTCCTGCAGGAATGACACGTGACTTTGGTCGCTCGCTTTTCGCGCTGGCCTCACATGTCTTCCGAAAAAAACCGCCACGACGCGGCGAGCGCCAAGTGCGCAAAGCACACCTCCGTGCCCTTCGCCTGCGCCACGTCGTGGCGGTTCAACTCAGATTGGGAATTGTTTTGCATACGACCCTCTTTCTACCACACTTCGCGGCCGATTTCGACAACAATAATTGGCCACTTGCGAGCACGATGGCGGCGTGATTGACGAAGTGTGGGCGGCCCCCTCGTGGTCTGTCAAAGCCGATCATTAAGGCTGTGTGCCACTGGCTATGCCACTGGAAGTGATTGCTGACGTGACATTTGAGTCACACTGGCGGAGCCAGTGGCACCCGGCGGCCCCCTCGTGGTCTGTCAAAGCCGACAATTAGGATTGTGTGCCACTGGCTATGCCAGTGGAAGTGATTGCTGACGTGACACTTGCTTCACACTGGCGGAGCCAGTGGCACCCGACGTCACACTGGCGGAGCCAGTGGCCACCCGAAGGTTCTTATTTGACCGTCCACTAGGCCCGGAGTTTCGCGAGTCGTTCTTTCGGCGACTGGCGGTACGATGCGTTAAGGCTGCCCCAGTCGATTTCGATAACGCCACCCTGCGACTCGTGTAACGCCACCCAACTCGCGAGCAGTTCGAGACAGGCGTGGTCGATGTTTTCGAGATGCTTCAAATCGAGGTGCACCGTTTCACCGCCGGGTACCGACTCGAGCGTCTCGGCCAGTTGAGGGAGTCGCAGAAACGTGGCGGCCCCGGAGAGGCGAATCACGCGATGTTTGGGTCCGACTTTGTCAACCTCGACATCGAGATAGGTGAACTTCCACAGTAAGTTGATGCATGCCAGCACGATGCCGGTGATGACCCCCTTGAGCAAGTCGGTGGCGACGATCGTCAGTATCGTCGCGAGATAGATGAAGAACTCAACCTTGCCGGTTTCCCATATTTTCCGAGCATTGGTAATGTTGACGAGTTTGAAGCCGGTGTAGACGAGCAGCCCCCCCAAACACGACAGGGGAATGTAGTTGAGTAGCCAAGGGAGCGTGGCGACGAAAATCAATAGCCAAAACCCGTGGAAGACGGCCGACATGTTGGTCTTGCCGCCACTTTGTACGTTGGCCGAACTACGGACGATGACGCCGGTCATGGGGAGCCCACCGACGAGACCACAGGCAGCATTACCGAAACCTTGAGCGATCATTTCTTTGTCGTATTTGGTTCGGGGGCCATTGTGCATTTTGTCGACCGCCGTCGAACAGAGCAGCGTTTCGGCACTCGCGACGAGCGCGATAATCACGGCATTAATGGCGATGATCTTTAGTGTCACACTCGAAGTCAGCATGTTGCCCCATTCGGCAGAGGGCAGCGTCAATTCGGCGAAGATATTGTCGGGAACGATCAGCAATTGGGGGCCGAACCCTTCGAGTGAATCGGCAAACAGCGTGGCGGCGATCACCGCGACCAGCGCGGGGGGGACGAACTTTAGCGACCTGGGCGCGAATTTCGTCCACAACACGATCACGACAATCGTTAATATGCCGGTGAGCGCGGCAATCTCGTGGTGGCTACCATCGAGCGGAAATATGCCGCTGTAAATCGCCTCGGGAATCGACAAGAGATTTTCGATGCCGTCTCCTTTCGACTTGTCGTCGAGCATGACGTGAAATTGACTGGCGATAATCAGCACACCAATACCGGCCAACATCCCCTCGATCACAGCGGGCGACACAGCGCGGAACCACTGTCCAATCCGAAAATATCCGGCCGCCAGTTGCATGAGCCCCCCGATCAAAACGGTAATGCCAAGCCCTGTCAGTGCGTAAACGTCAGCATTGGCGGCAAGTTGGCTATCGAGTGAAGCGAGCGCTTCGTCACTCGCGATGTCGACACCCTGGCTAGCGAGAAATTGTTCGCGGAAACCATTGACCATGTCGTAGACGATGACAATCAGCCCCGCCGCCGGTCCGCTCACTTGCAGCGGCGAACCAGTAAGCAGGCCGACCAGCAGCCCGCCGATGATGCCGGTGATGAGCCCCGCCGTCGGCGGCACTCCCGACGCATTCGCGATGCCCAAACACAGCGGAAGTGCAACGAGAAACACGACAATCGACGCGACCAAATCGTCCTTCACGTACGGAACGTGGTTGCTCCACCAGGCCGCCAGATTGAATCGACTTGGTTTGGGGCCGGCACCCGCTTGTTCGGCGATCCGGTGGTCTTCGGCTTCGGAGGAGAGCTCGCGAAACAATTCCGAAGGCGAACAAAGCTCGGCAAACTTGCCTTGCTCTTCTTCGTATTCCTCGAACATGCCGGTACCAATGTCATAGAACCAGCCATGCAGCGTCAGTTCGCCTCGTTCGACAGCAGCGGTGATCGCCGGTTGTTGCCTCAAGTGTTCGAGTTGCAGTAGCACATTGGCGCGGGCCGCTTCGTCGATCGTCGCGTTCGCTGGCAACCTCGACTTGAGTTCGTCGGCGTGACGAAGCCACTCTTTCACCATCGGCAGCGAGTCGAGCTTCTCGGGATGCAGCAACCCACCCATCGCACCGCAACTGCTGTGACCACAAACGACGACATGCTTGACCTTGACCGCCGTCACGGCAAACTCAATCGTGCTTTGTGCTCCGCCGACCGGCGTACCAAACGGGGGAACGATGTTCCCCGCGTTGCGCATCACGAACAGTTGCCCCGGCTGTTGTTGGGTAATGAGCTGAGGATCGATCCGCGAATCGGCACAAGTAATGAACAGCACCTCGGGCGACTGTCCCTTCGACAGCTCTTCGAACATCTGCTGTTTGAACGGGAAGACGTGGCGCGAGAACTTTTCGGCACCTTCGCGGAGTTGTTTCATAGCTCGTTTGTTTTGCTCGAAGAGATTCGTAAAACGGGTCGCCGGCCCGTTGGACAGCGCTAGCGCGGATCGATCGAACGGGCCGGCGACCCGTTCTCCCTTCAATTCTTAAGGAAGGAACGCAAAATAACTTCCTCATTGTGACGGTGAGCGAATAAATGGGACTGGCTCCGAGCGTATTGTTGGCTGCTGCCTCGACTGGTTTTGTGCTCGGTGCCTGTCCCATTTATTCGCGCTGGAGCGGAGC
>JBGSRO010000253.1:0-7247 GCA_041737535.1 Pirellulales bacterium | reverse complement strand
CGCGTCCGCCTGCGCACGCCGCCGGCGGGCTGATTCGTTGCTGCATGGCTAACCATTTCGGGACGCCCACATCCGGACGCCCCGGGGCGACATCCAGCCGGCGCGCACCGAAAAAGTCGGCCTGACGTGGTGCCGAGGCAGCTAGTGGATTGTCAAATGCGAGTACTAGGATTGTGTGCCACTGGCTCTGCCAGTGCGGCGCAACTCTAGACATTGCAAGAGTTTGCACTGGCAGAGCCAGTGGCACCCGAAGATTTGGCGTTGACAGTCCACTAGGAGTTGGTCTCTCTCAAAGTCAGCGGTCGCGCCAAAAGCTAGGCACCAGCAGCACCAGAATGGCGAACAATTCGAGCCGGCCGAGCATCATCAGAAACACAAACAGCAGCTTGGCGGGGCTGTGGAAATTGCCGTAGTTCTCGGTCGCTCCGACGGTGCCAAGGCCCGGGCCAATGTTGTTGAGAGTCGCGGCGACGGCGCTGGCCGAGTCGATTAGTTTGTTATTGACCGCCAGGCCTTTGTCGGTCCAGTGGCTGTCGGGCTCGATGGCCACGAGTGTGATCCAACTGAGCATGAAGACAAAGGTGACGAGGCCAAAGTAAAGCAAAATTTGTTTGCGAAGTTCGGGGTCGGCGATCACTTTGCCGCCAATTTTCATGTGGCGCACAACCGTTGGATGGAACGACTGTTCGATTTCGAGCGAGAGGACTTTGAGAAAGAGGATGTGGCGAATGACTTTGAGTCCACCGCCGGTGCTACCGGCACAACCCCCGATGAACATAAGCAGAAACAGAATCGACCGCGAGAATTCGCTCCAAGTATCGAAGTCGACGGTCCCAAAACCAGTGGTGGTCATGATTGAAACGACGGTGAAGCTCACGTAGCGAATGGCGCTTTGCCACTCCTCGAACCAACCGAGTTCGCCGTCGGGATTGAAGTCGGCTGAGACAAAAATCGCCAACAGCACCATCAAGATCGACACACCCACCATGATGCCGATGTAGGCTCGCCACTCGACGTCGGCCCACATCGCGTGGGGGCGACCGATAAGAGTGAGGTAGATCAGCGTGAAGTTCATCCCCGCCAGGACCATGAACAGCAGCACAGTGTATTCGATGGTCGCCGAGCCGAAGGCCCCCAGGCTCGTGTTGTAGGTGCTGAAACCACCGGTCGCCATGGTGCCGAATGCGTGGCAGAGGGCGTCGAATAGTCCCATTCCCTCGAACATCAGAATCACCGTCAAAATCACATTGAGCAGGACGTAAATGCCGGCGAAGTTCCAAGCCGTGTGTTGCATTCGTTCTTGCGAGCCTTCTTTGCTGGGGCCGGGCATCTCGGCACGCATGAGCACCTTTCCCGCCGAGCCTTGACCCAGCACTGCGACGAACAGCACAACAATGCCGAGCCCGCCGAGAAAGTGAGTCGTTGAACGCCAAAACAAAATGCAACGCGGCACGAGCTCGGGGGCTTCGAGGTCGGCGATCACGGTCGCGCCGGTCGTGCTAAAGCCCGACTGCGATTCGAACAGCCCATCGATAAAAGTCATCGGTTTAGGCGTCGATCCCGGACCATCGGTCCAGCCGAGTGCCGTGCCGCTGAAATAATAGGGAAGCGCACCGAGCACAGTCGCCAACACCCAGCTCAATCCGACAACCGCGAACGCCTCTTTGCGATACATGATCACCTGGGCACCGCGACCGATCCACCGCAGTGCGGCACCGACGGCGAGGCAGGCGATGAGCGACAAGAGAAGCCCCATCGCTCCGCGAGTTTCAAATTCGTCGTGACCGCTGAGCAGTGGCAACGCCCAAGGAAGGCTCGCCAGCATGGCCGCGCCCAACAGCCAAGCGACCACCCCCAGCAGTCGCCAAACGAGGGGATAGTTCATGCGAATGAGTTGTGCGGAATGGGAGACGAATTGGTTCAAAGTCTAACGGTCAAGTGTCGAGAAGGCATAGAGCCAGCGGCTTCGCAGCACGTCTCTCGACTCGAGACTCTAGACTCTAAAATGAGCCATAACGCTGTCGATTTGGGATTCGTCGACCAGCACGACGGCCGTGTCGCCCGCTTTGAGCCGGTCGTCGGCACCGGGAACATAAGCATATTCTTCTCGCATCACGGCAGCGATCAGGCACCCTGGTGGCAACTCAAGTTTTGCGAGCACATGTTCAGTCACACGCGCGCCACCGACGATTTCGACTTCGAGTACGCAGATGCCACCATCGCCCAGGGACGTTCGCGAGATGATGGGTCCATCGTTGAGGTAACCGAGAATCGCCTTGGCAACGACTTCGCGAGGGCTCACCACGCGGTCGATGCCGAGCTTGCCGATCACGTGGGCATAGTCGGGGCGGCTGACAATCGCCATCGCCGACTTAGTGCCGAGGTCACGGGCCTCGACGGCGGCCATGATGTTGTTTTCGTCGTCGCCGGTGGTGGCGACAAACACTTCGGCCGTTTTCAGCCGCTCTTCTTCGAGCGTCGCCCGGCGAGTCGCGTCGGCGTTAACGATGGTCGTGTGTTCGAGCGTCGCGGCGAGTTGATCGCAGCGAGCACGATCCATTTCGAGCAGCGAAACACTGAAGCGTTGGTCTTCGAGAATCCTCGCGAGATGGTAACCGGTTTCGCCTCCGCCGGCGATGACAACCCGCATCCGAGCACCCGCGTCACCACAAAACAGCGATTTGACCTCGTCCATCTCTTTGCGATTGCCAATCACGGTAAGCCGATCGCCCGCCTCGATGGTATCGATAGCGGTGGCGATTTTGGTTTTGCCACCGCGACCGATGGAACCAACACGAACGCGTCTGGGGAGATCGAGATCGCGGAGCGGGCGGCCAAGATTGCGCGACTTGGGACTTACGAAAATCTCGTGGACTTCGATTTCGCCACGGGCGAGGTTCTCGACGACCACCGAGCCGGGATGGCGGATACCGCGGGCCAGTTCCATCGCCGAGAGGTGTTCGAGGCTGAGCAGCCGGTCGATGCCAAAGTGGCGCTGGTAGTCGAACGTGCTGAGATCGCGAAAGACCGGGGCATAAACTCGCGCTACAGTGCGACGGGCACCCATCGCCTTGGCCATGCTGGCGGCGACCATGTTCACTTCGTCAACGCCCGTCACCGAGAGACAGAGGTCGCAGCTTCCGACGCCCGCTTGAAAGAGCACGCTCGACTGCGACGCCGAGCCGCAGATCGCCCGCACATCGAGCGTCTCGTTGATCTGTCTTACCTGCTCGGCACTCGTGTCGACCACGGTGAGGCTATGTCCGTTGGCACAGAGCAGCGAAGCAACCGAGCGGCCGACCGTGCCGGCACCGAGGACGACGATACGCATGAAGATTGCTTAGTGATTCATTATTGCAAAAAAACGCCCTGGGGCGTTACGACCCCGGCTCATGGCTCATTCTTGGGGTGTCGCTTCGGGTGTTTCATCCTTGGCGTCAACAGGTTTTGGCTCCACAGCGATGTCGTCCTCCTCAGTTTCCTCGGCCCGCTGCCCGCTACTCTCCGCCTGCTTACCCATGTTCGTCTCGTGCTCGCGGAGTTCGGATTCAAATTTCTGTTCGAGGTCGAATCGCTTCATCACGTCCCACAACGGAAACGACTCGGGAAATGGTTCGTCGAGCGCGTCGAGCACCCGGCGATATTCTTCGACAAACACCAAAATGTCTTCACCGGTGGGGCCTTCGTCGTCCATGAGGATGGGGAAATTATCGAGCACGACACGCCACTTGTCGAATGCTTGTTCGTACAGCTCGCGGGCTTTCGTACGGTCGCCTTGTTCGAAAGCCTGCTTGCCGAGAAAGCTACTCTCGCGGGCCGAGACCGCTTCGGGCGTTTGTTCGAATACCGACCGCACGAGCCAATAGTCGTAATTGGCGTCGTGCTTGTAACGCTGGGTGTAGGTGAGCAGCGTGCGCTGTTCACTCAGTTTGCCGGCCAGATCGTAGGCCTTTGTCTTGATTTCAGGCTGTTCGGCCGCGATCGCAGCGGCCCAGTCTTGTTCCGAGATGGCGAGCTTCTGTTCGACTTCGCCGGCGAGGGTGAATTGCTCTGGCGTTCGCTTTTCGGCCGGCGTTTCGACGGCCTCACGCTCCGCTTCGGACAATTTCTCTCGTCGCGATTCCAAGAGTCGCGCTCGCGCCTCGGGGGCGAGTGCTTCCATGGCAAGTTCCATTTCGGCGAGTTCGGCGGCGACTTCGTCTTCGTTGCCCAACTTGAGTTTGACGCCGGTCGAGTGTTCGATGACGCGGTTGCCAAAGTCACGCCATTCTTGTTCGGAGAGCGTCCAAGCGTTTTGGCCCGTTTCAAACTCGCCCTCTTCTTCAATGGCCTCGGCATAGTTCATTTGGCTCTTGGCCGGGCTGCTATAGAAAATTTTCTCGCTCTTGCGGCCCAGGTTTTTGCCGCGTCGAATCGAGTCGACTCCTTCGAGATAGGCCTCTTTGCTGACGAGCCAATTGTCGCGGTCTTCGAGCGCCCGATCGCCGTGAAATTCGTCGTCGGATTTGAAGAGTCGGCGATACTGCACGTGTTCGTCGGCGCGGCCGATCTTCTGGCCAAGGAACCAACCGAGGTCCCACAACAGTTGCGGAATCTCGGCGTTCTCTTTGTTGTGTTCGATGCCCTGTTCGAGAAACTTGATTCCTTCACGAACATAATAATACCGGTCGCGGAAGTCGTCGAACTGGACCGAGACGTTGTAGCTGATATTCCACGATTGGAACTTCCAAAACGTGATGAAGTTTGGTTGCAGCCGAGAAAGTTGTTTAAGCGTGGCGGTAAGCTGTGTCCAGTTTTCTTCCTTTTTTGCTTCTTGAGCTTGGTTCCAAAGCAGTTGCACGGCCAAACCACGGAAACCGAGTGTGCAAAGCTTCATCGTTTCGCTGGCGGGGTCGATGTCGCCGAGGTTGGCTTGTGAGAGCCCAAACTCCTCTTGCAGTCGCGCGAGTTCGCCACCTTTATACGTTGGCGTCTTCGGCGAACCGAGCAACCACATCGGGATGATGAGTAGGGCGATGCCACCGATGTAGATGAGTTTGTTGCGAAACGAATTACGCCTGTTCATCGTGCCACCTCGCGATTGCGGAGGAAGAAATAGCCAATCAGCGTTGCGCCAATGACAAATGCCAAGCAAGTCAACAGTTGTTGGCCAACTAATGGCCAAGGAATATCGAATCCTGAGGCGACGTAACTCGAACCATTGAATTGAGAGAAGTCGGGTAGGATGTTGGCGATCCCTTGCATACACGTGCCAATCACATCTTTGTCGATAATCTTCATCGCCTGAATCTCAAAGCGATCCTTCTCGTTCGGGAAAGGCGACGTGAGATTCATGTGTGTCACGAGTCGCACCAACGACTCGATCGGTCCGCCCCCCTCCGCTGTAGTTCGAGCGACGGAAACAAAAAACTCCTTGTAGTAGCCCAAGAGAACCAAACTGCTCGTGAGCATCAACGCAATCGGACCAGTCAGCAACGCACTAGCGGCAACGGCGATCGAAATCACAATCACCATTTGCACCCAAATGCTAACCATCGCCTTGGCGAAGTTCACCAGCGGCGACGCATCGGGGCGACGGATGAAGCAATCGGCCATCGCAAATCCGAAGTACTGTGCTCGGTCGACGCACTGAACCACAACTTCAAGCTGTCCATCTTTACTCACTAAGTCATCGAGCAGGTCGATCGGGTTATTGTCGGAGTCGGTCAGCTTGCGGGGAAAATACTGGGAGTCGATGTAGTCGTCGCGGGCCGAGAAGAACTCAATGCGGCTCTTAAGATCGGTCTCGGGATTGCGAAGCTGAATCGAGCCCTGAATTGGCGTTTCAATGTCGGCCTTATAAGTACGGAAAACACGAACGATAAGTTCGAGCGGCAAAAACTTCGTTTCGTCGCGGCTGTTCGCGACCAGCAGCGACTCGTCGATGTCGTCGAAGGTCCAAATCGCCGCCGACTGCGATCCACCCTGAATAAAACTGCGGTACTTCCACTCTTTTCCGACGCTCACACCCTTGGCGACCGGGTTGCCATTGGGATCGCGAAACATGATCGTGCCATATTTGGGCACTCGGGCCCGCATCGTCGACAGTGGTGGCGAGACGGTCAGCTTATCGCCATCTTGCAGCACTTGGTGTTCGTGGCCTTGGGCGAACGCGGCGATCAGCCCGCCATCGTCGGCGACCTGAATCTCGTGGCGATGGTCGTTGTCGAAGGTCGTGAACTGGGGAATGGTCGCGACGACTTCGCCATCGGCGTCAGTGACATCTTGCATCACCGCCAGGTCGAGTTGGTGCGAGTGATTGAGCGACCCCTTCACAAAAATATAGCTAATGACACCCATGATCAGCAGCAGTACGGTGCCGACGAACGCAAAGCCAAGTATGCGCCCGAGGATAATGTCGCCGGCCCGGACCGGTTTAGTAACGATCGTATAGATCGTCTTGCTTTTGAAGTCGTCGGGAAGGCTAAAGACGCTCAGCAAGAGGCCGATGAAAACGCCCATATAGGCAGTCGCGGTGAGCACGAAGCTAAAGTAGATCTTCGCCGGGTCGTTCTCGCTCTGCAAAAACCAACCCGCAAACAGTAGCAGAATGCTAAACACCACGATCGCCACCAAGACTCGCTTGCGAAATGCTTCCTGCACCGCAAGCCGAGCGATGGCGCTCACGCGACGGGGCGACCAATAAAACATCTCGGCCAAGCCATTTCGGACGACCGTGTAAACGCGCTCGCCCCCTTTGATCGGCCCGTACAGAATGATCGAAACCAACAGACCGACGAGAATCGACCCCAGCGCCAGCACCAACAGCGTGACGACAAACAGCGGGCCAGCGCCCCAATTCGACAGCCCGCCCAGAAACCAGTCGAGAAACGGTTGGACCGGATTTTCGAGAACCATGATTCGTTGAGTAGGGGTTGTCGCGGTGGTCTTCTGCCACAGAGTCACCGAGATCACTGAGCAGGAGGGGAAACAATATCAATTGCAAATTAGTCAATGCAACTCGAAAAAAGACGCTTACTAATCGTCAGCTTAGCATTGCGAATTTCCCTTTTCTTCTCAGTGCCCTCGGTGACTCAGTGATGCAAATGGAGAACTATTTTTAACTATCTTAAGGAAGGAACGCAAAATAACTTCCTCATTGTGACGGTGAGCGAATAAATGGGACTGGCTCCGAGCGTATTGTTGGCTGCTGCCTCGACTGGTTTTGTGCTCGGTGCCTGTCCCATTTATTCGCGCTGGAGCGGAGC
>JBGSRO010000214.1:0-1962 GCA_041737535.1 Pirellulales bacterium | reverse complement strand
GAGCCGAACGAAGTTCTTTAGAAACTGAGGAGATAAATATGCGAGGCTTCATGATGGCCGTCGACGCTCAGAGGTTTAAGCAAAATCTTGTGTAGAAACTCACTCAAGGCTGCGACGACCCTGAGCTTCCCTGATTCTAGCAGCGAATGACAATCATCGGGAATACCGCAAGAATCAGCACTTCGAACTGAGCGGAATGGGCGCTCGCCCGCCGGTTTTGCATTGGAATATCGACTTGAATGCACCCGTGGGCTAGCGCCCAATCCGCTCACGGAGCCTTAACCTTGCGGCATTCCCCGCAATAGGCCTGATGGACTAGCACTGAAAACTAAAGTACTTGCGAGCAAAAACGGCGCACCTCCTCAATTCGACAGTAAAATTTGACGACCGTAAAATCAATAATCGCAATACTTCATCTTTCTGTCGTCAAATCTTCCTGTCGAGCGGGCCGAGAAGTTGATCTAGGTACGGAGCGATCGGTTCGCTGAGTGGGAGGAACCAGACTTCGGGTTTGCCTTGCTCGCGGTACTGGCGATCCAAATCCACCAGGACTTCGGCGACGGGCTTCACGGGACTAAGGATCTGATTGAGTAGCGGTAAAGCGGACTCGCTTGTTGGAAGCGACGCCAATTCAGCTCGGGCGCGGTATCGTGCTTTGGCTGCTTCCAATTCGATCTTCGGATCCAGACTCGGAAGCGGAGCTGGTGACTTGTTGTCATTCAGATCAGCGAGCAATTGCTCAGTTTGCGCCCGGCGCGATGCGAAATCGGGATCGTCGCCATACGCGTCCAGCGATTCTTCTGAAGCGATCTTTGTAGCGGCGTTATTGCCCAACCTCCATTCGCAGAGTGCCAAATGGTAACGAACGCGCCCCTTGACACCCGCTGGGGGCGAAGGCTCACTGTCCAACTCCGGCAAAAGCAACCGAAGTTCATCGCGAGCTTGCTGCACTTCACCTAATTCACGTAGTGCGGCGGCGCGGTTCATGCGAGTCGTATATTGGAGCTGTCGACTACCTGGTTGATCCACTTGTAGCCGCAGCGCATCATCGTAGAGCACAATTGCATCAGCGTTCGCGTTGTTTCGGTATGCACTGGTGCCAGCAATGATTAGAGAATCGGCAGTGGGTTGCAGGAATGCGTCGAGGGACGGAACAATCGGTTCATCAGCCTTCAGAAAATAGATCGGTGGCTTGCCTTCAGCTATGTATTGACGATCCAACTCCATAAGAACCTCGGCGACTGGCTTCGCAGGTCCAAGCAATCGCTCCACGGCGGCTGTAATCGGTGTCAGGGGACCGGTCGTCGTGGATGCTTCTTCGAGGAGTATGTCAATCTTTTCTTGTGAGATGCCAGTGCCAGAGAGCATCCCGCCGTACTGTTTCAACGCATTCTTCCATAAGGGATGCTCATTGCCATTTCGTTTGGCAAAGTCGTGATAATTGGAAAGTGCACGGCGCATTAGCGATACCGCATCTTCCGATCGTTGTTGATCACGCAGCAGCGCTGCCAAGCTCCACAATGGAAGTGCAACCGTTGGATGCTCGGCTCCATAGGACTGCTCGTCGATGGCCAGTGCACGGCGGATCAGCGGTTCGGCCTCAGCCAGACGGTTCGTGTCCATGAGCAACCTCGCCAGGTTGTTGAGCCTAGAGGAGACGTTTGGGTGGTCGGCTCCGTAAGACTGTTGGCTGATCGCTAGCGCGCGGCGGATCAGCGGCTCGGCCTCCGCCAGACGGTTGGTTTCCATGAGCAACGCCGCCAGGTTGTTGAGGTCGCGGGCGACGTCGGGGTGATCGGCTCCGTAGGACAGCTCGTCGATGGCCAGCGCGCGGCGCATCAGCGGCTCGGCCTCCGCCAGACGGTTCGTAGCCTTGAGCAACTGCGCCAGGTTGTTGAGGCCGACAGCGACTTTGGGGTGTTCGGTTCCGTAGGACTGCTCGTCGATGGCCAGCGCGCGGCG
>JBGSRO010000165.1:0-12342 GCA_041737535.1 Pirellulales bacterium | reverse complement strand
ACGCACCGGCACTGGCGGCGGCCTCGGCGTCGGCCATGAGTCGCGGGCGGTCGCGTTGCACTCGGTAGCCGCCGAGTGTGTGAACGCTCTGAGGGCCAAGTCCACAATGGGCCATCACCGGAATGCCGGCACGGGTGAGCGCGGCAATCGTGTCGGCTTGCTCCGCGCCCCCTTCGAGTTTGACCGCCTGCACGCGCGCTCGTTTCATGATTTGTCCCGCCGCCTCGACCACGGCATGGCGACCCAGGTGATGAACCGGGAACGGCAAATCGACAATCACCAGCGCCCGCTCGACCGCGCGGCCCACCATTTCAGCGTGATAGATCATTTGCTCGAGAGTGACCGGCAGCGTCGTTTCGTGCCCTTGCACGACCATCGCGAGGCTATCCCCCACGAGAATTCCATCGACGCCCGCCGAGTCAATTAGCCGAGCGGTCGGGAAGTCGTAAGCCGTGAGGACGACGATTTTTTCGCCCCGTTTTTTTTGAGCGGCGAACGAAGGGGCAGTGACGCGAAGCGGGGCGGGCATGAGCAAGAAACACAAGAAAATTTTGCGACAACAGTTGAAAGCCGATAGCAAACGACGCTACGCTAGTATACAGAAAGTGGGGTCGCTGGTCTTGGCTCCACACTTCCCACACGAAGCCGACGGAACCGCGTAATGCGTCACCAAGAACCGAGATCCATTGCTGTTCTCACCCTTGCGATCGTTGCCTGCACGCATGCGACCGCGCGTTCTCAGGCAAAAATCGAAGTCGACGGTACGCTGCACTCGTTTACCGCGGAGCAAATCAATGTCACGACCGGCACAAATGAGGGGTGGGGCTTCGTCTTAGACAAGAATTCCGTTGTCTCTTATCTGGCAACGGGGGGTAGCGATCTGGTCGTGCCCCAACTCGCGGTTCACTTTCGCGCGAAGTTTGACGAGCGCGGAAACTTGGCAGAACCAATTCGGCGGCTGAAAGTCTTCACACCACGAGCTTTCTTTAAGCCCGTCATACAGATCGCCCCCCCCGGAGCCTGGGACGACGATCCGGTTGCCAATGCCGGCGACAGCAAGCCGAAGCCTAGCGAAGCAGTCGAAGACAAGGCCAGCGGCGAAACCGACGACGCGAGTCCGCCGACCGAATTGCCACTCGATCGCAACCAAAAGTTCGAGCCGCAATCGGGAGTCGAATACGAATTGATTGGCATGTTAGTCGCCAATCGGCGCGGCAAGATTGTCGTTGACTGTGGCCTGTCAAAAACCTTGCGGGGTGAATTGGCCGAAGAGGTCTCGGTTTCGTTGGATATTCAAGGACCACTTGCGCTCAAGGTGGCCAAGATCGGTGATCGGGTCGTTGCGACCGGCAACAAAAAAACCACGCCGGGCTTGGCCAATGGCAAGTCGATCATTATCAGTCCCATCGAACCGGCAACCGAAGAACCGGAGAAAAAGCGATCGCTCAGTCGGCGAGACCGCAGCGAACCTTCCGAGCCGACCGATAAATCTGCCGAATAATCGACAAAAGTCAAACTGCATTGGACAGTCGGCCAATTCCGGTAATAATCTTAACAATACAGCCCACGCGGCTCACTCTCACACACATTTTTGGAGTTCCCCACGATGAATCGCGCCGACTTTCAAGCCAACAACCCCTATGCTTCGTTTGGCTCGATCGCCGCCAACGCACCGGCCGACGCTCGCGTAGCGTTTCTGAAGCGGACCTACACCCACCTCGCACTCGCGATCTACGCGCTCGTGGGCATAGTATTCTGCTTGTTCCAGATTCCCGGCATCGACGGACTGATGCAGGCGCTGCTCGGCTCGCGTATTGGGTGGTTGGTCGTACTGGGTGCCTTCATGTTTGTCGGCCACGTGGCCGAGAATTGGGCTCAGTCGGCCACGTCGATCAAGACCCAGTACCTAGGGCTCATCACCTACGTTTTCGCGCAGGCCGTGATCATGATGCCGCTGCTGTGGATCGCAAATCATTACGTGACCGACATGGGTGGAGGTGTCACCGTAAGTCCCATTCTGGTCGCTGGCGTACTTACGCTCGTGCTGTTCAGTGGCCTCACTGCCGCCGTACTGCTCACTAAGAAGGACTTTTCGTTCCTCGGCCCGGCGCTGTCGATCGCAGGGCTCGTCGCGATGGCCCTGGTCGTCATTTCGGCTCTCGGCTTCATGAACCTCGGTGTTTTGTTCTCGGCTGCGATGGTCGTTTTCGCCAGCGGTTACACGCTTTACTACACTTCGCAGATCCTGCACCACTATCGCACCGATCAACATGTGGCTGCTTCGCTAGCGCTGTTTGCTTCGGTCGCGCTCATGTTCTGGTATATCCTGCAAATCGTGCTTCGGTTTTCAAGCCGTGACTAGCTGGCGCAGCCGAATCCAAAACAACTCACAAAGCACCGCTTTCGGATCTCGTAAAATTTCTTAGCCCCGGCTAATTTTGGCCGGGGCTAATCTTTGCGCCATCATGAACCTCCGCATCGTCACCTACAATATTCACAAGGCGATCGGTGGTGTCGATCGGCGTTATCGTCCCGAACGAATTGTCGAAGTGCTTCGGCATTACAAACCCGATATTGCCCTACTGCAGGAGGTCGACGAAGGAGTCGCTCGCTCCAGTCATCACCGCCAAGTCGACCTGTTTGCCGCAGCGCTCGAATTGCCCCATCGGGGCTTTCAGCGCAACGTTCGCGTGCGGGAAGGTCACTACGGAAATGCCACGTTAAGCCGATTTCCGATTGTCGAGACGGTCGAAATCGACCTGACGATGCGACTCAAGAAAAAGCGGGGCGCGCTGCTCACTTTGTTGCGCGTCGAGCAAGAGCATCATTCGCGAACCGTGATTGTCGCCAACGTTCACCTGGGGCTCGCCGGTTTCGAGCGCAAGTGGCAACTCCGCCGGTTGATCGCGCACGAGCAAATCACTCGGCACCACACGGCGACGCCATTGGTGGTGGCAGGTGACTTTAACGATGTCTACGCGACGCTTGGGCCGAAGGTCTTGCAGCCCCTCGGCTTCTCGCCGGCAGGGCCAACAGTGCGTACTTTTCCTGCCCGCCTGCCCCTACGACCGCTCGACCGGGTATTCTATCGCGGGGCGCTGACCGCGACGCATGCATTCGCGGGGCATTACCAAACTGCTCGCGACGCATCCGACCACTTGCCACTCGTGGTCGATTTCCAACTTCTCGACGCCTATCCCTAGCGATCAAATCCTGCGTATGACCGAGCTCCTCAACCATCTGGCTTCGATTGACTCTCGTTTGTTTGCTACGCTGTTGCTGTTAGCGAGCCTCGCGATTCAAATCGGCCTCGCGGTCCGCGTCATCATGCGTCGTCGCGGCGTTGGCGAATCGCTCGCCTGGATTTTTTTGGTAATGATTCTGCCAATTGGCGGGCCGCTGCTCTATTTGCTGTTCGGCGAACTACGGCTTGGTAGTCGCCGCGCGCGGCGATTTGCCGAGCTCCAAAAGCCGGTCGTGGTACTGCTCGAAGGGCTCCACGAACGGTCCGACCCCGCCCGTAACGTTCTCGATGAAAAATCGGCCCCGCTCGCGCGATTGGCAACACAAACGCTCGGCGTGCCAGTGTTGCCCGGCAACCACCTAGAACTTTTGGTCGACTGGCAGCACGTCTTCGATCGGCTGATTGCCGACATCGACGCGGCGACGCATCATTGCCACCTGGAGTTCTACATTATCGAGCCCGGCGGCCGAGTCGACGAAGTGTTTGCCGCGCTCGAGCGAGCCAACGCACGAGGTGTCGCCTGCCGATTGCTCGCCGACGCTGTTGGCAGTCGGCCCTTTTCGCGAAGCAAGCGAGTCGACGAATTGCGTAAGCTGGGTATCGAAGTTGTCTTCGCGCTGCCGGGGGGCGTCATTCGGATGTGGTTCGTGCGGTTCGACCTGCGGCTCCATCGCAAGATCGTCATCATCGATGGCACGACGGCTTACACCGGCAGCCTCAACCTCGTCGACCCGCGCTACTTCAAACAAGACTCGGGCGTCGGCCAATGGGTCGACGCGATGGCCCGCGTCACCGGACCGGCCGTCGACGCGCTCGCGATCACATTCTTGGCCGATTGGTATGTCGAGTCGCAGTGTTCGGCCGAGGAGCTGCGCGAGAAAGCGACGACCCCATTTTGTGAACCGACGGGTGACTCAATCGTGCAAGCGATGCCGTCGGGGCCGAACGTCTACGAAGAGGCGGTCGACCAGGTGCTCGTCGCCGCCGTCTATGCGGCGCAGCGCGAGCTGATTTTGACGACCCCCTATTTCGTCCCCAACGAAGCCCTGATGACGGCACTCGAAACGGCGGCCCGGCGGGGCGTCGCGGTGACGCTTATCTTGCCTGCGCGGGTCGATTCGTTTCTCGTTCGCTACGCGACCGGTGCGTTTCAGCACGACCTGCTCGACGCCGGTATTCGCGTCGCACGCTTCAAAGGAGGATTGCTGCACACCAAGAGCGTCTCGATCGATGGCGAGATTTCGCTGTTCGGTTCGCTGAATCTCGACGAGCGAAGTTTCTATCTGAATTTCGAGATCACGCTCGCCGTCTACGACCGGGCGTTCACTAGCGAGCTTCGCAAGCTCCAACACCAGTACCTTGCCGACTGCAGCGACTTGACCGACACCGATCTCGCCAAGCGTCGGTATCACGAGCGATTCATTGAAAACCTTGCCCGACTCTTCGGCCCGGTGTTATGATAGAGCAGCCAGCGGCGAAGCGGAGAGAGTTGATTAAACTCGTCAGTCCCGCGCAGGCGGCGATCTAGTGAGAAACCGCTGTGTCTGGATTCCCGCCTGTGCGGGAATGACTGTAGATAACTTCCAGCGAGGGAACCCATGCTTCGTTTCGTCACTTTTTCGTTCACAATGCTCGTCGGCTTAAGCCACCAAATCGCCACGGCCGAGCCACCTCGCCCTAACTTCATCATCATCTTCGCCGACGATCAAGGCTATGGCGATCTCGGCTGCTTCGGCTCTAAGGCGATTGCCACGCCCCACATCGACCGCTTGGCGGCCGAAGGGTGTCGGCTCACGAACTTCATGGTCGCCTCGTCGGTTTGTACACCATCACGCGCAGCGCTGTTGACCGGGTGTTATCCCAAGCGGGTTGGGCTGCATAAGCATGTGCTGTTTCCGCAGTCGACCCAGGGATTGAATCCGAGCGAGCACACGATTGCCGATCAGCTTAAAAGTTTGGGCTATGCAACCGCCTGCATCGGCAAATGGCACCTTGGACACCACGCGGAGACGCTCCCGCGGCAAAACGGTTTCGACTCGTACTTTGGCATTCCCTACTCCAACGACATGAACCATCCCAACAACCAGCGCAAACCGCGCGGCTCGATGGAAGACCTTTGGAGCGACCAGTCAAGTTGCTTGACGAAGTGGAACACACCGCTAGTCGAGAACGAAGAAATCATTGAGCTGCCCGTCGATCAGCGAACACTCACACGACAATACACCGACCGGGCGATTGAGTTCGTCAAGCAGAGTCAAGATCGCCCGTTCTTCTTGTACCTGCCCCACTCGATGCCGCACATTCCGCTGTATGTGCCAGACGATGCTTACGATCCGGATCCGGCGAACGCTTATCACTGTGTGATCGAACACATCGACGCCGAGGTCGGCCGATTGATGGAGACCATTCGCGATCTCGATCTCGGCGAAAATACTTACGTCATCTACACCTCCGACAATGGTCCTTGGCTCAACTTCAAGTCGTTCGGCGGCACTGCCGGTCCACTGCGGGGTGGCAAGGCAACCACCTTCGAAGGAGGCCAATGCGTGCCCTGCGTCGTGTGGGCGCCGGGCCGCGTTTCGGCTGGCACCGAGTGTGGCGAGCTTGTCACGACTATGGATCTCTTACCCACAATTGCCGCGCTCACCGAGTCGACGCTTCCAGCCGATCGCAAGATCGATGGGATCGACATGTCGCCTCTTCTCTCGGGTAAGACCACCGAGTCGCCTCGCGATGAGTTGATCTACTACACGGCACACGGCCAGCTCGAAGGGCTCCGGCAAGGAGACTGGAAGTTACTGGCGAAACCAAAGGGCAATAAACCAGCCGACGACGGGACGATGCTGTTCGACCTCGCCAACGATAAGGGCGAGCAAACCAACCTCGCCGACGAGCATCCCGAGGTGGTGGCGATACTCACCGCGCGGATGCGGGAGCTTGACGCGGAGATTACCGCGAATGCGCGGGAACCTTGGGTGAAGGGAACAGCGGACACAACGCAGTAGCCAGTTGACAAAAACCAACGGGCTGCACTCTTCGCTTAAAAAAACCGCCGAAATCCCCTAGTTGGCCCCGCCGCCCCGGTGTGGTAGACTCTCGCGAGTGAGCGGCCGCATGGTTACGTTAATTTTGGGCCAGCTCGCTAATTTCTTGTTTGAGGGTGTGAGTGATGGCTGAAGGTACGATTAAGCGTTTGACGGACAAGGGTTTTGGGTTCATTGATACCGGAACCAACCAGGACATGTTCTTCCACTCGTCGAATGTCGAAGAAACCAGCTTCGATATGCTGCAAGAAGGTCAGAAAGTGACCTATGTTGAAGGACGTGGTCCCAAGGGTCCTCGCGCTGAACAAGTTCGCCCCGCCTAATGCGATGCGAGCGTAATGTACGAAAAGCCGGCGAAGGATCGTCGGCTTTTTTGCTGCGCTATCAAAGCTTTCCGCACTCAGAACTCAGCACTCAGCGGCCAGCTAATAAACAGCGGCTTCGCCGCTGTTCTTCCTTTTGACCGTTTATTGCTGACGCTGAACGCTTTCGTCACAGCGGGCGGATCGTGAATTTGATTTCGCGCTGCTCGCCGCCGGGCAGCGTGTATTCTTTGTGGGTCCGGGCGCCCCAACTATTGTCGCCGCCGACGCCGTGGATGGCCGAGTCGATGAAGATGGTGTTGTAGTCGCGCTGGGGCAAGTCAGTCGGGTGCATCGCCGATTCGACATCATCGAGAGTGAAGGGCCAGACGCTAAAGTTCATTGGCTCGGCACACTCGACCTTGAGACCTTTGCCATCCTTACCGGCCAGCGAAAACCACCGCGTGTCAGTGTGGTTGCCGACATCCTGGGTGCGAATGTAAGAGTGGTTCCAAGTGCGAGCGTCGGCTTTGTAGATGCCGATTTCGCCCCCCGTCTTGCGGTCGGGGTAGGTCTCGAACGGACCACGGCCATACCAATCGACTTGGCTCATCTCCTTCGGCACGGCGAACGTCATGCCAAAGCGGGGCATGTCGGGGACGCGGACACGGTTGGGTGTGTAGGAGCCGGTGACTTCAATTGATCCGTCGCCCCGGAAATCATACTTTAAGTCGTATTCCGCATCAGCGACGGTCAGCCCGTAGCGTGCTACTACTTCGGCCGATTTCGATACGCCCCTGGAGAACTTATCAACCCCACGTACGTCCATCTTCTCAACAACAGATTTCCATGCACCGAGTCGGCCGACATAGTTGTTGCGCATCTGGTTGTTGTTGGGCACTTTCCAAAAGTTCGGCACCAATGGCTGTGAGATCAATTCACGATCGTTGCACTTGTAGCTCACGAGCGCACCAGTTTCCTTGCTCACTTTCGCAACGAACTTTTCGCCTTCGGCAACGAAAAAGTCGCCTTCTTTGAACAGGGCGACATTCTTCGTTTGAGCAGAATCCGCATTCAAATTGCCCTGCAAAGTAAACTGATCCCAGGCGACGACATGTCCCGCTTTCGCCCAATCGGTATCTTCGGCCAACACAAATTGCAGCGTCCCCAGCAATTCGCCATCACCGAGATCGACATCCCATTCAATCGCGAATGTCCCTTCTTCTTGCGGCGGGACGCTGAAGTTCAAATCGCTCATCGTGTGGACGATTTCGCCATCGCGTCGCCAAACGAGTTTGGCATCCCACTGGTCGGTATTCACAAAGAAGTTCTTGTTTTTGATTTTGACGGTCATCGAGTTCGCACTTTGCTCGACTAGCTCGACCTTAATACTCTGATAAACCTTCTTCACTTCCCAGCAGTGCGGATTCGGCGTGCGGTCGGGCGCGACAAGACCGTTGATGCAGAAGTCGCCCGAGTTAGGCACGTCGCCAAAGTCACCGCCGTAGGCGTAAAACCAGTCGCGGTCGGTGACTTTCGGAAGCGGTTTGTCTGACTCGTCCGTTTTGGCCTCGGTTGTTTTGTCGATCGGTTTCTTGACACCTTGATCGACCCAGTCCCAGATGCTCCCTCCTTGGAGCGACGGGTACTCTTCGATCACGTCCCAGTAGTCCTGCAAATTACCGACGCTGTTGCCCATCGCGTGGGCATATTCACACATAATGAGCGGACGCGTGATGCCTGGTTTCTTCGCGTAGCTTTCAATCTGAGTGATCGTCGGATACATCGGACAAACAATGTCGGTGTTGCGACCCTCGGCTGCCTGCTCGTAATGAACCGGGCGCGACGGGTCTCGCTGCTTGATGTAGTCGTAAGTCGCCTCAAAGCAAACGCCGTTGCCCGCCTCGTTGCCGAGCGACCAGACGACAACGCTGGGGTGGTTCTTGTCGCGCTCCAGCATCCGCTCGGTCCGGTCGATATGGGCGAGCTTCCAGTTGCGGTCTTTGGCGAGGCTCTCGGGACCATAACCCATGCCGTGCGATTCGATGTTGGCTTCGTCGATGACGTAGAGCCCAAACTTGTCGCACAGTTCGTACCAGCGGGGGTCGTCGGGATAATGGCACGTCCGCACGGTGTTGATATTCATCTGCTTCATCAGCTTCACGTCTGTCAGCATCGACTCAAGCGACACGGCATGGCCCGTGATCGGATCGTGTTCGTGGCGGTTGACCCCCTTCATCAAAATTGGCTGGCCGTTGACGAGTAGCTGGGCATTTTTAATTTCCACGCGACGGAAGCCAACGTTGCATGCGGTCGCCTCGGTGAGGGTGCCATCGGCCGTTTCGACCGAGAGGACGAGGCGATAGAGATTCGGCGTCTCGGCGGTCCACTTGGCCGGTTCGTCGACATCGGCCGACATGGTAGCGGTCGCCTTTCCATTGGCATCGACGGTCAGAACATCAGACGCAAACTGGGCGACGACTTGGCCGGCGTTGCCATAGAGCTGCGCGACGACTTTGCCGCGCTGCAATCTGTCTTGGAAATTTCTCAGCTCGACATCAATCGCGAGCTTGGCGTTCTGGTAGTCGTCGTCGAGTTCGGTGCGTACAAAGTAGTCGCGCAGATGCAGTTGGCTCGGCGACCAGAGAGAGACCTCGCGAAAAATGCCGCTGAAGCGCCAAAAGTCTTGGCACTCGAGATAGCTCCCATCGCAGTTCTGATACACCTCGGCGGCGACGAAATTCTCACCCGGCTTCAAGTACTTGGTGATCTCAAAAATGGCCGGCGTGCGGCTATCTTCGCTATAGCCGACTTGCTGGCCATTGATCCACAGGTAAAAGGCCGAGTTCACGCCGTCGAATTGAATGAACTTGGGGCGACCATCCCAGTCTTTGGGAACCGAGAACGTGCGGCGGTAAGAACCGATGGGATTGCGGGCGTCGTAATTCGTAAAGTTCTTCGGCGGTTCGCCCATTACATGGGGCGGATCTTTTTTGAACGGGTACTCGATATTCGAATAGAGAGGCGTGCCATAGCCCTCCAACTGCCAGTTGCTAGGAACAGGAATATCGTCCCACTCGCGGGTGTCGTAGTTCGGCTTGTAGAAGTCGACCGGCCGACTGTCGGGAGCGGGTGACCATTTGAATTTCCAGTCGCCATCGAGCGACTGACGGAATGGCGACTCGGCATTAGTGCCCGACTTAGCCGTTGCGATTGTCGCGAAAGGCATGCTCGTCGCGCGAGGTTGCTCTTTATTGCGGCCGACGATCTGGGGATTCTCCCAGTCGGGATTCGCCGCGCGGGCATCGGCCACGAAAGTGAGTGCTGTCATTGCTAGTATTCGCGCAAAGAGTTGCTGCTGCATTTTGGGTGCCCTTGCCAAATCGGGAGAGTAGTTCGACCCTCAAGTCTAGCGACAATTCGCGGTTCTTGGTGAGGGGCAGTCACCCTCGTGAATGGCCGATTACAAACTTAATCGGCAACGACGCAAAAGGGCGACGCTGGCCGTTTGTTTCGCAGTTCCAACCCAGGGTTGCCATTGCTTGTCCTTCGCGGCGGTTTTTTGCTTTGCTCGATTATGCTCTGGAACGATCGGTGGGCCATTTGCTACAACCCCGCTCTCGCCAGCCAGCACCCGCCGCTCGCGCTCTCACCCCTCTTGCTCGCAAGGATGCGAACATGCCGCTGACCCTCTCGCCCGATACGTGGATTGCGGTTCATTTGATTAGCGTGCTGCTGGCGGCTGCGAGCCGTGTGGGACTCGCGCCGTGGATCAAACGCCTCGTATTGATTTCTCTCATGGCGCTCGTCGTCATCGTCACGCTGCTAGCGAGTTCAGCGTTCTGGACACAGCAAGCGCACGCGACGTTTTCGTGTCTCACCTTGGGTGTTGTTCTGGTAGCCGTGGTGTTCGACCGTCCTGGTAGCCCTGCTAGCGATTTGGTTTGGAAGGTGGCGAGTGACACCGAACACCGGGCTTATGTTCGCGAACGTGCCGCCGGTTAGTCGCGCTCAATAACTGCGACGGCAAGAATCGTCGTCAAAATCGGAAAATAACTCCCCTTCGCTACCACCGGTTGCCGAAATCTATATTCGACCGGCTTGCGCATCGCGCGGCTCGGTTCGGTGGTTGGCATCCGGGGGTGCTGGCCACGGCTAAAAACTAGTTGGCCGCTCATCGGCTGATGCTTTTCCTTGATGCGCAACGCAGCGAGGTTGAGTCACCAATACCATCGGAGGGGGAAATGGGAATGCGTTTCATTCATCTCGGCTGCGCCTTGGCGGTGCTGCTAGCGTCGGCTCCTTTGGCGATGAGCCAATCGGCCGAGCAAACCCAAATGGCGCAGCGCGTGGCCGTCGCTCTCAAGGAGAGTGGCCAGCTATCGGGCTATCGTGTGGGTGTGAAATTTCAAGATGGTGTCGCTTGGCTCGTTGGTACGGTGACCGACCAAGAACAACACGACGCCGCCGTGGCGATTGCCGGACAAGTTCAGGGCATCGACCGCGTAATTAGCAAGCTCGAAGTGATTGGCAGCGCGAACCAGTCGCCAACTCGCAATGCTGTCGAGACGAGTCCATCCCTGCTTTACGACAGCCTTCAAGAGTCGCTCAAGAGCATCGAACAACCAAATGGCGTCGCTCCAGCCAGTGCCGAAATGTCGGCTCCCCAGTTGCAAGGGCCGCGGCCGATGGGGCAGCCAATGGCTCGATCGGCACGCCCGATGCCGATGTCGCCCCAGCAGGCACAAGCCGTCCGCATGGCCGGCGCTCAGCAAAACCGGCCGATGCCGGTTGGCTACAACGCGGGCATGGGTGGCCCGATGGCTCCGATGGGACAGATGCCACAGGGCTACGTGCCCAATGGTGGCGGTGCCCAAGCAAGCTTCGACAACGCTCACTTGCCCAACTACGCTTGGCCAAGCTACGCGGCTCACAACAACTATGCTGCCGTCACTTATCCCAAACAGTATTCGCCCACTGCGTGGCCCTACATCGGCCCGTTCTATCCTTACCCTCAAGTCCCGCTGGGCTGGCGTAAGGTGACGCTCGAATGGGACGACGGCTGGTGGATGCTCGACTTCAGTCACAAAGACTGCCAATAAGTTTCGATTGTGTTCGGTTGAAATCAGAAACCCCGGCGGAATTTTCCGCTGGGGTTTTTTCGTGTGTTGTGAACGCGTCGCTCGTGTGTTCTCGCAGACTTGGTGCGGTCCAGCGCCCTAAAAGAGCTTCGAATCGCGCTTTCGATAATGGACTGGATCGACTCTTTTGTTAGCGACTTCGCTTTATCCCGTTGATCCCCGCCGATCCTGTCATCCTGTTCATTCAATAGCCTCATCTGACTGGACAGCGATCGACCAAACCGACCGCTTCGCGGATCGAGTTCTTCAGCGAAACAAAATCGCCGGCGTTGATCCAATCGCGGCGGACCATCCAACTTCCGCCACAAGCTAGTACGGCAGAAAGCGCCAAGTAGTCAGCCAAGTTGCTAGTCGTGATGCCACCGGTCGGGACGAATCGCATGTCGGGAAAGGGACCGCTAAGTGCCCTCAGCAATGCCACGCCGCCGATCGCTTCGGCCGGGAAGAACTTCACCGCGTTTAATCCCATCGCAATCGCCCGTTGCAGTTCGGTCGCAGTCGCGATGCCGGGGAGTGCCGCGATACCGCGATCGCGGCAGAAATCAACGACCGACTCATCGAGACCAGGCGACACCACGAACTGCGCGCCGCGCTCGATTGCCTGCTGCGCC
>JBGSRO010000070.1:0-23489 GCA_041737535.1 Pirellulales bacterium | reverse complement strand
CCGGAACCCAATTAACCAACTAAGGTAAGTCGATTCTGGCAACCAGTCGTCGTTTCAACCCAGTGGGCGACGTAAGCGGGGATTAGTGTTCCTCTCTCTGCGTTCTCAGCGATCTCTGTGGTTCATTCTTTTCTTACCGATGTCGAGGAAACGCCCAAATTATTCTTGATTCGTTCCTAAGGTGATCGGCCGACAAACACCTGCCAGCACGCGGCGCGAGCAAGTGAGGTAAAGGCTCACTCGCTCGCGCTTCGTGCTGATATTTTGGTACGTTCTCATCGGCGGCTCGCATAAATGCTCCGTGAAGGTCGCTTCCGAGTCGCTTGCTCGTCTCTTACGAGCCGGTTCCGTTCGCGAACTCGTTCGATTCGCGGCGCTTCGATCGACGGCTTGCCCGAGTCGTACCGGAGCCGATTTGCTTGACACCCGGTCGCAATGCTGACCACAATCAGCGGTGAGCCGAGTTCGGACCAAGTCGAATTCGTCTCAGGTCGAATCGGGAGTTGAGCAGTTATTGGGTTCATCGACGGGTAAGTTACTAAGGCCCTCCCGCTTCTTTCTAGCAGGCTGTGACTTCGCCACTTATGCCAGATTGACGGGTGATTTATGCACTTCCGCGATTGGTTACGTCTGCTTGGGCGGACGACTCGCCAGCGCCAGCGACCCAAGCAATTTGCCGATTCGTTCGTGCCATTGCTGAGCGTCACGCGACTCGAAGAGCGCCGACTGTTGAACGCCGAATGTGCCGTCGTCAACATGCTTGTGGTCGATGCGGGGAGCAATGCCAACGACGGTCAGGCCGACACGTTTCAAGTCGATCAGGATGCCGAGCGAACCCGGATCTTGGTGAACGGTGCCGAGGCACACTCGTTTGTGCAGGGTCAGTACGACGCTGTGCAAATCAACGGCTCGGCCGATGACGATGTGTTGATTGCCGACCTGCTCGCCGGAGTCCGACTGACATTTGTCGGCGGTCAGGGGAACGACGCCGCGCAACTGAACAGCAGTGAACTGGCCGACTCGATCAATGTTGAATTTCGTGCGGCTGAAACACAAGTCGACACAAACGCGCCGGGCGGTAATGCGGAACTCAGCTTCCATAGTGTCGAAGCCATCAACGATCGCCGCAGCGCAGAACATCGAACTTTTGCGGTGCATGAAAAGGGAAGTGCGGTCTCGATCGGAGCGGCTGAGCAAACTGGGTCGACACGAATTGCGCTCGCGGGGCCGAGTCGTGTGGAATTCGATTTTGCAAACCCTCGCGACTCGCTGACCGTTGACACAAGTCAACGCGCTGAAGACGTTACGGGCGAAGGCCCAATTGCCGAAAGTCGCGTCACGATCCACAGGCTCGGGGACGGGTTCAATGCCGATTTGAACCTGCTTGGTTTCCACGACGATTCACTCATGCTCGCAAGCGACATCGACCTCGGATCGGGTCGCTTGCAGGCCACGACGGGCTCGATCGAAGTCGTTGGCGAATTAACCACCAACAGCGCGACAATCAATCTCGAGGCCTCGCGGTCGCTATCACTCAATGCGTCGGCGACGATCCAGAACGAATCGGGCGACGTGCGGCTGGCCTCGCCGCAATTGCAGATCGACGGCCGAATTACGGCGTTTGACGGTCGCGTCGTGCTCGATAGCGGCCAGGCTGGAACGACTCGACTAACGGGCGTCATCGACGTTTCACAAAGTGGCCTAGCGGGCCAAGGCGGTGTCGTGCACGTGCTCGGCGAGACCGTTGCTGTCGAAACAGGAGCGACAATCGACGCCTCGGGCCACGCGTCGGGGGGTACTATCCTCATCGGCGGTGCCCTTGCTGGTGCCGACCCCTTGGTCCAAAACGCCCGTGCGACGACGGTCGCAACGGGCGTGTTACTTTCGGCAAACGCGATCGGCGTGGGGAGTGGCGGCCGAATTATCGTCTGGGCCAACGAGTCAACACGCTTCGCTGGAACCGCAACCGCGCGCGGCGGTAGCGAGGGAGGAGATGGCGGATTCATCGAGATTTCTGGTCATCGAAGCCTGACCTTTACGGGCTGGGCCGACGCCGGAGCGTCGGTCGGCCGGGCCGGAACCATACTCTTCGATCCCGAGAATATCATCATCAACAATGCCGCGACGGGGCTTGCCCCAGACAATGCGTTGCTCCCCACGATCAACAATGTCACGGCGGGAATCACCGGCACGTTCATGATCGATCAAGTGACGCTGCAAGGCTTGGCGGCGACATCGAATATCGTGCTCGAAGCGACTAACGACATCACGCTCAACGATCTGACGACTGACGTATTGCTGCTGGCCCTCACTAGCGCTGGATCGCTCACGATTACCGCCGACAGCGATGGTGATGGCAGCGGTGCGTTTGTGATGTCGGGGAACGACGACTCGCTCACCACGGCCGGCGGTAGCATCACCATTTCAGCAGCCGGGGTGACTCTCAGCGATGTCAGTTTGGGGGCTGTGGTGGGCAGTTTGCTCACGGTCGATATCAGTGGACCCGGAACGCTCGCTGGCGTCTATTCGGGCAGTGGTGGACTCGTGAAAGAGGGGGCCGGGACGCTCACCGTTTCTGCGGACAACACTTACACCGGCACCACGACGATTAACGCCGGACGGCTCGATGTGACGGGCTCGCTCGCGGCCGGCAGTAGTGTCTCGATCGCCGGTGGCACTCTCGGTGGTACGGGCACCGTGAATGGTGCAGTCACAATGACGGGCACAGGGGGAACCATCGCACCGGGCCTTTCACCTGGTCGGCTCACAGTCAACAACAACGTCACGCTGGTAGCCATCGGCACGCTGGCCATCGAAATAAACGGCACGACCGCGGAGACCGAGTACGATCAACTTCAGATAACCGGCGCGGGGCGGACCGTGACGCTCAACGGCGCCACGCTCGATGTGAGTCTGGGGGCAGGCCTCACCCCGGGCGATACGTTTGTGATTGTCGACAACGTGGCTTCCACTTCGACTATTGTGGGCCAGTTCAACAATGCGCCCAACGGCGGCCGCGTCGGCACGTCGGCCTTGACAATCGGCTACAACGTCGGCGCCGACGGTAACGACATCGTGCTGACGCTCGACGCTTCGCCCCTCGTGGCGGGAACCGTCGGTGACGATCTATTCCTCGTTTCGTTGGCGGGTGCTGATTTGCTGGTGACGCGCAACGGAAATATCTCGCTGCAGGCGCCGCTCGCGGGTCTTACGTCGCTGATCATCGAAGGTGGAATGGGGAGCGATCGACTCGAAGTCGACCACTCGGGCGGATTCGTCGACCTCGATATAACGTTTGTTGGCGGCGAAAACATCGGTGACAACGATGTGCTGAGCGTCATCGGCGACAGCACCGACGACACGGCCATCTACACGCCGACGGTCGGCGTCGAGGGAGCCGGTTCGGTGGTTGTCACCGACGGGGCCGCAGGCTCGATGACGATTGCGTTTAGCGAGCTGGAGCCGATCGAAATTAGCGACATGGCAACGGCGACGCTGTCGTCGGCCGGAGCAGTCGACTTGCTAACGCTCTCGAACGTCGGCCCCGCGCTATTGGTCGCTGGACAAACCAACGGTGTAGCAATTGAGTCGGTTAGTTTTCAGAACAATGCCAATGTCGTCATCGACGTCGATGACGTAGCGGGGGCCGATGTCATTACGATCGTCGCCGCCAACGTCGGTACGGCAAATCTCACGATTAACTCGGGTGGCACGATTGTCGACAACGCCGGTAACGATACGACGACCGACATCGTGGCGAGCCAGTTAACGCTCACCGCCGCGACGACGATAGGCGTTTCCACAACCAATGCGCTCAACTTGTCGGTCGACGAACTAAACATGATTGCCGGCGGCAACGTGTTCTTGACCGAAGCGAACGGACTGGAAATCGGCACGCTCGATGCCTCAAGCACAAGCGACTTGTTCCTGCGTTTGCTTGCTGGAAGCTTAACCGACGCCAACGGCAACTCGAATGTCATCGCCGATGATTTGACGCTCGAAGTCGTCGCTGCGGGCGCCGCCATCGGCACGCTGGCTAATCCAATCAACGTCAACTTGGGCAATTCACCAACCGCTGGAACGCTGATTGCCTTGGCTCAGGATGGCGCAGGGGGAATCTTTGTTAGCGAAACGGGCAATTTACGACTTGCACTCGTCGACGCGGATATTGGCAATGTCGCCCTCACATCGACTGCGGCAATTGTCGATGCCACCATGGGAGAATCCGCACTGATCGTTGGTACCGCAGTGAGCCTGTCGGCGGCAACCGGCATCGGCGGGCCAATCGCCGGGGACGACATCGATACGACAATTGCCAGTCTTACGGCCGTGAGCACGACCGGCGGAATTTTTATCCAAGAATCCAATTCCCTGGTGATCGACGCACCAGGCGTGCGATCGCTGGGGGGCGGTGGCCCTGTGAGTATTGACGTTTTGGCTGGCGACCTCACCACGACAGCAAACGCCGACATCACTGCGAGCAGTATCTCGCTCACACTCACCGCCAACCAAACCCTGATGGTCAACGCGGCAACATCGATCATCTCCAGCGGCGATGTCACACTGATTGCCGACAAAATGACGCTCGCTTCGACGGGGGGTGACCGCATTGCCGCCGGTGCTGCGGGGACGCTGTTGCTCCAAGCAAGAGAGAACGGCACGGCGCTGCGTTTGGGGTCAAATGCCGGCGCTGATTCAGACGCGATGGGGGGCACTCTCGCGCTCGACGCGACCGATCTTGGGGCCCTCGATCCCGACTCGGGCACGATTCAGTTTGGGACCACCGCAGCGCGCGGTGCAGCGACGATCGACAATCTGGCGGCCACGCCGGTTCAGTCGATCAGCGCGCCGCTGGTTTTCTTCGTCACTTCGTTCACCTTGGCCGGCGACGGCGACGCGCTACGGACCGATGCCGGGCTGACGATCGATGCGACCAGTACGGTGACCGACGCGCCGAGCGACGATACGACGACCGATCTATTTGCCACGACGCTGACCATCAACGGCGCGACGACGATTGGTGGGTCCGTGACCAATTCACTCAACCTGTCGGTCGACACGCTGATCGTGACCAACGGCAATGGCGCCGCCTTCCTATCCGAAGAAGCCGGACTGGAACTGGGAACCATCAACATCGGGGCCAACAACGACCTGCGGCTCCAGGTGTTCAGCGGAAACATAACCGACAACAACGATGACTCGAACGTCGTAGCCGACGACGTGATTCTGCAAGTCGATGGTGTCAACGCGGCAATCGGCACGACGGCGCGTCCCATCAATGTCAATCTGGGCAGTTCCGATAACTCTGGGACGCTGACCGCTCTCGCCCAAAACGGCGGGGGTGGAATCTTTGTTAGCGAAACGGGCAATTTGCGACTCGCGCTCGTCGACGCAGCGAATGGCAACGTCGGTCTGACTTCGACCGCCGCGATTGTCGATGCCACCCTGGGAGAATCCGCACTGATCGTCGGTGCCGCAGTGAGCCTGTCGGCGGTGACCGGTATCGGCGGCCCGGGGGCTGGTGCAGACATCAACACAACTATTACCAGCCTCACGGCGACAACCACCTCGACAACAATCGGTAACGGCATTTTTATTCGGGAGACTGACGGACTAGTGATCGATGCGCCGGGAGTGCGAACACTGGGTGGCAACGGACCGATTAGCATCGACGTGATGGCTGGCGACCTGACCACCAATGGCGTTGTGTCGGCCAATGGCTCTGGCAGTGTCACGTTAACGGCTCCCGGCAACGTGACCATCGAAGCAAACGTCAGTTCGTCGACCGGAGCTTTGCTAGTGACAGGCGCCGCGGTGAATCAAAACGCTAACTTGATGACGGGCGGCACGGGCAATATCGGCGTCACCGCCAACGGCACAAGCATCACCATGAACGACGGAGTCTCGGCGACCGCTGGCACCGGAGCAATCAACTACTCAGCCGTGACCGATGTTCTCTTAGGTCGCTTAGCAACATCTGGCACCGTTTCGGTAACTGCCTCAACTGGCAAGATCACCGATGTCACAAACCTTGAAGGGAACAACATCGAAGCGGGGGCGGTGACGCTCATGGCGGCGACCGGCATTGGCTCTGGAATGGGCGTTTTGGGCGAGGCCGAAGACATCGATATCGACGCGACCACGCTCGCCGCCACCAACACAACGTCGGGCAATATCCAAATTCGCGAAGCCAATAGCGTGGGACTCTTGGCGATCAATAATCTCACGCGCACGGTCGTGATTGACGCCGGCAGTCAAATGACCGACGGAAACGACGCGGCTAGCAACATCACCGCGGCAATCGCCATTTTGCAAGCCGGCACCGGCATCGGGGCCACCGACGCGATCGAAACGACCATCGACAACTTGCAGGCGACGACCACATCGGTAACGAATGGCAGCGGCATTCTTGTTCGCGAGACTGACGGACTCGTGATCGATTCGCCCGGCGTGCGAACCCAGGGGGGCAATGGCCCGGTTCGCATCGACGTTTTGGCTGGCAACCTGGCGACGAATGGCGTCGTGTCGGCTAATGGAGCAGGAAGCGTCACGCTTACCGCCGTCGGGACAATCGACGTCAACGCCAATGTGACGTCGGGCACGGGTGCGATTGGTGTCACCGGTGCAGATATCACGCAAGACGCGAATTTAATGACGGGCGGCACGGGCAATATCAACGTCACAGCAAACGTCGCAAGCATCATCATGGACGATGGTACGTTCGCAAGTACCGTGAACGGAACAATCGATTACGCGGCCAGTCTCAATGTTGCTCTGAGTCGCGTCTCGACTGGTGGTGCCGCCTCGGTGACGGCTACGACCGGCGCAATCACCGACAATAGGGCCGCCGCGATCGAAGGCAACAACATCGAAGCGGGTGACGTAACTCTCTCGGCGGCGACCGGCATTGGCTCGGCCGGCGGCGATCTGAATCAGGCGGCTGATATCAACATTAACGCGACGACGCTCGCCGCCACCAACACAACGTCGGGCAATTTGCAGATTCGCGAAGCCGACACTGTCGCCCTGCGGGGCGTGACGAATGCCGCGCGAATCGTTGTGATTGACGCTGCAGGAGCGATCACCGACGACGGCAGTGTGAGTGGTGTCAATGTCACCGCAGCCGATGCCATTCTTCGCGGCGGTACGGGAGTGGGAACGATCGGCGCCGCCATCGACACGACGATCGATCGCCTCGAAGTGTTTGGCGGATCGGGCGAACTGTTCGTTCGCAATACCATCGCCCTTGAAATCGCCGACATTAGTGGAGTGATCGAAGGCGCACAAGCCACTGATAACGTCGGCATCGCAACCGTTGCTGGCGACTTGACGGTCAGTCAAATAGTCGTTTCGACCGACGAGTCAATCGACCTCGCTGCTGCCGTCGATCTGTTGCTTAATGCCATCGTGACAGGCGACGACGACGCCGCAGGAAGCGCGGGTCGCGACCTGCTGGTTAATTTCGCCTTTACGGCCACGAAACAGGCAGTTGGCTTGACGGCCGGAAACAATGCCAACCTGAACGCGGCAGTGACCGCCCGCACAGACGTCATGGCAACGGCGATCCAAGACATTACCGTCGCCCCGACAGGACCGGTGCTCGCTGGCAACAACGTGACCGCCAAGGCGGGCCGCAACTTGATGATTGGTGCAACCGTTACCGCAATGACTCAATCGATCGATTTGGAAGCAAACGAAAATGTGCGATTGATGGCGAACATCACTGCGTCGGGCGGCGCGATTCGCGTGGCGGCCAACGCGACGAGTGCGATCGGTGTTGCCGCGCAGATTGACGCTCTCGGCATTGACCCAGGGGTCGCGCTCACTTCTGCCGGAGGCGCTGTGACTCGCGAAATCGTGGCAGTCGAAATCACCGCTTCAGGCCCCCGTTTCACCGCGCTCGATGGGAGCCTGAATGCGAGCCCAATCGACATTGTCAACGGCGGCACGGCCACGATCCGCATCTTCGTAGCCGAATCGGCGGCTAGCGCCACTTTTCAGGTCGATGTCGACTGGCGTGAATCGATTGGAATAATCGAGCCGCGCACCATCTTCACGATCCCGGCTGTTCCGGAGACGCCCGCTGTCACCGACGATCGCGTTGTTTCGGCGACGGTGCCTAGCAACGCGGCAACCAACCTATTCAACCACCGGTATCTAGGACAGCCCGATGGAACGAATTCCGGAGTGATTTTCGTTCCCGTCAGGATTACGCAGATAGCCGGCGGGACAATCGACCTCGAAATCGCACAGACCGACCTCCTCAGTTTCGTTCAAGATGGCGGTACTCTTGGGAGAAACCTTGGCCAGACTTTTGATTTCGACCAAGTCAATGGCGCAGATAGTCAAACCGGCATTACGACAATTGTCGAAGTTCGCGCGACTATCATCGACATTGGCCTCACCATTCCACCGCCGGCAGAGTTGCCGCAAGCCCCGCCGCCGACTGTGATTGCGTTGCCGCCTGCGGCACCATCGGTCCCGGTGACTCAAATCAATATCCCAGCGGTCGTCGCGAGCACAGCCAACAGCACCGGCACTGCCGAAGAGCGGTACTATGAACTGCGGATTGTCTCGTTCACCACCGATGGTGAATTGGTTGAAGTCGGTGACGATCAGATTCGCCTCGACGACCCAAAGCTCAAATCGATCCATCCGTTCGACCCCAGCAAGCTCCCCACGCTGTTCAAACGCTTGCCAGCCGACCGCTATCGGATTTACCTGATCGAAGACAATACCGAGCGACTGGTGGTCGAGTTTGTCATCGAGAGAGTGGGCGACGAAGGTCGGCCGATTGAACTACCCGAATCGATCGACGATCAATCGCAGGAGTCGAACCGACCAGACACTCCGCCACTTGGCCAGCAATTAAAGCCGCCATCCGACGAGGTGACTTTGGCCGTCCCGCGGCTTTCGTTTGCCGAGCGGATGGCCCACGCGCCGATACCGTCGGCCGCCGGCATTTTGATCGGTGCGGTCGTCGTGAAGGGCGCCGATCAACGACGCGCACGCATCGATCGGCAAGTGGCCGCTTTCGGCAAACGCGGCCGACTGTCGCGCTTGGCGTCGTGTGACATCAGTCGACTGAAAGTCAATCCCAAGAAATCTCGCTAACCCCAACAGACCGCACGATGAACAGTTGCCCCCATTGCAACGCGCCGGGACAAATCGACAACAGTTCCGACGATCGCTGCACGGTATGCGGAATGTCGCTACTTACAGAGGTCGAACCATCAGATGACGCTGAAATGGACAGCGCGGCCCTGGAGGCACAACTCACGGCTCGCATGGAAGCCGGCACTCACGCGCCTCCGCCGCTCGCCGCTAGCGAGGCGGCCACACTAGCGTTCGCCGGAGCGGGCGATTCCGACGGCGAAATGACTCCGCACGGTCAAGACCTGATTCGACCGCGCAACTTGTCGCCGGCCTACCAACAACGTGTCGCTGCGGCCGCCGAGCAAACAAGCCACCCGTTTCGGAATCCACAGGAAACGATCAAGTCGGGAACAACGGGGGTTGTCGATTACGGCACACTCCACATCGGGTCGCGGGTGCTGGGACAAGTAAGCGATGCTGGCAGCAAAGATTACGAGCTGACAGAAGTCATCGGCGAAGGGGCGATGGGCACGGTCTGGTCGGCCCGACAAACATCGCTCGACCGCCAAGTGGCCGTCAAAATGCCCAAATCGGCCAGCCAGTCCGAAGCGGGGCAACGTCAGTTTATGTCGGAAGTCGTCGTCACCGGTCAACTCGATCATCCGAATATCGTGCCGATTTACGAATTGGCCAGGAACGACGCAGGGCAGCTTTTTTACGCGATGAAGCGCGTCGAAGGACGACCTTGGAGTGACTTGCTAAAAGAGAACGCCCACACCGAAGATGAAAACTTAGAGATTCTGCTGAAGGTTTGTGACGCCATTCGCTTTGCGCACGATCGCGGTGTCATTCACCGCGATATCAAGCCGCACAATATCATGATTGGTCGGTATGGCGAAGTTTCGGTGATGGACTGGGGCATCGCCATGCGTATCGACGTCGAGGGGACAGGCTCGGGCATCCAAAAGATCAACCCGGCCGGCACGCCGGCCTACATGGCCCCAGAAATGGCGACCGGTAGCCTTGCCGAAATCGGTCCCGCAACCGACGTTTATTTGCTCGGTGCGGTGTTGTATCAGATTCTCTCGGGCGATCCCCCCCATCCACCCCCTTACGACAGTGGTAGCGATTTACAAAATTGTGCCAACGCACTGGTGATCGCCGCCCGCAACGAGATTCCGCCGCTCGAGTCGCCGAGCGAATTGGTCGAAGTCGCTTATCGCGCGTTAGCAACCGATGTCGAGAATCGCTATCAGAGTGTTCAAGGTTTTCAAGACGCGATTCGCGAACATCTATCGCACGTCGAGAGCATCAAGCTAACCGATCGAGGTTCCAAATTGCTGGCGAAGGCCCGCGTCAACGGCCATCCCGCGAAAACGGAAGAAGGCACCCGCTTCGACGATTTCGATCGTGCAAGGTTCGCGTTTGGCGAAGCGCTGCAGATTTGGCCCGGCAACAAGGTGGCCCAGCTTAAGCTTGGCGAAACCGTCACCAACTATGCGCAATATGCCTACGACGAAGGGGCGTACGCGCGTGGTATCGCCCTCTTGAGCGAAACAGAGCCATCGCATCGGCCGCTGCTGAACAAGCTGAAAGCGGCAAAGCGGCGAACCAAGAACGCGGCATTCTTGTTACGCGGTGCGCTCGCGGCCCTATTCATCGGCGGCGCAGTGTTTTCGACGTTTCTTTACCTCGCGTGGAGTGACGCCAATCTCCAAAGACAGGTTGCCGACCGAAATGCTAAAGACGCAAGCCGGAGCGCAGAGCTGGCCGAGAAGAATGAAAAATCAGCAATCGAAAACGAAAAGAAAGCGCTCGAACAAGAAAAGATTGCCAACGAAAACGCCAAAAGGGCCCGCGAACAGGAAAACATCGCAATAGAGAACGCGAAAATAGCACTCGAGCAGGAGAAAATTGCGAAGCGGAATGCGGCAAAGGCGCTGGAACAGGAGTCGTTAGCGAAACAAAATGCGGAGCGGGCAACGGAAAACGCGCGCGCGGCCGAAGTGGCTTCCTACGCTTCCGAAATCGGCCTCGCTGCCGAGGAGTTGCGGCGAAATTCATTTGATCGCGTGGCGGAGATTCTCGATTCGCAAGCCAAGAGTGCCTCAAAAAGTCCGCTTCGCAATTGGGAGTGGCGCTACCTGAACGGGCTGACGGAGTCGGGGTCGGCCTCTCTGGACGATGGGGGCGAGCCGATACATGGACGAATCGAGTCGGTCACCTCATCGCCCGACGGCAATTGGATTGCTGCGGGGACCGACGTTGGCGATGTCTATGTGTGGAATTTGGGGCGTAGTCCACGGCCGCTGCGGATCGCCTATGGCGACCACGTTTACGCAGTCGCGATCTCGCCCGATGGGTCGAAACTGTATGCCGCCGGACGTAGCAATGGCAGCGAACACGCCGTTAAAGTTTGGCAGTTGCCCCTAACCGGCGGCGACGCAGCAGCGACGACACTAACGACGCTGCCGGCCGCTGTTGTTTCGCTCGATTTATCGAGCGATGGGAGCAATGTGCTGATCGGCACTCATAACGGGCTATGGGGCTTGATTCCAGCCATTGGCGGCGTCGCCAAGACCGTTCCTGTCACTGCCCAAGAGCAGGCGAGTACGGTATGGAGCGTCCGGTTTTCGCCCGACGATCAATGGATCGCGACCGCCTGCGAAGACGGAACTGTGCGCATTTGGAGTGCGAAGATGGCCCCCACCGAAGATGGCTCGATTCGCGAGGCCATTCGATTCGAAGGTCACGAAGGGGCGGTTTACACCGTCGATTTTTCACCCCAGGGCGATTACGTCGTGTCGGGTGGTCGCGATCGGCGGCTACTCGCGATTCCCTTTGATGCCTCGCTAGCGAGTACGGCGACGTACCTTCCGGCGAAAGCGGTGCGAAACCAATTGATCAGCACTTCCGATACGGCCGTGCGCGCCGATCATACGTTGATTGGTGAGCACGATGCAGCGATTCGCTCGGTCTCGTACGCCAGCGATGGGACGACTCTGTTCAGTGGTGGGAATGACAACACTGTTCGGGTCTGGAATGTGGGTGCGGGAATCGATCAGGCAAGACTCGTCAAAACATTGCGTGGCCACGGCGGTTGGGTTCGCTCGTGCTTGGCGCTCATCGATCAACCGGGCAAAGTGCTCAGCGGCGGTTTTGACCGTCGGGTACGACTGTGGAACTGGAATGACTACCAATTTCCGGTGGTACTTAAAGCGTCCGAAGGTCAGGGACTCGGCGACTCTCGCCTTAGTTCGTGCGCGACATCGTCCGATGCCGAGTGGATTGCCACGGCAAGTCAGAATGGCGTGGTGGCGGTCTGGGACATGATTCAGCCCGACGCTCCCAAACTTCAAGTGCTCGGCGAGGGTCACGATTGGCAAGCGACCACGGGTCAGTTTTTCGACCGCGGAGAACGATTGCTGACCTCCGGCGGCGATAATACGACGCTCGTGTGGGACGTGAATCGCGGCAATGAGCTTGTCCGAATCGGTGGCTGGCAAAATGAGAGTGCTGGCAGTGGTTGGAGAGGAGTCGCCAATGCGTCGCACAACGGAAAGTGGATCGCCACCGGTGCTGACGGTGCCGTCTTGGCCCGACTGTGGAATGCCACGACAGGGAAGCTCATTTTCGAACTCGCCACGGGAAATGTTAATCCGAACGCAGGCGACGAAACTCCCGAAGCGACCGCGTTGGCCTTCGCCGCCGACGATTCGCGATTGCTCGTTGGCGATCAAATGGGAGGCTGCTCTCTGTTCGATTCCGCCACCGGCAAACTCGTTCGGCAGTTCGCCAACCATACCGGCAAGATCAACGCAGCGCGCGCCGTGCCCAATAGCTCGCTGATTGCCACGGCTAGTTCCGACGGATCGGTTAAACTCTGGGATGTTGACTCGACTAATTCAGTTGCTCGAGCAATCTTCCCACACGGCGACCGCGTGGTCGCCCTCGATATCGCCACCGAGGGAAGAGTAATGATTACGGGCGCCGGTTCCGACGATCGGCAAGCGGTGGTCCGTGTTTGGGCGCTCGACAATTCCGCAAAACCGCTCCGCGAATTAGAGCTATCGGCGCTCGTCGCCGGAGAGATTCCGCGCGAGCTGAAGGATCGGCCGGTGATCCGTTCGGTGGCCCTCGACCCCACGGGCGAACAGGCGGCCGTCACGCTTTACGACCGCCGCAATGCGCGGCAGCCCTATCGCGTGAGCGTGTGGCATTGGGACACGCCCGAGCGGGTCTTGGAACCTTTTACCGGCGCCCGCGATATCTCGACAGCGATCTACTCGCCCACCGAAAATGCAAGCATCCTCACTGTCGGTGGGCGCGGCGCGCGCTTAAAACCGGTGGGACAATTCGTGAATAGCACGACGATGCTCTTCCGTCCGCAACCTTCCGTTGCCGCAGTGGCATTCTCGCCCGATGGCCAGCAACTGGTGTCGGCCGGTGGCGATGGGTCGCTTAAAATTTGGAAGCTCGACGGCAATCGTCAATGGAAGCAAGTCCAGAAGCTCGTCGGTGGGCACTCCTTCGCCGTTGTCAGCGTCGCTTTTGATCCGAAGCACAACGACCGCATGGCATCTGTCGACGAAGCGGGCACGCTGCGACTTTGGGAACTAAGCAACGGCGATTGGTCGCTGAATGAGGCAGTTAAGGTCGAGGTCGGTGAGGCAACTCATCAATTGGCCTTTGTTCCAGCGGACCTCGCGCGGCCCGAATTGCTCGCCACCGCGGGTGAGGCTGGAGTTCGGTTGTGGAACCTTGATGGCACGATTGCTGCAAAGCAGCTCAACGACGCGGCGAAGACGGCCGCCTGCTGCCTCGCCATTTCGCCCGATGGACACTATCTCGCTGCCGGACAGGGGCAACGTGTGACGGCATGGAATATCGACACGGGGGCGAAGTCGCCGAGCGAGAACGTAAGCCATTCCGACGAAATCACGGCACTGGCGTTTTCGACCGACGGAAGTCGGCTGTTTACCGGTAGCCGTGACTACAGCGTCAAAGTCTGGACGGCCGACTCGCTTTTAGTTGACCTGGTGGCAAGAGACGAAACGACTGAAAAGGCATCGCCATTAACTCCCCGCGAGCTACTCACGCTCGACGAGCACACCGACGAAGTCACCGGTCTCAGCGTTTCGCCCGGGGGCTTTGTGGTCAGCACGTCGCTCGACGGTCAAGCCATCGTGTGGCGCAGCCAGGAGTAGCCCGGTAAGCCAAACAAGTCCATGCTCGCGCCGACTTCGTGCCGTAGCCCAAAACTTTGAGACAGTAGCGGGTGTGGTTGTGGTAGGCACGTACCAATAGCTGACATGCGCGCGTCGCGCTGACTCGCATCACCAACGGGGTGACCGTAGTCACCTTGGCAACCGAAAATGTTGGCGAGGTTCGCTACACTACCGCTATGCCACCGATTCGCCAGCTTTCGACCGCCGCACTGTTCTTGCTCCCGTGGATCGTGGGCTTCTTAGCGTTTTTTGCTTGGCCATTTGCCGCAACTCTCTACTGGAGCTTTTGCGACTTCGACCTGCTCACGTCGCCCCGCTGGGTGGGGCTCGACAACTACCATCGGCTGGCACGCGAGCTGGCCGAGGGCGATGGCTTTGGGCAGGCGCTCTGGAACACGTTTTATTACGCTGCGGTGAGTGTTCCATTGTCGATTGCGATGGGCGTCGGGCTGGCGGCGCTGCTGTCGCAGCGACTGCGTGGTGCCGCGATTTACCGGACACTCTGGTTTTTGCCATCGATTGTGCCGACGGTGGCGGTGGCGGTTGTGTGGATGTGGCTGCTTGATCCCCAGTCGGGACTAGTGACCATTGTGCTGCACGATTGGCTCGGCTTTCCCACTCAATTTTGGCTTAAGAGCACGAGCGAAGCGCTCAGTCCCGCTTCGTGGCCAGGCGACGCGAGCGGTTCGATTGCTGGATCAAAAGACGCTCTCGTGCTGATGACGCTGTGGGGGGTCGGCAACTTCGTCGTGATTTATTTGGCCGCAATCGGCGACATTCCCGAGGCGCTGCATGAAGCGGCGCGCATCGATGGGGCCGGTCCGTTCCGGCGGTTTTGGACGCTGACGCTCCCGCTGCTCTCGCCGGTAATTCTGTTCAACCTCGTGATGGGGATGATTAAGAGCGTGCAGTCATTCACCGAGGTCTATCTGGTGAGTGACGGTCGCGGCGACCCGGCGGGGGCGTCGCTGATGTTGTCGTTACACTTGTTTCTGGCCGCCTATCGCGATCTCGAAATGGGCTATGCATCAGCGATGGCGTGGACGCTGTTGGTCGTCGTGCTAGCGGTTACAGCATGGCTGTTCCGAACCGCTCGGCACTGGGTGCATTATCAGGGGGCTTAGAAATGATGAGTTGTGTTTTTCGACGCAATGACGCAGAGGCGCAGAGAAATGCAGAGGGCTTGGGCTCACCGCTGCAATGGATTCAGGAGCTTGTCGAATTGGTTGACGCATTCGTTACCAAACTCTTTTCTTCTTCGCGATTCTCGGCGTCTTTGCGTCTCTGCGTCGTATTTTTGCTATTTGCGAGCGGTTGCAGCGAGCAAGGAAACGACTCACGCCAGGAAGTCATCTTCTGGCATTTCTGGGGTGGCAAAGACCGGCCGGTGGTCGAGGAGATCGTCGCGAGGTTCAATGCCCAGTCGCCCGACTATCGGGTTCGCGCGGTAGCAATGCCGGGAAATAATCTCGACCTCAAGTTTTTTCTGAGTGTCGCGGGTGGCGATCCGCCTGATCTGCTCAATCAAGACGATCCGGTGGTCGCCGACTGGGCTCATCGCGGCGTCATCGTGCCGCTCGCTGAACTAGCAACGAGTGAAGAAGTCGCCGAGCTGAGCCAGTGGCTCTATCCATCGGCCCGCGCGCTGGCGAGTTACAACGACCGACTCTTTGCGCTCCCCAATGGGCTCGACATTCGCGCGCTCTATGTCAATCGAACGCTGCTCGCCGAGTACGATATTGAGCCCCCCACGACGATTGCTGAGCTCGATTTTTTGGCGGAGACCATCGCTCCGCCCAACGCAAGCGGCCCTCTCGCGCGAGTCGGCTATCTGCCCGACCCTCGGCGACTGTGGGCGTGGGGAACCGTGTTCGGTGGCGAATTTTACGACCCGTCGGCGCTCAGTGTTGACGCACGCATCACGTGCGACGACCCCAACGTTGTCGTCGCACTCACCTGGATGGCCAGCTATCGCGATCGCTATGGCGCGAGCCGGGTGGCGGCGTTTCGGAGTGGCGACCAGTCGCTGAGCGGAGCGGCATTTCCGTTGCTGCAAGACCGACGCTATGCGGCGATCATGGATGGCCAGTGGCGGGTGCGCGACATCGAGCAATACGCCGCTTCACGCGCCGCTGATGGCAGGGTGGCCGATGAGTTTGGTGTGGTTCCGCTCCCCAAGCCACCCGAAGGTCGTGAGAACGCCGGGTGGGTGAACGGCAACTTTTTTATCGTTCCACGCGGTGCGAAGTGTCCCGACGGAGCGTGGGAGTTCGCGAAGTTTTGGGCCGGTTTTGGCGGGTACGAAGGCGAAGCCGCGCGAGCTTGCGCCGCTGGTGGCTGGATACCGGTGAGCGCGCGAGTCGCCGAACGAGCCGAGTTCCAAGACTACCTCGCCGCACATCCCTTGATGCAACCCTTTGTCGAGCTTGCCAAGAGCCCCGAGCAGCGGCCGATTCCGCCGCTGCCGGTGGCGTCGCTCTATGATCGTGAAATGCGCGACGCGGGGCAGGATGTCATGTACCGAGGTGCCGATCCACAAACGCGACTCGAACTCGCGGCACGGCGTATTCGCGACCGGTTGCGTGCCGTGGAAGCCAACGCAGCGAACAGAGAGAGCCAACAATAATGCGGAGACTCGCCGAGCCATTCGCGAAGCATATACCGATGCTGCTTATCTCAGCGGTGATGATCGCGCCGCTGATGGTGATGGTCGGTACGTCGCTCAAGAGTGCGAGCCAAATGGTGGCTGAGCCAACATCGTTTTGGCCTCGCGAATTCGCTTGGCACAACTACGCGGAAGCGACCAGTGTCTTGCCATTTTGGCGGTGCCTGGCCAACACGCTGGTGTTGTGCATGGGAAGCGTCGTGGGGACGCTAGTGAGTTGTTCGCTGGCTGCGTATGCGTTCGCGCGGCTCGATTGGCCTGGTCGCGATGTCGTTTTTGGGCTGGTGATCGCCACGCTGCTGTTACCTTGGCAGGTGACGATGATTCCGAAGTTCTTGCTCATCAAAGAGCTGGGACTCTACAACACGCTGACGGCACTGGTGTTGCCGACGTTTTTTGGCGATGCGTTCTATATCTTCTTGCTCAGACAGTTCTTCCGTTCGGTGCCGAGGGAACTGACCGAAGCGGCGCGGATCGATGGTTGCAGCGAGTTGGCCATCTTTTGGCGCATCGTGCTGCCGCTTGCGACCCCCGCACTGGCGACGGTCGCGCTCTTTCAGTTCATTGCCGCTTGGAACGACTATGGTGGCCCACTGCTTTACCTTGCCGATCCCGAGAAGTTTCCACTCGCCTATGGACTCGAACAATTCGTCAGCAGCCATAGCAGTGAGCAACACCAGTTGATGGCGGCCGCCGTGTTGTTCACGCTACCGATCGTAGTGCTGTTTTTCTTCACGCAGCGAACGTTCCTGCGAGGAATCGCCACCACGGGGCTCAAAGGTTAGCAGCGGCAGTTTTCAGCCAGATTCGCTTCGGGAAGCTCAGCGGTAACGTGATGTCCATTGCCCGCTGCCCACTCTTACCCGATGAACGACAGCATGACTTGCAGCAAGATACCGACGCCGACCATGACGACGATGGTCCAGAAAGCGAACCAGGCGGCACTCTTAAGGATGGGGGCCATCCTCTCATGACGTGTCGCCGAGTAGACGAGACTGATGCTGACGAGCAGCGGGAGCGAATACCACAAGCGATTGACTTCAGCCAGCGGCAGGATCGTGGTCAATAAGTGGAGTGGGAACATGGTCTTGCGATCTGGTTGATGCGAGTGCTCTTGCGTCATCGAATGTTCAAGAGCCGATTGTCATTCCCGCGCAGGCGGGAACCTAGTGATTTACCGCAGCGTCTGGATTCCCGCCCGCGCGGGAATGACGGAAAATATGTCATTCTTCCCGTTTGTCGTCATTTTTTTCGGCAAGCACCGGACCCGAATGAGCATCGTAGATGGCGAGCACATTTAGCAGCCCAGCAATGACCGTGTAGATCGTTCCGAGTTCAAAATAAAACGCGTGTTCGTATTGCCATCGCGCGCTCTCGTTAGCGTGATAGACGACCTGGGGTGCGCCATCGGCAGTCTTGGTGGGGAGCGTTGTGGTTAAATGGCGCGAGCGAGCCGCTTCTATTTTTTTGTCGGTTCGATAGATTCGGTCGATGTCGGTGGGCGTGAAAGGCGGCCGCTGGAAGTTGTCGCTAAAGAGGGGCTCTTCGCCCAACTCGACTCGCCACGCCTGCATGTAAGCGGGAAATGCCGGCAACCCGACCGCCGCTTGGCACGCGTATTGCCAGCGCTCGATGAACTTGCCGGGGTTGGCAATCGGATTGGTGGTCGATGCATAGACGACCCGGCCACCACCGAGGTAGAGCCCGTAAAAGAATGTGCTAAGAATGCAAACGGCGAACAAAATTCCCTTGCCGGTCCGCCCCTGATAAATATGGCCGGCACCGGGAATGAGAAACGCGAGCAGCGCCGCTTTCCAAGGAGTCTTGAGGTCGATTTCGATCACTTCTTCGTCGGCCGGCGTCGGCATGGGTCAACTCTCGCGATGCGTGCGAACTTATTCTTGAACCGATATTGTGGCCTACATCGCTGCCGGGGGCCAGTGCGGATTCGCAACGCGGTAAACGACGACCTTGATGTCCCTATTAAATCCCGAATCCTTATTGGTCCGAACTACCGTGCCAAAAAATTTAGCACTCGCACGACCGCGCTGTCATCGTCGACGCGGAACAAGAAGACGCTGTTGTCAACGAACGGCAGTCTGTCGTCGACGCCATCGCTCGCCTCTGGAGCCGCCGCACAGCGTCATGGAAAGGTGGTCAACGTTTCGAGTGAACCCAAGGAATGGATCAAAAACAACTGCACGTTTCCGTCATTCCCGCACAGAGGCTGTGAATAAATGGGACTGGCTCTACGGCGCATTGGCTTTGGCCCGCCAAGTGGCATCATCCGTAGTGCCTGTCCCATTTATTCACTTTGCACTCGCGGATCATGTTGTGAAAAAGTGGGACAGGCACCGCACTTTGAACCGCTGCGTCGCGCGTACTCAGGTTAGGTGCGGAGCCAGTCCCATTTTTTCACAACCTCGCAGGCGGGAATCCAGGCGCGACACTTTCCATCTAGATTCCCGCCTGCGCGGGAATGATGTTCGCTAGGTGATCGATGCCAATTTCGCAAACCTACCAAGTTATTCTTGATTCATTCCGAAGCCGCGAGATTGTCAAATCGTTCTGCCGATGATGCCGATGATGCCGATTATCCCAATTTGACTTGCCCGGGCTGCGCGGTACGTTTGTCGGGTCTCGGTGGTGGGGCCGCTCCAGCACTCGTTCCTGCGGCCCGGCGAGACATCGATGTCCTCATCCACTCCGTTCGATAAAATACAACACAGCGCGGCCCCGCGCGAAGCCGAAATGCTCGCGCGATTTCAGCAGGCCGAGCGGGCGATTGCCGGTTACCTCGACGACGCAAAGGGCCTTGCATCCGATCGGCCAGCGACGGTCGCGCCCTGCGAATTGACCGTCGTGATGCCCTGCCTGAACGAAGCCGACACGCTGGCGACTTGCATCGATAAAGCTCAAACGGCAATGCGCACCGCCAGCATCGAGGGCGAAGTTGTCGTCGCCGACAACGGTAGTACCGATGGCAGCATCGAAATCGCCGAGGGGATGGGGGCTCGCGTCGAACGGGTAACCGACAAGGGCTATGGCAGCGCGCTGATGGGGGGCATCGCGACCGCACGCGGCAAGTTTGTCATCATGGGCGACGCCGACGATAGTTATGACTTTCTAGAAATACCAAAGTTCGTCGCTGCCTTGCGAGAAGGACACGACTTGGTGCAGGGTTGCCGCTTGCCGTCGGGTGGCGGGCGCGTGCTGCCCGGGGCGATGCCGGTGCTGCATCGCTGGTGGGGGAACCCCATGTTTAGCTGGATGGCACGCCACATGTTCGGTGTGCCGATTCACGATATCTACTGCGGACTGCGTGGCTTCACGCGAGAGTTTTACGATTCGCTCGAACTGCGATCGACCGGCATGGAATTCGCCACCGAGATGATCATCAAGAGCAGCCTCATGGGTGCCGACATTGCCGAGGTGCCCACAACTTTGCACCCCGATGGTCGCAAAGCCCATGCGCCCCACCTGCGAACCTTTCGCGATGGTTGGCGGACGCTACGGTTCTTTTTGATGTACAGCCCAAGGTGGCTGTTTCTCGCGCCGGGCATGTTGCTCTTGTTCGCCGGTGCCGCCGGTTACGCACTCGCGATTCCCGGAACGACGATCGCCGGCGTTACGCTCGGAGCGCACACGCTATTGGTGGCGAGTCTGGCTTTGCTGATCGGCGCGCAGTTGGGTCAACTTGCCCTGTTTGCCAAGACGTTTGCGATCACCGAACGGCTGGTTCCTGAAAGCCGAACAATGAATTGGTTCCGCCGCACGGTGACGCTGGAGCGAGGGCTTGTTGTCGGCGGCGTGATGGCCACCGCTGGCACGTTGATGTTGGCCGCAACGACCGCCCGTTGGTGGGGTGCCGGTTTCGGACCGCTCGACTATGCTATCACTATGCGTCACGTCATTCCCGGCGTCACACTGGTGGCCCTGGGAACGCAAGCCTTCTTTTCCAGCTTTTTTCTAAGCATCTTGCGGATGGCCCGGCGATGAGCCTGATCGATCACATCCACGAACACCGGGTGGCTGGCCGTCGAGTCGACGTGCTCGGTTGGCACTTGGCTTTGCTGCTGCCCGAAAACGCAACGGTACTCGATGTCGGTTGTGGAGACGGACAGATCGCCCAGCGGTTGGGCGAGCTGCGTAAAGATGTGACCTTTACCGGGGTCGATGTGTTGGTCCGCGACGACACGGCGATTCCGGTCGAACTATTCGACGGGCAGAATTTGCCGTTTGAGAAGAATTCGTTCGATGCGGTGATGTTTGTCGATGTGCTCCATCATGCCGACGACATTGACGCGCTCATGGGCGAAGCGGTCCGCGTTGCCCGGCAGGCGGTCGTCATCAAAGACCATAAACTCGCGGGATTTGCCGCCAGCAAAACGCTGCGATTCATGGACTGGGTAGGCAATCATCGGCATGGCGTTTCGCTCCCTTACAACTATTTGAGCCCCGCCGAGTGGCGCGAACTTTGGCAACGGTGGAACCTGGAAATCGACGAGCGCGTCGATCATCTGGGGCTCTATCCGTGGCCCGCGTCAATCTTGTTTGAACGCGGATTGCACTTTGCCGCGCGGCTGCGAGTGCCACAGGCGTTCGAAGCACCCATCACGACACCGACTCATCAAGAGTCGGCGGAGGTTTAGTCCGTCGTGCAGCTACTGCGTCGTTTATCGCCGGTGGTGGTCGGTTTGCTCTTGTCGCTAGCGACCTTTGCTCTGGGCGCGCTCATCAGCACGGTTCGTCCGCCGGTGCCGAGCGTTCACGATGAATTCAGCTATTTACTCGCTGGCGATACGTTCGCGCATGGTCGGCTCACCAACCCAACCCCCGAGTGCTGGGCTCGCTTCGAGTCGTTTCACATCATCTTCGAACCGAGTTACGCCTCGAAGTACCCGCCCCTACCGGGCATGTTCCTAGCAATTGGGCAAGTCGCGGGGGGCGATCCCATCGCCGGCGTGTGGCTTATGCAGGCGGTCGCGACGGCCTGTTGCTATTGGATGTTGTTGGGTTGGATGCCGCGACGGTGGGCCGATCTGACGGCAATTGTGCTGGTACTTCACCCATCGATTCAACTGCTCTGGGGCCAATCGCTCTGGGGCGGAGCCGCTGGCTTCGCTGCGGGTGCGCTGGTGTGGGGCGCGGTGCCGAGGCTCGCCCGAGAACCTTCGCGCTCGGCTGCTGCCGTGATGGCGGTCGGAACGGCGATGCTCGCCATTTCGCGGCCCTATGAAGGGTTGGTCACCGTCGTCGTTGCCGTTGTAAGTTTGCTCGTTTGGTGGTCACGAACCGCTTGGCCCGACTTACAAGCCTTCTGTTTTCGCGTGCTTTTGCCACAGGTTTGCGTAATGCTTCCAGCAATAACGCTGATAGGCATTTACAACAACGCAGTGACCGGCAGCCCCTTGCGTTTGCCCTACATGGTGCATGAAGAAACCTACGCGATGAGCCCCAATTTCGTCGGGCAATCGCCCACCACCGATCGGACCTATCGGCACGCGGTGATCGAGCGGTTCCACCGCGAGTGGGCGATGGATTGGTACGAGCAACAAGACACGCTCGGCGAATTTGTCGCGCTCAAGCGCAAGATGAGCGCCGTCAACGCTCAGTTCTTTATGACCGCACCGCTGGCGATGCCCCTGTTGCTATTGCCCGTGTGGCGGGGTCGGAAAATCTGGGTCGCTTTCGGGGCGCTCGCCATCGGTTGGGCCGCGTCGATGCTCACCATTTGGAGTTGGCCTCACTACCTCGCCCCGTCGGCTTGTTTGGTGCTGGTCGTGATTGGCTGGGGACTGCGTAACGTTCACGCCGCACCGCGCGTTTGGTTGCATCAGCGAACCTGCGACCGTCGCTGGGTGCCGGTTGCTTCGCTGTTGGTGCTGTTACACTCGCTGGTTTTCGGAGGGAGCGTTTCCATGCACTTGCGCAAAGGGACTAATGACTGGCAACATCGCAGGGCCGAGCTGAACGAAATGCTCCGCGACAGTGGCCAGCGACACCTTGTCATCGTCGACTACGCCGACAATCATCACACGCCGCAGGAGTGGGTTTACAACGATGCTGACCTAGAATCGGCACCCGTCATTTGGGCGCGACTGGGGGACCGCGACGAAGTTTCGCAGTTGATCGACCACTACGACGGACGGTTGATTTGGCGGCTCGAGCCAGACGTGATTCCGCCGAGGTTAACGCCGTTTGATTCTCCATTGACTGACGGTGCGATTCCCATGCAGGCGGGAACTTCAGCGATCGGCCGCTAAGACTACGCCAGCACGCGGTGCCAGCAAGTGAGTTCAAGGCTCACTCGCTTGCGCGTCGTGCTTGTCTTTTGGTACGTTTTCATCAGCCGCTTGCCTTAGTTCGAGTTTTGCAGTTTTACGCGGCCAATCCGACGACGTTTTCCAGGAGTTGTTTTATTTTCCGCGACCCTGGTCCCCGTAGGGCTAATGATAAAATCTTTTGTCGAGCGCTTTGCCTGCGGAGCGTGGCGAGCA
>JBGSRO010000069.1:0-10034 GCA_041737535.1 Pirellulales bacterium | reverse complement strand
GGCGATCATCGCCTTCACCGATGGCCGTGCGACGGTGGGGAGATCAGTTGACCAAGCGGCCGCCTTCGCGCGACGGCGGGGAGTGCCTTTGTACCTCGTTGGCATAGGCAGCGCTGACGCGAAGCCCGATATCGCGATCGGCGAGGTCGTTTTTGAAACGGTCATGTTCGCCGACGACTTGGCCACGGTCCAAGCGACCATTGAAGCGACCAACTTGGCCGGACGTACCGCGCAGGTCAAATTGATCGACACGGCTACGGGCGATTCGCTCGCGGAGCAAACCGTCGACATCAAGGGCGACAACTTTTCCGAGCGAGTGATGCTCGTATTTGAGCCAAAGAGTTTGGGCGAGCTCAACGCGCGACTCGACGTCACTCCACTTACCGATGAAGAAGTTAAGGATAACAACGCGGCCGAGCTCACGGTTCGTGTCACCGACGAACCGGTCAGGGTGCTCATCGCGGCTGGCTATCCGAGTTACGAGTTTCGTTATTTGAAGTCGGTGCTCGATCGCGACACCAAGTTCGCGACTGCCACCTATTTACAAGAAGCTGACCTCGACTACGCCCAGCAAGATCGCACGGCCATCGCACAGCTGCCCCTATCGGAAGCACAGTTCGCCGAGTTCGATGTGGTCGTGCTGATCGACCTCGACCCGACGCTGTTGCCGCCGCTCGTTTGGCAGAGTCTCGAAACGATGGTTAGCGAGCGGGGCGGCGGACTGCTGCTCGTTGCCGGGACGCGGTACTTTCCTTGGGACTATCGCCAGAACGAAAACATTGCCCGGCTTGCCCCAATCAACATCACCGGCTTTGGCGGCGGTGTGGTCGACGAAGGTTTCAGACCCCAGTGGACCGACCTCGCTGAGCAGTTGGCCAACTTGAAGCTCGCCCCAAAGCGCAACGAGTCAAATTCGATTTGGGCGCGGCTCGCTCCGCACTATTGGTTTGCCGAGGCGGGACCGGCAAAGCCAGCCGCTCAGGTGTTGGCTGTGCATCCGACGAAGCGCGCGGCCAGCGGTGCCGCGATACCAATTGTTGCCACTCAATATTACGGAGCCGGCCGGGTCTGGTTTCACGCCATCGACGATACGTGGCGTTGGCGACTTCGCGTGGGCGATGTCTTCTTCGCCCGCTACTGGGGGCAGACGCTGCGCATGCTCGCGCGCGGCAAAATGCTCGAAGATGCCGCCGGGGCGCGGCTCGAAGTCGATCGCAAAGAATATGAGCCGGGCGACGTCGTTCGCGTATCGCTGCGCGCGAGTGGCGCAAGTGCCAGCAAATTGACCGGTGAAGTGGCTGTTGTTTCCATCGAGTCACCCGGCCAAGCCAACCGCCGGGTGGCGCTCGAGCGGCAAGCAGCGTCGGGCCGCTACACGGCACAGCTAAGTGATTTGCCACCGGGCAACTATCGTGGGTTTTTGATCGAACCATCGCTCACGCCTGCACCCTCGGCGATTGAGTTTCGCGTCGACCAGCCGCCCGGCGAGTTGTCGGATATCACGCTCAACCGCGACGCACTGCGGGCCGCGGCGGCAACCACTCTTGGCAAGTACTACGATTTGGCCGAAGCCGGCTCGTTGCTCGCCGATTTGCCTGCGGGTGACGCCATCGCCCGCGAAGCGGCACCACCGGTCGAACTGTGGAACAAGTGGTGGATGCTAGCGCTGCTGACGGCGTGTCTTTCGACGGAGTGGATTTTGCGGAAGCGAAAGGCCATGCTGTAAACAGGATGTAGCGAAAGTCTTGGCGACATTTGCTAAAAGAATGACATCGAGATCACGACAAACCTAAATGCCACACCCGCTCGCCGAAAAGCTCGAACAACTCGCCACAACGTGGAATCGTCGCGTGACGACCACGTTCGTCGCGGCTGCGATCGCTGTCGTACTGCTAACGATTTTCGTCGGTGGGTTGCTCGATTATCTGGTAAGGTTTCGCGACTTAGGACTGCGGACGTTGTTGTCGTTTGGCGTGACGGCGTCGATGGTTGCCGTGTGCGTCTTCGCCTGGCGTCGGGTTCGCTTGCGTCGGCACACTTCGTTTGGAATTGCGCGGCAAGTTGAGCGGTCGTTTCCCGAAATGGGAGACCGCTTGGCGAGCGCGATCGCGTTCCTGGGGCAGGGCGAAGGAGATCCGCGGGCCGGTTCCGACGAACTGCGTCGCCGCGTGATTGGCGAAGCGACTGCCGACAGCGAAACGTTACCTCTGGCGACTGCGCTCGAGTTGCCCGAAGAACGTTGGGCATGGCAACTTCTCGTGCCAACGCTCGTCGTCGGACTGGTGCTGCTCGTGACGGCTCCTTCGCTGGTGGCAACTGCCGCCCTTCGGCTAGCGGCACCCTGGGGCAACGCGGCCTGGCCACGCAGCGATCATCTTGAATTGATTGAGTTGCCAACACTTGTGGCGCGAGGCGACGATTTCGAGGTTGAATTGGTCAATATCACCGGCGACGTGCCGCCCGATACGGAACTCGAATTTCGTTACGAAACCGATGGTCGCCGCACCATCGACCGCATGCCGGCCGCACGCGTAGGCGATCGGTTGCTCGCGCGACGACAAAACGTGCAGCGCAGCTTCAACATCCGCGCAGTTGGTGGAGACGACCATACGATGCGATGGCACGAAGTCGAGGTCGTCGACCCGCCACGACTCACCAAGAGCCGTTTTCGTATTGTCGCGCCCGCCTACAGCGGTATCGCCGAAACGACCGCCGAGCGACAACTTCGCGTACTAGCCGGTTCACAAATCGAATGGTCTGGAACCACCAGCGAGCCAGTTACCACGGCACGAATCTTATTCGATACCGACTCGCCGCCGGCGATAGACATCGGAGTAAGCACAGCTGGCAGACTAGGCGTTTCGCTTGAAGATTGGATTGCGAAGGCAACGGAAAAGCCAACGACATATCGCGTTGCGATGACGAACGCAGCCGGGCTCACCGGCGAAACGTCGTCCTACAACTACGAGGTCGTCGCCGACGTGTCGCCGACTGTCGCTTGGCAGACTGACGAACGCGAGCAACTTGCCACGACGCGAGCGATTGTGCCCCTCGCGCTCACGGCCAGCGACGATCTGGCGGTGCAAACGGTCGCAGTTGATGTCGTGCCGCTCGGTGGCGACCAGAACGCGACGGCAGTCACTTCGGTAACGTTGTACGATAACGGATCAAATCCCCCGGCAAAAGCGAACTTCTCAGTTGCAGTTGCCGAGCCACTCGTTGTCGAAGGCCAAATCGATCTTGAATCGCTTGAATTGCCCCCCGGAACGCAGTTCAAGATCACTGCGACTGCGACCGACTACGGGGGACAGAAATCTCACACCGATCGACCGCTCGCCGTGACGATCGTCACGGACGATGAGTTCGCCAGCTTAATCGCGAACGAACAAGAGTCGCTGTTGAATGAATTGCTCCGCGCGCTCGAAACGCAACGATCGGCTCGCGAGCAAACGAGTCGGCTCGCCAGTAAACTTTCGCCCGAATCGCCAGTCGAGCGACCACAGCTCGACGTGCTGATCGCCGCCACCAACCAGCAACAGCAAGTCGCTTCGCTGCTCGGAGACAAACCGCTCGGTGTCGCGGCAAGGGCCGCTGAACTGCGCTTGCGAATCGCGAACAATCGTTTCGACTCCGGCCCGATCGACGGGCAGCTCTTGCTGATCGTCGACACGGTCGCTGTCCTACTGCGGAAGCAGTTGCCTGATATTCAGCAGAAGCTGACCGATACGCGATCCGATTTCGAGCAGATTATCGCGAGTGCCCATGTCGACAACTTGCCCGCAATCACCGCGCTTGCGCTGATCGATGCCAGACAGCAGGAAGTCATCGAAGCACTCGAACGGCTGCTGGACGGTCTCCAGCAATGGGGCGACACCGAACAGTTCTTACGCGAGCTTGCCAACCTAGCAAGTTCCCAGCGGGAACTTGCGGCACGCGCGAAGGACTTGGCCAAACGGAGCATGAGCGAGCGGACAGACGACCCGGCATTGCCAGCGGCGGCCGAGCAACTTGCTGCCGATCAAAACGAACTTGCGCGGCGGTTTCGCCGAGTCGAACAAGGCCTGAAGAGTCTAGCCGAGCGGCAAGAAATGTCGGGCGACATGCGCGACCGTATTGACGACGCCGTCGGCGAAGCAGCCGACCGTGAAATTGCTCGCGTGATGAGCGACGCCGCACGGCAACTCGGCGACGGGCAGACATCGCGTGCCAGCGAACAGCAAGAAGCGGTGGCAGACGACTTACAAAACATGGTCGACCGCCTTCGCGCCCTTACGCCGACCGATCCGGCCCAGCTTGCCGAAGCACTCAAACAGGCTGCGCGTGACTTGTCGGAACTCAAGAACGATACGGCCCAAAACGCCAAACTCCCCGATGGTCAACCGAAGCAAGCGGAGCGAGACAACCTCGCCAATCGCATGCAACGCCTCGCGCGCGAGTTGCGTCGACTCACAGCTCCCCAAGCAGGCGACAGTGCCCAAGCCGCCGGCAATAAGATGGAAGGGGAACCACCGCAAGATCAGCCGGCGCCCGAACAACAAGCGCAAGAGAAACTTGACGAAGCCCGCGAACAGCTCGAGAACCGACTCGCCCAGCTCGAACAAGAACGCGAACAGCGGGCGCTCGAGCGGCTTGCCGCCGAACTTGGCAAGCTGATCCCAATTCAGAAGACAATTTTAGAGCGGACGTTGATGCACGAGCGAGAAATGCCCAACGATGGAGAGTTCGCCGATCAACTCACAGCGGCGTTGCAAGTGACAGCCGAGTTGCAAACGCAAGTCGCTAGCGAACTGCGTGTTGCCATCAACAATGTCGAAGCAAGACAAGTCTTTCAGCTCGCGCTCGCAGGCGCGGCTGACGACATGCAGCGGGCGGCCGACTTGCTTGCCGAGAATGATCCGGGCCGCACCACGCAGAATGCTGAGTTGGCAGCGTTGACACGCATGCAACAAGTGGCTGACGTGCTCGCGCCCACGCCCCCCGCCAATGACGACGAAGAGAGCGAGCCCCAAGACTCGCCGCCCGGCGACGGCGACCAAGGCGAGCAGAAGCCACCACCGACGATCGAACTGGCCGAGGTCAAAATGGTGAGGTGGCTGCAAGTCGAATTAAACGGCCGTACCCGCGGGGTCGAAGCCGACTTGGCCGCCATGCCTGAGCCAACCTCCGCCGAGGCTCAACTAGCCGATCAACTCGCGCGCGAACAAAGCCGTCTCGCCGACCTGATTGGCGAAATGCTGCAGCGTCGCGGCAGCCCCGAATCGGGCGGGCCCGATTTGTAGAAGACTTTTGGATTCGAAGGTGCTACAATTCGGAAGACAATCGAAACACACTCTCGTAGGTTAATCGATATGCGAATGCTGCTTGCTTTGATCTTGCTCACGCTGCCGCTTGCTTATTGTGCTGCGGCTCCGCCTCGCGTCGTCGAAGATTTGGGTTCCGACCTTTTGGGCGACGACCTGCTCGAGCAATTAGTCCCAACGGAAGAACCGCAGCAAGAACTTCCGGATCTCGACGAATTGCGCCGTTCATTCAATCATCCAGACGGCGGCAAAGTTGGTGACGACGTCGGTCAGCCATCGAGCGACAATCCGCTAGCGATTGTCGAATCGAAGATGCGTGCCGCCGAATCACTGATCGATCGGCAAGATATCTCCGGCAAGACTAAAGCGTTGCAAGGCGAAGTTATCGACGAGCTCGACAAGCTCATCACCAAGCTCGAAGCAGAGTGCAAGGACTGCAAAGGGGGGCAGTGCAGTAAGCCGAACAACTCGGAGCAGCAAACGGCCAAGTCGACGCCAAAGCCCGGCAGCAAACCATCGCCAGGCCAGCAACCAAAACCAAATGGCTCGCCCGACAGCCAGCAGCCCAGCCAGAGCCAGCAAGCCCAAAGCCAGCAAGCCGAAGGCCAGGCTCAACAACAATCTCCCTCGCAGCCGCAGGGGGGCGAGGCAGGCAAAGCCACCGCTGCCACCAATCCACAACAGTTGCTCAAAGCCGTGTGGGGGCAGCTTCCCGAGCGTATGCGGCAACAAATGCTCCAGTCGTCAGCCAGCGAGTTCTTGCCCGAGTATCGCGACGACATCGAAGCCTACTTCAAGCAGCTCGCGGAACCCGACAAGTAGCGTCTTGCCTTTCCTGTCTGAAACAGTGACGTCCAGCGCAATGGCTTTCACACGAAAAATTCTTGCCTTCGCCTCGATTGCCTTGTCGTGCAGCTTGAGTGCATCGCGAGTTCTTGGCCAAGAACTCGATGCCGAGCAAACGGCCGCCGAGCTCATGCAGCCGGCCGAACAAGCCATCGAAAAGGGGCTCGCGTTTCTGGCCCTGCGTCAACGAGACGATGGCAGCTTCGCATCGAGCAACATGGGGGGAAATCCAGCGGTGGTCGCGCTCGGTGGCATGGCCATGCTCAGCAGCGGCAGCTCGCCCGGCCGTGGTCCCTTTGGCGACCAACTCAATCGTTCGATCGACTATCTCGTTGCCAATACTCAAGCGAACGGATTTATCTCGCCCGCCAACGGAGCGACTCACGGACCCATGTATGGGCACGGTTTTGCCACGCTCTTCTTGGCCGAAGTCTACGGCATGACCGATCGCGACGACCTTCGCGACGCGCTCGCCCGCGCGGTCGGCGTCATCGTCAAGTCACAAAACAGCGAAGGGGGCTGGCGCTATCAGCCTCAGCCACTCGATGCCGACTTGTCGGTGACGATCTGCCAAATTATGGCACTGCGCGCTGCGCGGAATGCAGGCATCGAAGTCCCTAACGAAACGGTCGATGCCTGCATCGCATACGTGCGCAAATGTCAGAACCCCGACGGCGGTTTTAGCTACATGCTCAACCAACGGAGCAGTATGTTCCCCCGTTCGGCAGCCGGTGTCGTTGCCCTCTATAGCGCGGGCATCTACAAGGGGCGTGAGATCGACCGTGGACTCGCCTATCTCGCCCGCTTTGAACCGCGGCCGGGCCAGCTCAGCAACCAGTCGCACTACTACTATGGCCAGTATTATGGCGTGCAAGCCATGTGGCACGCCGGGGGCGACCGCTGGCAGACGTGGTATCGGGGCATACGCGACTCGCTAATCACGACCCAGGGTGCCGGGGGCGCTTGGGCCGATGGTGTCGCCCCCGAGTATGCAACTGCGATGGCCTGTATCATCTTGCAGATACCCAACAACGCTCTCCCCATTTTTCAGCGGTAATGTCTTGCCGTCGCTATCGCCAATTCGTGTCGCTGCGTCGATCGCCATCGTTGTCTCGCTGTTCAATGCGAGATTGCTGCCGGCCGACGAAATCGTCCTCACCACCGGCGAACGGTTCGATGGCAAGTTAGTGCAAATCGAGCAAGGCGATTTCTTGTTCGAGACCGGCGCCGTCCAACCGCAGCGAGTCCCCTTCGATCAACTCGTTCGCTACGGTCACCCCCCGCAGCGAGAACGGCGACCGGTGGTCAACCTAACCGATGGATCGCAACTCGTGCTAGCTCCGTTGTGGGTCGGGCGACCATCGCTGCTGATTGACGAGACAAACCTGACGTTACGCGGCAATGAGCTACGCGAATTTACAACCACCGTCGACCACCTTCGCAGTATTGCTTCACCCGAAGTCACTCAAAAACTTAAACGAGAAGCGGCAAAACCCGCCACGACCGACCGGCTCTGGCTGGCGTCGGGCGATCGGCTCACCGGCGAGTTTCGCGGCGTAAGCGGCACCGATGTTGTGATTGATGTCGATGGTGAATCGCTTCCCATTGCAATCGACCGCATTGCGCTGGTTTATCTTGCTGAGCATACGAATAGGACAACTGACAAAACGCTCGACGTTCGTCGTAACGTGCGCTTCGACGTGTGGCTAGTTGACGGCACCAAGCTGTGCTGCAAAGAAATCGAAATCGACGACAAAACGGCAAGAGTGACGTTGGCCAGCGGAGCGGCCGTCAGGCTCAAGAGCACCGAAAGTATTGCTTGCATTGTCGGATATCCAAAACAGTTGGTTTACCTCTCCGACCTCGAAGCGGCCGATTATAAGCAGACGCCCTATTTCAACATCGAGTGGCCCTACACACGAGACGAGAACCTGTCGGGCGAAATGCTCGCGGCAGGCAATTATCGCTACGCAAAGGGAATTGCCATGCACTCGGCCGCGCGGCTTGCATACCGACTGCCGGCAAATACCGAGCGATTTGTGGCTGATGTCGCAATTGATGACAGTGCCAATCGCAATGGGGCAGGGCAGGGGGGGAGCGTCGTGTTTCGCGTCTACGTCGCTCGCGAGGGCGAGTTGTCGCTCGCGTACGAGAGTCCCATTATCCGTTCGGGAGAGACGCCGCTTCCGGTCGATATCGACGTAGCCAGTAGTCCGCTGCTGGTGCTGCTGGTCGACTACGCCGAGCGGGGTGACCAAAACGACCATGCTGATTGGCTCGACGCCCGCGTTGTGCTTGGCACAGAGTAAGTTCGCTTCCACCGTTCGCAGTGACCGCAATCATGCGGATTGCAATACATTCCTCAAGTACCACCTCCATCCATAATCAACAACCACTCACCGGACAATCCTGATGCGAACAAATATGCCGTTGCCGCTACTAATCTTCGTTTTCCACATCGCTATTTGTGGCACGACACTGGCACAGTCGGAAGCGACTTGGAATCAATGGCGCGGCCCAACTCGCAACGGCGCAGCAGTGGCGACGCCAGTTTGGCCAGAATCGCTCGACGAGTCTCAGCTTAGTCTCAGTTGGCGAAAAGAGCTCGGCCCAAGCTACTCGGGACCAATCGCCGGCGATAAGCTGGTTTACACAACCGCTACCCGCGACGGCAAAGACGAAGTTGTCTACGCCTTCGACCGCAAGACAGGCGAAGAGGTGTGGCAAGCCGAGTGGGCCGGCGCGATGCAAGTGCCTTTCTTTGCCGCGTCGAACGGTAGCTGGATACGCGCGACCCCCGCGCTCGACGGCGACCGGCTCTATGTCGCCGGCATCCGCGACGTGCTGGTCTGTTTCGATGCGAACAAAGGTGACAAGATTTGGCGCATCGATTTCACTGAAGAGTTCGACTCGCCCGTCCCCTCGTTTGGCTGCGTCTGTTCGCCACTGGTCGACGGCGACTTTGTCTACGTGCAAGCCGGCGGCGGTGTCGTGAAACTCGACAAGCTGACCGGCAAGGTCGTTTGGCGAACGGCCGAAGATGGTGGCGGCATGGATGGCAGCGCCTTCAGTTCGCCGGTCATCGCCACGCTCGGCGGTACCCGGCAACTCGTTGTGCAAACGCGTACCGCGCTGAAAGGTATCTCGCTTGATGCTGGCGATGTGCTGTGGTCACAAGAAATCGAAGCCTTCCGCGGCATGAACATTCTCACCCCAACTGTCGTCGACGACACGCTAATTACCAGCGCTCACAGTGGGTCGACGCAGCGATGGCAGGTCAACACCGGGGGTGGCGACTGGAAACTCGACGAGCAGTGGAAGCTCAACGCCCAGGGCTACATGTCGAGCCCTGTCGTTATCAACGGCCACGCCTATCTGCATCTGCGAAACCAGCGTGTTGCCTGCATCGATCTCGCCACGGGCGAACAAACTTGGCGGACCAAACCATTCGGGAAATATTGGAGCATGGTTTACCAAGGTGACAAGATTCTCGCCCTCGACGAAAACGGTACGCTGCTGCTTATCGCTGCCGACCCAGCCGAATTCCGGGTGCTGAGCGAGCGTAAAGTCACGGACGATGAAGCCTGGGCGCACATCGCTGTGTGTGGGGGACAGGTGTTTGTCCGCGAACTTGGCGCCCTCGCCGTTTTTGAATGGAAGTAGGCCGTCTGTAAACAGCGGTCGAAAATCAGAGCGCCTGGCGGAGCCGAGCAGCAGTTGAAAAGTGAAGCGCACAGCTGTGCAGTCGGTGAAACTTGGGAAGATGGCGGCGTAGCCGCTAGCTTTCCCAAATTCGCACTGGAGGCACCGGAGTGTACGCTCAGATGGAACAATGGACCGAAGTCCGACGCCGGGTCTTGACCGGTGAACTCTCGAAACGGGCGGCTT